>NZ_JBQLIB010000012.1:0-81301 GCF_056034365.1 Marinococcus sp. LNHM5E3-2.1
GGGGCGCTGGCCTACCTGGTCACGAAGCTCGTGCCGGGCAAAGGGGACGAAATCGAGTACAAAGCCAAGCACCTCGATCCGGCCTTTATCCAGCAGTCCCCGGCGATCGCGCTCGACCAGGCGAAGCTCGAAACCCTGCGGATGGCGGAATATGCAGGTAAAGGCCTCCAGAAGAGCGAAAGTTACCTGGAGACCAAAAATAAAAAGGACGCGGAAAACATCGTCCGGTACGAAGAAGCGATCAACAATCTCGACAAAAATATTACGGATTATTTGATCGGTATTTCCGCCCGCTCTTTGTCTAAGGAAAATTCGCGGAAACACTCAGTTGTGATGGATACTGTCCGCGACATTGAACGTGTCGGCGATCACATGGAAAATGTGATGGAGCTTGTGGACTATCAGCTGACCAATAAAGTGACGCTTTCAGAAGAAGCGTACAAAGACTTAAATGAAATGTTCACGCTGACGATCAGCACATTTAACCGTGCTGTCGAAGCACTTGAAAAAGATGATTATGAGATTGCCCAGCAGGTTGCCAGACAGGAAGAAGATATCGATAAGATGGAGCGGAAGCTGCGTAAAAAACACATCCTGCGTCTGAATGAAGGCAGGTGCTCTGGTTCTGCCGGTATCGTGTTTGTCGACATGATCAGTAATTTAGAGCGTATCGGCGACCATTCTGTAAATATTGCCGAAACGGTACTGGATGACCGGGAGGTTTCATAAGAAAAAGAAGGAGGATTGCCTCCTTCTTTTTTATTGATTATATAGAGAGAAAAGCGGCTATAGAATTATCATACATCTGCAAAGGGAGGTACGTATGGAACTGATATGGTATTTACTGGGGATTGCCTGCTACACACTGGCGCTTGTCGCGGTTGTTTATCCGATTCTGCCGGGTGGTATTTTTCACGCAGCTGCTGCCCTTATGTTTGCACTGGGCTATGGGTTTGCAGATATCGGTGTAGTTTACTGGGTGATTCAGGCAGTTATTGCGGTGCTGCTGTTTGTAATTGATTACGCGGCTAATTATTATGGTATCCAGCGGAGTGGAGGTACGAAATACGGCATCTGGGGGAGCCTGATCGGTCTGGTTGTCGGCCCGTTTATCATTCCGGTCGCCGGCATTCTGATTGGCGCACTTGCCGGAGCTGTTATTGGAGAGTTAATCGGAGGCCAGAAATCGTGGAAGCAGCTTGGTAAAATTGGTGTAGGATCTGTCGGCGGGTTTGTCGCAAGCGTTGTTATAAAGGGCGGTATATTGCTAGTGAATGCCATTTATATTATAATAATTCTTGTTTAAAGAAATACAAAAATCTGTTTGACGCGTTTTTAAGGAAATGATATAGTAATTACTGTCGTAAAAACGGCAGTAACACATTCCGCAGTAGCTCAGTGGTAGAGCAATCGGCTGTTAACCGATTGGTCGCAGGTTCGAATCCTGCCTGCGGAGCCATGGCGGCGTAGCTCAGCTGGCTAGAGCGTACGGTTCATACCCGTGAGGTCGGGGGTTCGATCCCCTCCGCCGCTACCAATATATTTACATACTCATACGGCGGTTGTGGCGAAGTGGTTAACGCACCGGATTGTGGTTCCGGCATTCGTGGGTTCAATTCCCATCAACCGCCCCATTTTTTTGTCTGCAATGCTTTTAAGGACCCTTAGCTCAGTTGGTTAGAGCAGACGGCTCATAACCGTCCGGTCGTAGGTTCGAGTCCTACAGGGTCCACCACTTTAAGAATCAGTGGGTAAATATGCATCTGGAGGAATACCCAAGTACGGCTGAAGGGGACGGTCTCGAAAACCGTTAGGAGCTTTACGGCTCGCGAGGGTTCGAATCCCTCTTCCTCCGCCATTATTATATTAAATACTAATTTTTATATAACTGGACAGCTAACTTTTCCGCAAATGCCGGAGAAGTTTTTTTATTTTGAAGACAGCTCTGGGCGGGACGTGGCAAATCGGGAATATAGACGCTTTTGAGAGGCTGGTTTTTCCATGTGCAGCGAAAGCTGGTTAGATTTTTATGTTTAAAGAAGAAGTATAAGGGAATAATTAACTTTGGCAGGCTTTCTAGTTGATTACAGCAGAAAGCCGATTTGAAAAATAAGAATTGTTTTGGTAAAGTAAAAGTAGACTAAGTGTAATTTTGTATACTAAATTAACGCAAAGTCACTTTGAACAAATCACCAGAACTTTCAAGGAGGGCATTTTGTATGAGTACACATCAACTACCAGATCTACCTTATGCACCAAACGCATTGGAGCCTCATATTGATGAGCAGACAATGAATATTCACCATGATAAACACCACAACACGTATGTGACAAAATTAAATTCAGCCTTGGAAAATCACAGCGATCTTCAAAACAAGAGCGTTGATGAACTGATCAGCGATTTGAACGCTGTACCTGAAGATATCCGTACCGCAGTAAGAAATAACGGCGGCGGCCACTCCAACCACTCCATCTTCTGGAAGCTTCTCAGCCCTAATGGCGGCGGCGAACCAAAAGGCGAAGTGGCAGATGCCATTAAGAGCAAATGGGGAAGCTTTGACAAGTTCAAAGAAGAATTCGGCGCAACAGCAGTTGGACGTTTTGGTTCCGGCTGGGCTTGGCTCGTATTAAACAACGGCGAGCTTGAGCTTATGGATACGCTCAACCAGGATTCACCGATCATGGAAGGTAAAACTCCACTTCTCGGCCTGGATGTCTGGGAGCACGCGTATTACCTGAAGTATCAAAACCGTCGTCCGGATTATGTAGCAGCATTCTGGAATGTTGTAAACTGGGACGAAGTTGAAAAGAACTATCAGGCAGCTAAATAATATATTTAAAGAGTCCGTTCCCGGAAACCGGGAACGGATTTTTTCTGTTTAGGAAGAGAGCAGAAGTTCGGCAGCGGCTTTTTTCTATGCTATACTTAACTGGAAACAAGCAAACTTACATATATTAAGAGAGGGATTGCGTGTGGCTTCCAGAAAAAATAAAAAACCTTCCATTCCTTTTCGGCTGAACGTACTTTTTTTCGCTGTTTTTATATTGTTTTCAATATTAATCCTGCGGCTTGGCTACGTACAGATCGTTGAAGGTGATACGTACGAAGAGGATGTGAATGAAACGGCCTCCACATCGGCGAGCCGGGTCGATGCCCCGCGCGGAATTATGTACGACCGCAATGGAACCGAGCTGGTGGATAATAATCTTATTCTGACTTTAACGTATACGAACCAGAGAAGCTATGAGGACGAAGAACGCCTTCAGACGGCTGAAGAACTGGCTGAACTGATTGAATTTGATGAAGAGGAAACAGACCGTGAGAGCATGCCGGAAAGAAACTTGCAGGACTACTGGCTGTTAACTCGTGAAAGTGAAGCAAAGGAGCTTGTCTCAGACAAAGAAGAAGAGCGCCTGATGGAAAACGATAAAGATCCATATGAAGTACAGCTCGATCGGATTACAGAGGAACAATTGAATGATATCAGTGACGAAGAGCTGGAAGTTGTAGCCATCTGGAGTGAAATGATTTCGGGGTACTATGACTCGCCGCAGCGTGTTAAACGGGATTTGACAGAAGAAGAGGCCACGGCGATCAGCGCCCGTCTCGATGAACTTGATGGTGTGGATGTAACGAGGGACTTCCGGCGTGACTATCAGTATACGCAGGCCTTCCAGAGCCTTTACGGAAAAGTGGGGTCAATTCCTGAAGAAACCGTAACCGAGTTTCTTGCTAAAGGGTATCAGCGCTCCGATGAGGTTGGCCAGAGCTTTCTCGAGGAATACTATGAAGACACGCTGAGAGGCAAAAAGGGAACTGTCAGCGGTGAGGATGATGACGCCGAGGAGACGAATAACGGAAGCCGTGGCAATGACCTCGTGTTGTCGATTGACATGGATCTGCAGCAGGAAGTACAGACGATACTTGATAATCAGATGGGGCAGTCGGAGGGATCGTTTCCAAACGATCAGCAGGCCTATGTGACTGCAATCGATCCGAATACCGGGGAAATACTTGCTATGAACGGTTATGATGATCAACTCGGGAACGTAACGAATACGTACGAGATGGGGTCGACAATCAAACCGGCAACAGGCATGATCGGCCTCCAAGAGGAAGTTATCACGGAAGATACAAAAATTAATGACAGGCCGATTGACCTTCCAGGCCCAGGAGGACAAGTCGAATCTTCTCACGAAATCGGCACAATAGATATTGTCGGTGCTATCCAGGAATCATCCAACATATTTATGTCCGAAATTGCGATGCGGCTGATGGACTATGAGTATGGAAGCGGCGATGGTTTCAACGATCAAAAGGTGGACGAGGCATATGCGACAATGAGAGACTATTATCATCAGTTCGGGCTTGGGGTGGAAACTAGCATCGATCTGCCATCAGAAGCTACTGGTTTAAATGCTGGGAGGCAGGTGCCGGGCAGCTTGTTGTTCTTCTCCTTCGGCCAGCTTGACACGTACACACCGCTGCAGCTGGCGCAGTATTCCGCGACTATTGCTTCCGACGGTAAACGGATGGAGCCTCACCTCGTGAAAGAAATTCGTGAACCAAACCGTAATACGGACGAAATGGGTGCAGTGCTTCACCAGTTTGAACCAGAAATGCTGAACCGGGTTAATATTGACAAAGAATACTTTGATATTGCCCAGGAAGGTATGTACGATGTGGTAAACACGGATTTGGGAACCGCGGACAGCTATTTCACGGACGTAAATATGGAAATTGCCGGGAAAACAGGGACGGCCCAGCGCAGTGTCCGCAGAGAAAGCGACAATGAAGTAGTAGAGGTAAACAACCAGACCTTTATCGCCTACGGGCCGTATGAAGACCCGGAGATAGCGATTGCGGTAGTGGTTCCTAACGCTTATTCGAGTGATGAGGGTGGACGCTCGGGTATCGCCAACAGCATTGCCGCTGATACGATGCAGGCATATGTGAATCTTAAGGAAGAACGTCCGGGAGCCGGAAACAGCGAAGACGAAGCTGAAGGTGAAAATGAAGAAAATGGCGAAACCACGGACGACAATGAAGAAAACGCAGGAGACGAAGAAAACTCCGGCGGCGACGGGGAAGAACAGTAATCCTGCTGGAATAAAAGACTGCAGCAAGTTGTTTTGTTCTTAACACTTTTTACTGATTTGCCGCTTTTACAAAAAATATTCTTAACTTTCCTGAGAAAAACTAACATCACAGACTTGAAGCACAAATAGGAATCTGATAGTATTACTAAGTATGAAAAATGTACGAAAGTAGGGAGGGAATCACATGCGTGTACAAGTAACGCTTGCCTGCACAGAGACTGGTGACCGTAATTACATCACCAGCAAAAATAAACGCACAAACCCTGAGCGTATTGAGTTGAACAAATATTCTCCTCGTTTAGGAAAGCACACTCTTCATCGCGAAACGAAATAAGCAGCAGGAGATTACATCTCCCAGCTGCTTTTTCTTTTGTCTTTAAAGCATGGTCCAATGAAAAGACATGGGAGGGCAAATAATTGAATAAACATATGCTCCGGCAGCAGGTAAACAGCGCCTATCAAAATCTTTCCGGAAGTGATCGCCTGGCGGCAGAAAAAAAGATTTATGAGTACTTATTCCAATGGAGCGGATGGAAACAGGCGGAGACGATTGCTGTAACTGTTTCGCTCAAAAATGAAATAAATACCGGGCCGATTATTGAAACGGGATGGCAGCAGGGAAAGCGGATGTGTGTACCTAAAATTGAACCTGAGCAACGCGGAATGGATTTTTATGAAATACAGGAATTCGGTGAGCTCGAGCGCTCGATCGGTCAGATATATGAGCCTAAAAAAAGTGTCTGTCCCCTGGTGCCTCCGGAGCAGCTGGATCTTGTTCTTGTGCCTGGTCTTGTATTTAACAGGCAGGGCTACCGCGTTGGGTTCGGGGGCGGATACTATGACCGCTTTTTAAACCGGGCGGATTTTGCTACGGCCTCCCTGATTCATCCTTTTCAGCTTCAGGAGTGTATTCCGGTGGAAGCGCACGACGTGCCGGTCCAAACCCTTATCAGCAGCGAAGGCCTTATTCATGTGGGGTGAAACGGCACTCGGTTTAGTATTCGTGCTGTTTTTAATGATGATTTGGCAAAAAGGATCATTAACGTTTACCGCAACGGTATCAGCCGGAGTGCTCGGCACGCTTATATACACATGGACAGGATGGCTGGGGGCAGCAGCGCTGCTTACTTTTTTTGTAAGTTCGACAGCTCTGTCACGTTTAAATAAACAGGAAAAGGAACAGCGGGACAGCGGGCAGGTATGGGCGAATGGAGGACCGATGCTTATATTTGCTGCTTTGTCCAGCGCCGCTTCTTGGGAAGGGTTTTTAGCTGCTGCTGCAGGTGCAGCGGCGGCAGCAAATGCGGATACGTGGGCGTCAGAGCTTGGCCGCCGGTTTGGTGGCCGGCCGTTTCACGTGCGCAGCCGAAAACGAATAGAAAACGGTTTTTCCGGAGCGGTTTCCGGAGCAGGAACGCTGGGAGCTTTTGGCGGTGCTTTGCTTGTGGGAGGGGTAGTTTATTTTATTTCTTCGGAGCCGAATGTCTTTATGCTTATTGCTGTAAGTGCTGCTGGCGTATGCGGCTGCTTTATTGATACATTTCTCGGAGCCTATACAGAACGGATGAATCGCTGCAGCGTATGTGGGTCCTATACGGAAGCTGCAGTCCATCATGGAAGGGAAACCATTCACGCCTCGGGCATTTCATGGATGACAAACAACGCTGTGAATGCGTTAAGCTCCTTTGGAGGCGGTGTGGTGGTTGTGGTGCTGTACATTGTTTCTTTCTTTTCCTTTTGATTTCGCCTTTAGCGGGAGGTTGCTATAATAGAAGGAAGAAAGGTGGCACAAGTACATGCGCTGGACAACGATTTGTTTCGATCTGGACAATACCCTCTACGATCACGAAAAAGCTTTTCAAAAAACAATCAAAGCTGTGTTTGTTTCCATCAGACAGCAGATGAATAAAGAAGCTCCGTTCGTTCATGAAGATAAGTGGTTCGAGGTGTTTAAATATCACTGTGATTTGTTTTGGCGGGAATACGAGGAAGGCACTCTTACGCAGGAGCAGTACCGGGTAAAGCGGTATGCAGAAACGATGCACGTGTTTGGGCTCCCGGCGTCACGCCGGGAAGCACTCGAGTTTCATCAGGAGTATGAGCAGCGGCTGCCGGAATTCAGCGAACTGTTTGAGAGTGTACCTGGTTTGTTGGAATCGCTCACAAAAAGCAGCGTCCGCCTCGGTATTATTACAAATGGGTCAGAGAAACTGCAGAAAGAAAAGTTTTATCAGCTTGAGCTTGATCGCTGGATCGACCACCGTCATCTTTTTATTTCTGAAATGGCCGAAGCTCCGAAGCCGAAAGCGGCAATTTTTGATGAAGCGCTGCAGCTTATGGATAGCCGGAAAAAACGGGCGCTGTTTGTCGGTGACTCGTGGGCCCACGATATAAGGGGAGCGGAAAATGCAGGATGGGAAGCTATCTATGTGAACACCCGCGGGGAGAAAGCAGGACCTTCGGCAAATACAGTAAAAGAGTTTAGCGAATTCAATCAGGCAGCATCATATTTAAGAGAAATAGTGGAAGAAGGACGGCGTTCGGATGTCTAAACGGGAAGCTCACCAGTTTTGGAAATTTACAGAGCAGCTTATGGAGGAAGAATCCTTCCGCCTGATTGACGTCGGTCCGGACCGGAAGCGCGTATGGCTTCAGGGGGATGTGGACGGACAACCCTGGATTGTGCGCATGGCACGGGTGGAATATGAACGTCTCGGGCGGCTGGAAGAAGACAGGCATGAAGCGGAAAAAAGCTTTCACGGGTGGAAACGGCGGCTCGCCTTAAGGAAAGCAAAATTTGCGAACGTATATATTACTTCTTATCCTCCGGCAGATATGACAGAGCCGATGGAGAGCGGAGACCGCGAAGCCCGCTCCTTTTTGTTCGCCGATGACAACGGGCGGGGCCTGGCGGATGCGCCCCCTTCTGTCAGTACGTATCTAAAAACCAATGAATGGGCATGGGGCGGCCTGGAAGAAGAGCTCGAACCCGAAGAGCATGAACAAAGAGCCTCCTTTTACCGCCGGCAGGCGGAAAAAAAGCAGCGGGAGCTTGAAGAGCAGGACATGTCCTTTTTTTCAAGCGGGAAGCCGATTGTGACCTATATTGTGCTGGCACTGCTTGCCATGATTTTTTTAGTGCTGGAGCAATCGGGAAGCAGTATGAACGTCAACACTCTCATCGAGCTTGGAGCGAAATACAATCCGGGAATTGTAGACGGAGAATGGTGGCGCCTGGTTACTGCTATGTTCCTTCATATCGGTTTTCTGCATTTGTTTATGAACAGCCTGGCGTTGTTTTTTATTGGCGGCATCACAGAACGTATTTACGGCACAACGCGCTTTATTATCATTTATTTTGCCGCAGGTGTATTTGCATCGACGGTCAGCTTTGCTATGAATGAACAGGTGTCAGCCGGAGCCAGTGGTGCTATCTTTGGCTGTTTCGGGGCCCTTTTATATCTGGGACTTGCCCATCAACGGCTGTTTTTCCGTACACTTGGCATGAACGTGCTTGTCATACTCGGGATTAACCTGATATTTGGGTTTACCGTGCAGGCAGTGGATAACGGGGCCCATATTGGCGGTCTTGTCGGTGGATTTATAGCCTCCGTTCTTGTGCATCTTCCGGGACACCGATGGCAGTTTGTGCGTGTAGGAGCGTTTGCGTTTTTTGTTTTGGCGTTTGCCATCTTTTTTGCGATCGGTATGTACCGGTGGAATTAATCAAAATACGTAGTAGAAAAACGCCTTTCGCTTGCTATAATGAAAGGAAGCAGGATAACTATGGAATCCATGACAGAAATCCGGATGTGGCTGCGCACGGTCGGGGCCTTCATCTATACGAAAAATCGTTTAATGGATTTAGACTTAATGGAAGAAGAAATCAGAGAAGCCTATAAAAACGGACTTTTGGATGTCAGGATGTATCAGACTGCTTTATTAACGATAAAAAGAGAACGACGAATCGAGCAGGAAAAGGGGTAGACAAATGGCTGAAAATTACGTGATCGGAATCGATATCGGCGGCACCGCGGTAAAAATGGCGCTTTTTGACCAGGACGGGGGCATGCAGCATAAATGGAGCATCACGACCAGCAAGGAAGAAAACGGAAAATACGTGCTCGATGAAATTGCCGCATCGATCGAGCATGAACTGAATGAAAAGCAAATTCCACTGACGAAAATCGCCGGCGCCGGTGCGGGGCTTCCCGGCTTTATCGACATAGAAAATGGCATTATCGAATTCGCAACAAACATAGGGTGGAAGGATTACCCGGTCGCTCGTATTCTCGAAGAAAAGCTCGGTTTTCCCGTGGCGCTCGATAACGATGCCAATCTTGCAGCGGCGGGCGAATACTGGAAAGGGGCCGGGACAGACGTCCGGGATATGATTTTTATCACGCTCGGCACGGGCGTCGGAGGAGGAATTGTGCTTAACGGGGATTTGGTGAACGGCAAAGATAATATGGCTGGGGAAATCGGCCATATTACCGTGAAACCGGAGGGAGGCCGGCTTTGTAACTGCGGCAAACGCGGCTGTCTGGAAACCATCTCTTCAGCAACAGGCATGGTGCGCGGGGCCCTGGAGCATATCGACGAAGCCGAAGGTTCTCCGATTTATGATGTGCACCAGCGTGGGGAAGAGATTACGACTAAGGATTTGTTCGCCTATGCCACATCCGCTGACCCGTATTGTGCCGGCGTGATTGACCACGCCATGTATTACCTGGGACTTGCCGTCGGCAATATGGCCAACACCCTGAATCCGGAGCGAATCGTGATCGGCGGCGGTGTGGCTGCTGCCGGAGATGACTTACTGCAGACGCTGCGCGCTCATTTTGATATGTTTGCGCTCGACAAAGTCAAAAGAGGAACAGATTTTGTTATTGCCGATCTTGGGAACGACGCGGGGGTGGCAGGAGCCGCGTGGCTGGCTAAAAATCATTACTTGAACGGATAAAATAGAAAAAATGATCGTTAAAAAGGGGCTAAAAACATGGAAAACTACCGTGTGGAACGTGACTTTTTAGGAGAAAAGAAAGTACCTAAAGATGCTTATTACGGAATTCAGACACTGAGGGCAAAAGAAAACTTTCCAATAACCGGCTATCCGCCGCACACGGAATTGATTAAAGGATTCGGCTACGTAAAAAAAGCAGCGGCAACTGCCAACGCGGAAGTGGGCTTTTTGAATGAATCAATTGCTCAGGCGGTCACAGAAGCAGCAGACGAAGTGATCGAAGGTAAATTTGATGATCAATTTATCGTGGACTCTATTCAGGGAGGGGCGGGGACCTCCTTTAACATGAACGCAAACGAAGTTATTGCTAACCGCGCCATTGAATTACTGGGCGGTGAAAAAGGGGATTACCTTCGGGTGAGTCCGAATTCCCACGTAAACATGGCTCAGTCCACCAACGACTCATTTCCTACAGCTATTCACATTTCGGCTCTTCGTCTTTCACAGGGTCTTGTAACTGCGCTCGATAATTTGATCGAAGCGATGGGCGAAAAAGAAGAAGAGTTTGACAATGTTATCAAAATGGGACGTACGCATCTGCAGGACGCCGTGCCGATCCGCCTTGGTCAGGAATTTGGTGCCTACCGACGGGTGCTGACAAGAGACCTGCGCCGCATTAAGCGGTCAGTGGATCATTTGTATGAAATTAACCTCGGGGCCACAGCTGTGGGCACAGGGCTCAATGCGATGCCCGAATACATTGACCGTGTAGCAGAAATTCTTGCTGAGCAGACAGGGATGCCATTTTACAGTGCAACTGACCTTGTGGACGCAACGCAAAATACGGATTCCTACACCGAACTGTCAGCGGCACTCAAAGTACATGCGATTAACCTGTCCAAGATGGCAAACGATCTCCGGCTGATGAGCTCCGGGCCCAGAACCGGCCTGAATGAAATTAACCTCCCGTCCCGACAGCCGGGTTCCTCCATTATGCCGGGGAAGGTGAACCCAGTCATGTGCGAACTAATTAATCAGATCTCATTTCAGGTCATTGGCAATGACCATACGATCAGCCATGCTTCGGAAGCCGGTCAGCTCGAACTGAATGTAATGGAGCCGGTGCTCGTATTTAATCTGCTTCAATCCCTTTCAGTGCTGCAGAATGGTCTGAAAGTGTTCCGGGAATTTACTATTGAAGGAATAACAGCCAATATTGAACACTGCCGGAGCATGGTAGAACGAAGCGTAGGCATTATTACAGCCATCAACCCGCACGTTGGGTATGAAACAGCTGCGAGAATCGCAAGAGAAGCGATTGAAACGGATCAGAGCGTACGCTCGATCTGCATCGAACGGGGAATATTGTCTGAAGAAGAACTCGATGAAATTTTAGATGCCAAGGAAATGACCAAGCCGGGGATCGCAGGTTCACGATTCATGTACGGCGAGTAACAGCCGTACATGAAAATTCGCGGGCTTTCCTATCAGCGCGGCGTGTTTTTCTTTGGAGCTTCTTTTATCAGCAGAGCCTATGTTGGCAGTGAAGGAAAGATACATGCCGAACTGCTTCCCCTTTCCATGCGGTCTTACTTAAAAGTGGCGGCAGTGGTTATAGGGGCGATGCCCGTCTGGTACAAGCTCACAGCTGCGGCCTGGCTCACAGCGGTCTTATTTCAACTGCTTCCTTTGTATTCGTTTTTACTATTTATCATGGGGACTCACTTTATTTTTCCGCAGCAGCTCAAAAAGTTTCACGGCGCAGAGCATAAGGTTTTCAGCTTTACCGGCGTCCCTAAAAAAAGCTCGTGGAAAAGAGTGGGGAGGGCATCGATCACAAACCGTCACTGCTCCACGAACATTGTTTTTATATACTTCGTTTTGTTTCTTGTCATGGCGTCTCCGGTTTACATTGTTTCTTCTCCGGGAAATGTTTTTATAGCTGTCAGCGCTTATATATCACTGCCAATGGCTTTTGCGGCAGAAGAAGTGCTCCAGCGGCATTTTGCCGGCAGCAGAAACACATGGCTGAAGCCTTCGTATTGGCTTCAACGAAATATTACATGTTCCGTGCCGGAGAAGGTACACGTTCAAACTGCGATTACAGCGTTTCGGATGCTTGCTGAACGTGAATTTCCGGGCCGGCTTGGAAGAAAACGAAAGGAGCAGTTATCTATGGCAATTGTTGATGTGACAGTCTCTCCTATAGACAAACAGGGAACCGGGATGTCGGACACAGTAGCAAAAATTCAGGACGTGCTTGAAAAACACAATGATAAAATTGATATTGAAATGACGCCAATGAGTACACTTCTCGAAGGAAATATTGACGATCTGCTTCAGGCCGTCAGAGAAATACACGAAATTCCTTTTGAAGAAGGCTATCAGCGTGTATCAACAAATATTCGCATTGACGACCGCCGTGATGCAGAAGGCAAGCAGATGAAAAAGAAAATGGAATCAGTACGGAATGCACGAAAGCAGTAACCAATACGGAATGCACGAAAGCAGTAACCAATACTGAAAGCCGGCAGAATTAACTCTGCCGGCTTTATCTATGTTCTGGGTAAGAAAGAGCTTTATAAACAGAGGCTTTCCAATCTGCGGTGTAAGTTACCTGCTTGGAAAATCCCAGGCGGTGACGGGCAGTGAATTTGATTTCGCCGCTCCTGGATTCTTTCCATTCGACGGTGCCATCCGGCATCGATACGGTGCCGGATTCAGAAGGTGCTTCAATATAAATATTTTCGGCATTCCGGATCATCCATTTTGCATCCAGGGATCCAAACTCCTCATTTTGCTGCAGAAGCTGAAGCTTCAAAAGTCCGGCAGCCAGTACCATAAACAAGAAAATGAATAAAAGAAAGAAAATAGTGGAGGGAAGAACAAAGCCTTCACGTTTATAAAGGGAAGAGCTTCTTCGTAGCTGCATGATAGGAAAGAAACGACTGAAGATGCTGCCCATCATTTAAAATCACCTCCACGTCTGCGCCGTAGTCTCCTGTCTCTACAAAAAAAGCAGAAGCTCCCTGGAGCATAATTTCAAATCCTTCGTTATCCACCCGGCGTACGATCCGCCCGTTAGACATAAAATATTCGTACGTATTTTGTCTGGATTCAATATAAAACCGTTGCTTCTCATACGTTAATGACTGAGCAATTTGCATATCTTCTTCCATTTGCTGAACGAATAAACGTGCTTCGGTATCGGGAGCCGGGACATCAGTTAAAAGAAGGCTGCTGAATTTAGCAGCGGCCAGTGCCCACAGGCTGAACAGCAAAAGAGTTATAATCATTTCAGGAAGTGTGACCCCTTTATTGCTTCGGAAGGACGTAAACGCACTGTTTGTTCCGGCTCCCTTCGATCGAAGTACACACTTTGTATCCTTCCTCGTATTCTTTAATGTGAACATGAATCCTTCCTTTCGAATAGGAAGCAGCATTGACGGCGGGAGAGGCAGACTGGTGAATGCGCCCTGCTTCCTTTTCCATCACATACAGCTGCTCGTAGTACAGCTGCTGGCTGCTCCAGGTCTGATAAGTCTGATGAAGAAGAGGGAGCATAAATAAAGTGACAGCGAACAGAAGCGAGAGGGCACTGACGGCTTCGATCAGCGTGAATCCATTACGAAGATGTCTCAACCCGGAGCCGCCCCCTTCCAATTTGAAATATAAACCGGTATGACCGTGACGGGCCGTGAAGGGCTACAGTACCAGCTTTTTTAATATTTCCTTTCTCCGTATAAGACAATGTATGGAACTGCAGCTTAGAGGCAGTAGGAGCAAAAAAGCCCTCGGGGATGTCACGCTGGATCAAAGGTTCACTGCGGTCGTTGCCTATAAGGGCGTAGTAGCCCTCATCTTCCTTCCAATCGAGACGGGTGGATATATGGTGAGTATAAGCATAGTGCTGGCTGTAAACGAGATCAGCCTGTAGCTGCTGGACGAAATGCTCTTCACGTGCGCTTTCATAGGCCGAAGAGAAATGAATAAATGGCACAGCAGCAAGCACACTAAACACAAGCAGTACTACGACAGCCTCAGGAAAGGTGTAGCCCTTCGAACTGAAAAGAGGCATCAGGATCCTTTACTTACGGCTCCGTTGTTATATACAAGCGGAGTGTTGTCCGGGCAGGTGGTCGTTTCAACATAGTCAGCTTCAACGAGATCCTGAAGAGAAGACGGCTCGCTGCCGTATTCAACTTCATAAGCAGCAGCCTGGGTTTCTAAAAGCTGGATGGTGGCGTCGCATCCTTTGGACTGGGCGACCTGGTTGTTTGTACCGATGTTCGGGATAGCAATTAAAAGAAGCACAGTAATAATGAGCAGCACAATCAGCATTTCCACCATAGTAAAACCTTTATTGTTTTTAAGCATATGTTTTTTCCTTTCTGGAAGAGCGGGATTGGCGAAGCATCTTTAATAAAGAAGCAATGTCTTCTTCTTTCTGCGTTTCAAGATCCGTCAAGCGTTTTTCAAGTACCGAGAGTCGTTCAGAAAAATAATCGTGAGGGGTTTGCATGGATGGTCACTCCTTTTACTGTATGGAAGTAATCATGTGATACATAGGTAAAAATACTGCAGCGAAAAGACTTAAAATCAGAATGCCGACTGAAAAGAAAAGAATAGGCTGGGCAGTCATGGTCATCCGCTGGATGTCTGTTTCGAGTTTATGCTGCGTCTGGCTGCTGTATTGCACAAGCACCTGGCCGAGCGCTCCAATAGACTGGCCGTACTGCACCGCCTGTCCGAGGCTTTCAAGGTACCATGACTGCCGGAATGTTTCCGGCAGAGGAGTCCCGGCAGCGAGCATCTGTTCAATACGCGCACCTTCTTCCTGTATTAACTGGGAATGCTTTTGATTTTTTAACACCAGACAGCTTTCGGAAAGAGACAATCCATTTAAGAGCAGGTAGCCGAACTGTTCGGCGAAAGAAGCGGTAGTTCTCATAGTAATAAAAGGATGGAGAAACGGCAGCCTGGTCCAAAAAAGAGTCCGATGAGAGGCAGGTTTCGGGCGGACAGCCAAAACATAAAATACTCCGAGGCCAGCGAGCAGAATAAAAACAAAGGCAAAGAAAAAAGGAGCGGCGGAAATCATTTTCATCACCATCCGGGTGTAAAAAGGGAGCTCCATGCTCAGCTGTTCAAACAGCTCGAGAAACTGGGGAAAAAGGTAGCGGACAAACACATAAGCGAGAATTATCAGCAGCCACAGAAGAAATAACGGGTAGTACAGAACTTTACGGAAGCTGCTCCAGGCCTCGAGGCGGCTCATATAATGATTACCCGCTGCAGTTAATCCTTCAGAGAGACGGCCGGACTGCTCCGCAAAATAAACAAAAGCAGCAATGTCCGAGGGGAAATGGTGTTCAAGTAAAAGCTCATGCAGCTCCCGGCCGCTGCGGAGATGTCTTCGTATGCTGCGCAGGGAAGCAGTGACGAAAGCGGGCTGTTCCCAGGAAAGCATCTGTATGGATTGATCCAGATGATATCCGCTGCCGAGCAGATCGCCCAGCTGTTGAAGAAATAGTGCTTTAGCCTCCGGCTTCCAGCTTCTTTTTAACAGCTTGCTCATACCCTGGTCTCCGCAAAGGCTTCCTTGTCGAACAAGCCGAGCGCATAACCCCGCTTCAGCTGCTCATTTATCCGGGGTGACTCGAGTGGTTTATTGGAATCAAGCATGGAATGGATATCCTGTCGGGTGGAAAAATCAAATAGCGCTAAGCGTCCGGGGGTGGAAAGAGAAGTGGTGGAAATAAGCCGTTGGTGGGCAATGAAGGTGGTGGTTTCAAGGAGGTCCGTTTTTGAAAGGCCAAGGTCCAGCAGTCTGCGGAGGACCCCAAAGGTACTGCCAGCATGCAGCGTAGTGAGCACCAGATGGCCGGTAAGTGCTGCCCGCAGTGCCAGCTTTGCTGTTTCAGTGTCACGTATTTCTCCGATCATAATAACGTCTGGATCATGTCTCATAGAAGCCTTCAGAAGTGATGCGTAGGTAAGCCCCGCTTTTTCGTTGACCTCGGTTTGAATGCAGCCGGGTATCCGGAGCTCTACAGGGTCTTCGATTGTAATAATGCGCTGCGTGTGGGAGGTGAGCAGGTGCTCGAGCATGGCGTAAAGGGTGGTGGATTTTCCAGACCCGGTGGCGCCAGTCAAAAGAACCAGTCCTTTACGGGAGGCAAGAACGTCTTCGAACGAGCGTGTAGTGGTGGAAGTTAAAAACAGCTGCGGGAGGGTGAATTGAAAAGTCTGTGGAAGCAGCCGGATAGAAAAGCTTTCCATACGTTCTGAAGGCATGGTGGAAAAACGGAGATGGACAGGGGGATGAAGCGAGCGGTAAGTAAGTGAACCATCCTGCGGACGCCTTCGTTCGCCGATATCCATACCGGCTCTGAACTTTAAGTGCGTAATAAGCCTGTGAGCAAAAGCCGAGGAATACGTATCTGAAAGCTCAAGGCGTCCATGGATACGAAAATAGAGAGAGGCTTCTGAATAAGACGGCAGCAGATGAATATCTGATGCGCCGGCGGCCGCTGCCTGATGGATCAATTGCCGTGTAAATGATTCGATGTTGGTCAAGGCCTCACCTTCTTTCTGAAAAGTAATTTTATTATATGGTAAAACAAAGGAATAATCTACCATTTTTTTCAATGTATTAATTTTTTAAGGAAAGCGTAACGGAAGCAGTGGTGTGATAAAATATAAAGGGCTTCGCAATATTCCGTCAGGAATTTAAAACCAACTTGACACATAAGAATTATACGGATAAAATTGACCATAATAAAATGACCAGTTTATATACATGGATAAAATAAAGCTAAAGAGAAAATTATTTTGTCCTTAGAACGATTAGATTGCAGTTAAATTTATTTGTGAGGTGGAGAGAGTGCAATTGCAGGTTACGAATAGTCCTTTTAGCCAGGAGCAGGTAGATTTACTGAACCAGCTCCTGCCGACATTAACAGAAAATCAGAAAATTTGGTTAAGCGGATATTTAGCTTCCCAGGCAGCTTCGGGTGCTGCGCCGGCAGCAGCTGAAGCGCCAGCTGTCCAGGAAGCAGTTGTACCCCAGGCATCCCAGGCAGACGCGGCTTCCAAGGAAGTGACCATTTTATTTGGCTCCCAGACCGGTAACGGCCAAATGATTGCAGAAGACAGCTCAAGAAGACTGAAAGATCAGGGCTACAATGTAACTGTAAGTTCGATGGACGATTTTAAGACGAAAAACATGAAAAAGGTGGAAAACCTACTAGTCATCGTAAGTACGCATGGAGAAGGCGATCCTCCGGATAACGCTATTTCCTTCCATGAGTTTCTGAACGGGCGTAAGGCTCCGAAGCTCGAAGATGCACGTTTTTCCGTACTTGCGCTTGGAGACACCTCCTACGAATATTTCTGCCAGACAGGCAAGGATTTTGATCAGCGGCTAGAAGAGCTTGGAGGCACCCGTCTGTATCCAAGAGTAGACTGCGATGTTGATTTTGACGACGACGCCGAAGAATGGATCCAGGGTGTTCTTTCGAGCCTGAATGAGCTCCAGGAGGAAACGGTGCAGACGGCAGCAGCCCCTGCAGGAGCGGCCGCGCCAGCTGCCCCTGCCACGGAACAGCCGGCATATTCAAGAACTAATCCGTTCCGGGCGGAAATATTGGAAAATATTAATTTAAATGGCCGGGGCTCAGCAAAGGAAACCCGTCATGTAGAGCTTTCACTTGAAGGGTCAGGCCTGACTTTTGAGCCTGGGGACAGCCTCGGCATGTTCCCGGAAAATGATCCGCTTCTGGTTGACCAGCTGATTCGCGAAATGGACTGGAATCCGGAAGAAACAGTAGTATTAAACAAGCAGGGTGATATCCGGTCGCTTCGTGAAGCACTCCTCTCTCATTTTGAAATTACGGTTTTAACGAAACCGCTGCTTGAAAAAATGAGCAAGCTGACAAACAACGAAAAACTCCCGGAGCTTTTGGAAACAGAACAGGCGGATGACCTGCGCTCATACCTTGAAGGGCGCGACCTTCTGGATCTGTTGAAGGACTACGGGCCATGGCAGGGAGGAGCTGCAGACGTGGTCGGTAATTTACGGAAAATACCGCCGCGCCTGTACTCGATTGCAAGCAGCCCATCCGCCAATCCTGATGAAGTGCATTTAACCGTAGGGGCTGTCCGCTACGATGCGCATGGCAGACCACGTACAGGTGTCTGCTCCGGACAGTGTGCAGAACGTACGGAACCGGGAGATACGCTGCCTATTTATATTCAGCACAACCCGAATTTCAAACTTCCGGATAATCCGTCTGCCCCTGTTATTATGGTAGGGCCGGGTACTGGTATTGCACCTTTCCGTTCATTTGTTGAAGAACGTGAAGAAGTGGAGGCGGACGGAAAATCATGGCTGTTCTTCGGAGACCAGCATTTCCGGACGGACTTTTTGTATCAGACTGAATGGCAGCAATGGCTTGACGAGGGCTCGTTATCAAAAATGGATGTAGCCTTTTCACGGGATAACGAAGAAAAGGTATACGTCCAGCACCGGATTCTCGAAAATAGCGGAGAAGTTTATCAATGGCTGCAGGACGGGGCGTTTCTGTACATCTGTGGAGATGAAAAGCGGATGGCCCATGACGTTCATGAAGCCCTGGTGACGGTGCTTGAAAAAGAAGGAAATATGACACATGAAGAAGCTGAAGCGTACATGCTCGATCTGCAGCAGCAAAAACGCTACCAGCGTGATGTATATTAATAACTACCGGGGAGGAACCAAACGCATATGTCAGAATACAGCAGCTTAAAAAACATTCAGGATGCCCCGTTAGATGGAATGGAGCACTTGAAAAAAGACAGTAACTTCTTACGCGGTACGCTTGTTAAAACGATGGCAAACCCTATTACTGCGAGCATTCCTGAAGCAGATGGAAAGCTGATGAAGTTTCACGGCAGCTACATGCAGGACGACCGGGACCTGCGCAACGAACGCCGCCAGCAAAAGCTTGAACCAGCCTATCAGTTTATGCTCCGTGTCCGCCTGCCGGCCGGCGTTATTACGCCGGAGCAGTGGCTCACAATGGATGAAGTGTCGCATAAATACGGAAATGGTACTCTCCGGCTGACTACACGCCAGACGTTTCAAATGCACGGGATTCTCAAATGGAATATGAAAAAAAATCTGCAGGAAATTAATGCAGCCATGATGGACTCCATCGCCGCCTGTGGGGACGTGAACAGAAACGTTATGTGCAATGTGAACCCCAATCAATCCGATGTGCACGGGGAAGTTTATGAGTATTCCAAACAAATTAGCGACCATCTGCTGCCGCGCACAACGGCTTATCATGAAATATGGCTTGATGAAGAGAAAGTAGCAGACAGCAAAGAAGAAGTGGAGCCCATTTACGGCGAAACGTATCTCCCAAGAAAATTCAAGATCGGGGTGGCTGTTCCGCCGTCCAACGATATTGACGTTTTCTCCCAGGACATCGGCTACATTGCCATTGTGGAAAACGGGGAGCTGCAGGGTTTTAACGTATCAGTCGGCGGCGGCATGGGAATGACGCACGGAGAGCCGGATACTTATCCGCAGCTTGGACGCGTTATTGGCTATGTGCCAAAAGATGAAGCGGTAAATACAGCGGAAAAACTGCTGACGATTCAGCGCGATTACGGCAACCGCTCCAACCGGAAAAACGCCCGTTTCAAATATACGATTGACCGCTACGGGGTCGAATGGCTGAAAAGCGAATTGAATGAACGGCTCGGCTATGAAATAGAGGCTGCCCGCCCGTATGAATTTGAAAGCAACGGAGACGAATATGGATGGATCAAAGGCAACGACGGTAAGTGGCACTTTACTCTCTTTATTGAAAATGGACGAATCAAGGATGAAGAAAATTATCAATTGATGACCGGGCTGCGGGAAATAGCCAAAATTCATACCGGCGACTTTAGGATGACGCCGAACCAGAACGTGGTCATATCCGATATTACGAGCTATAAAAAACGACAGATCAGCAAATTGATCGAGGATTACGGGCTGACAGACGGAAAGCATTATTCCGCTCTCCGCCGCAATTCCATGGCCTGTGTTTCCTTTCCGACCTGTGGACTTGCCATGGCGGAAGCAGAGCGCTATCTTCCGTCTCTGGTCGATAAACTTGAAGTAATGCTTGAAGAGCAGGGCCTGCGGGATGAGGATATTATTATCCGTATGACGGGCTGTCCAAATGGATGTGCCCGTTCAGCGCTCGGAGAGATCGGCTTTATCGGAAAAGCACCCGGAAAATACAATATGTATCTAGGTGCAAGCTTTACCGGCGACCGCCTGAGCAAGCTTTACCGGGAAAACATCGGGGAAGAGGAAATTTTAAGTGAACTTGAACCGATGATTGCCCGTTTTGCGAAGGAGCGTCACGAGGGAGAGCACTTTGGGGACTTTGTCATCCGTGCAGACTACGTTAAAGCAACTACAGACGGAATAAATTTTCATGACTGATAACAACGGGGGCGCGCTTAGGCGGCTCCCGTTTTTCTATGAATATAAAAGGAATATTTTTTCTTCAGTGCTTTTTTTCAGGGTTGTATCCTGTTTCCATGTGCCATAAGATGAAATATAGTGCGTTAAAACAATTATACGCAAGGTAATAGAACTATGCAGGAGGCCGTCATGAGTATAAGAATACGAACCGTAGAAGCAGAAGACATTCCCAGTCTAGCAGCAGTCATGCAGACTTATATTGTGGATCATTACGAGCATCCGGATCCCGGCATCAGCAAATTAAAAACGTTAATCAAAAAGCTTTTGGCCCAGCCGGAAATCGGCATCCAGTTTATTGTGGAACATTACGGCGACTTGATCGGTTTTGCTACCTTATATCAGACATTCAGCACCCTTCAGGTTAAAAAAACAGCGATTTTAAACGATCTGTATATTTCTCCCGAATTCCAGGGACAGCATTACGGGAAAGAGCTTCTCGAATTTGTCCTTTCTTACGTGCAGTCGGAGGATTTTGCCGGCATGGTGCTTGAAACAGACCGGACCAACAAAAAAGCACGGAGACTTTACGAATCGCTCGGCGGAGCTAAAAGCGCATGGACGCATTACGAGTGGGAATTTTAAATAAAGCAAAACATTTTACTCTGATAAAGTTTGAGCAGACTAAAGGATCTATGCTAAAATCTTCTTTGTGCGTTTAATTTACATAGTTGTACGTAAACGATAAAAGAAGAGAAACGAGGGAAACAAAGTGGAGTACGCAGTTATAGTTTCAGTCCTGGTATTGATTGTACTCAGCCTCTTCCGGCTGAATGTCATTCTGGCACTGATGGGAGCAGCAGTGGCGGCAGGACTGTTGGCCGGCCTGTCATTCACTGATACCATTGAAATGCTCGTATCCGGCATGGGCGGGAGGGCTGACACCGCTCTCAGCTACATTCTGCTCGGTGTTTTTGCAGTTATGATTGGCTATTCGGGTATTACAGGATTTTTAGTGACGAATCTGGTAAAGCTGTTAAAAAATAAACGGGCTGCTTTGCTTCTGACAATTGCCGGAGTGGCATGTTTATCACAAAACCTTATTCCGGTACATATTGCTTTTATTCCAATACTTATACCGCCGCTTCTGCATTTGTTTGATCATATGAAAATCAACCGGCGGGCCGTGGCCGTGAGTTTGACGTTCGGCTTAAAGGCGCCGTATATCCTGATTCCTGCAGGATACGGGTTAATTTTTCACGATATTATTTTTGAAAGCATGAACGAAAATGGCATGGATATTGATTTCGGTCAGATCTGGCAGGCAATGATTATTCCAGTAGGCGGAATGGTGGTCGGTCTGCTGATAGCTGTGTTCGTGACGTACCGCAAAGACAAAGAAATGAACACCGGAAGCATAGATGTTACGGAAGCAGAAGCTTCCCTGAAGGATACGAAAAAATTTCAGCTGTCGCACCTGTTAACGCTGATAGCGATTGTATTGGCGCTATTAGTACAGGTATGGACAGAGTCCCTGGTGATTGGTGCATTGATGGGTATTGCAGCTATGTTTATCTTCCGGATCGTTCCGGTGAAAGAGGCCGACCAGACGGTGAACGATGGAGTTCGCATGATGGGAATGATCGCCTTTGTAATGCTGCTTGCCTCCGGTTATGCAACTGTGCTGCAGGAGACCGGAGCAGTAGAGCAGTTAGTGACAGTTACATCGGACGTTCTTGGAGGCAGCCAGATGCTCGGGGCTTTGGTGATGCTTTTAACTGGACTGCTGATTACCATGGGCATTGGCTCTTCATTCGGGACGATTCCGATTCTTGCGGCGTTGTTTGTGCCACTGAGTGCCACGCTCGGCTTCTCTCCGCTTGCCACTGCAGCTTTAATCGGCACCGCGGGGGCGATTGGGGATGCAGGCTCACCGGCTTCTGACAGTACGCTAGGTCCAACTGCAGGCTTAAATGCCGATGGACGCCATGATCATATATGGGACACATGTGTACCAACATTTCTACACTTCAACATTCCGTTGTTTATCTGCGGACTGGCTGCAGCTTTTCTTCTGTAGGATCCCCGCAGCAAATGGATTGCAAAATTAGTCCAAAACAGGTAAAGTAAAACATGAATAAATAATGTATGTTTTATATGAACGATAGAAATTTTTAGACAATAGGGCTGAAAATAAGTCGTTACACTGCCAGGAAATGAACCCCGGGAGTCGTCTCTGGCGGCTCCCTGTAAAATTTAATACACAGTAAATGATGCAGGATCGTTAGACAGTTGAGCTAAACGGTAAGCTACAAAGGATATTTTTCCTCTGTGGCTTTTTTTATGCTTTTATAAGCCTGCGTTTCTTCTGTGAAGACCGCGCAAGAGCAAAAGCAAAACAAAATGAGGTTTGGAAGAAAAGGAGAAGAATGTGATGTCAGAAATAAAGGAAGTACAATCAGCGATAGCTGGATATATTGGAAAGGTTTTGAGGGAAAGCTTTGGAAAAGGTCCGATCTCAGTACATACTACGTGGGCTCCGCCTTATTTTTGTGTCCATATCCGTGATTTTTTGGTACCGATGGAACAAATTTTAATCCAAAAAAATGAGGGCAGGAAAGTGGAAGAATTGAGAGAGATGCTGATGAGCGTTCTTTATGCAGATATAAAATCAGAACTCGAAGCGGTCACAGGGAAGGAAATACTTGATATTTATACAAACTGGAATCTCGATCAACGCTCTGGAGTAATTTTCGGTACAGTTGATGCGCCTGCGGAATCCGGGATCGTGGAAAAGTGGCAGGAGGAATTAAACAGCGTCGTAAAAAAAGCAGGAGAAAACAAAGAAGGTCTGTCTGCTTCGGTAAATACAAAACCTTTAAATCACCGTGTAGTGCTGATTGAACGAACGAATGTATTGACCCCGGTAGAACGCCAGCTTCTTGAAGAAGGATATGCAGAGAAAGTGGAAGAAGCAAAAACCTCCCTCGTAAAAGGTATCATCGAAGAAACAGATTTACTGACACGGATGCCGCGGGAAGTGATCGATCCATTTATTATCTGGGACGTGGATAAAGACATTAATTATTTAATATTTGTCTGCAGCAGCAAGGAGTCTGAAACAAAATAAAGCCGCTCTTTTGATTAAAAGAGCGGCACTGGTATTAAAGGGAAGTAGGCTTTACGACAATTTCATCTTTTTGGGTAGCGTATTCATGATACAAATGCTTTAAAGGGTGTTTAGTGTTTGGCTGCCAGGGTTTTTCCGGGCCGGTAAAATGAATAACAGCCGGCTTTTCGGCAGCGCTCATCACCTTTTTCCCCTGACGGGTATCAGGCACAGCCTTCAAAAACATATCGGTCATTGTATTCCATTTAGGATGAAGCTCAAACCAATGATTGTAAAGCACAGCGTTTAAGCCGTCCTGATCGTGATAAAGCATCCGGCTCTCATGCTTTTGGATAAACTGTACGACCTGATCGGTCACCTGGTGTTTTTTCCAATTCGGCACGTGAATCATCATAACGCCGGAATTGAAATATTTAGCTTCCGGCGGCATGAACAAATCGTCGTTACGGTAAAATCCGCCGAAGTTTTCTGCTGCAGCAATAACCTGGCGCCGCAAAGGAATCTTCCATAAAATTGTAATGTCTTCCTGAATGATAGTATCGCAGTCGATATACAATACTTTGTCTGCATCCGTAAACAAGTACGGTATGGACAACCGGTAATAGGCAGCATTGGTAATATGATAAGAATATTTGTGATTCGCCTGAAAAAGGTTTTTATATTTGTTTGTGTCGATGGCGTGAAAAACGACACGGGATTTAAAATGGGCTCCGAGCTGCTCGAGCATTTGCTTTTGATAGCTGCTCCAGCCGGTTTCAATAATGTGAAATTCGATTCTCTCCGGCATCGTAGTGTTCGTGAGCAGAGAGGTAAAAGAAACGGCTGTGTGTTCTGCATAGTTGGCGTCAGCTACAGTCGTAACAATATAGGGAGAATAATAAGACATAACAAGCACTCCTTCGTGGGGTAATAGAAATAATCTGTTTTAGTCACAGAAGCACCCGGTGCATGTCTGGAACTAAAAAGAATCAGCTGTCAGGCTTTTTCTTTTCAGCTTATGATTAGCTCCCAATGGTCTAACTCATTGCTGCTGAAGCAGGTTTTATTCACTTTTAAAAACAGCATAAAAATATGCAGGTAACTATACATATATCCTTCATGCATCTTTTTGAAACAAAATGATAGCGAATGAATAAAAAATAAGCTTTTGGAACTAGGGTTAAAGCAGGTGGAATGGAAGATGTCTAAAAGAAGATGGCAAAAAGCATGTATCAGAGGAATGGCTGCATGTTAAAGTGAAGGAGAACAGAATAAGGAAGGGGACAAAATAATGGAAATGAGTGAAGTCACCGCCAAGCTGATAGAAGCAAAAAACAGGAAGCGAGCTACTTATCAGGATCTAGCTGAAGCTGTGGGCCGCAATAAAACCTGGGTTGCTGCTGTTATTCAGGGACAGGCATCAATGGACGAAAAAGAAGCAGACGCGCTCATTAACTACCTCGAAGTTCCTTATGAAGAAATCAAGCATGAACTGATGGCTGTACCGTACAAAGGTTCTTTAAGCGAAGGGGTTCCAACAGACCCGCTTATTTACCGTTTTCACGAAATTACTCAGGTATACGGAACGACATTAAAGGAAATCATTCATGAGGAGTTTGGTGATGGTATTATGAGCGCCATCGATTTTAAAATGGATGTAGAACGCGAGGAAGACCCAAAAGGAGACCGGGTGGTTGTCACATTGAACGGCAAATTTCTACCATATACTAAGTGGTAAACGAGTAAATACAATAGAGCCGCCTTTCCATCAAAATGGTAAGGCGGCTCTATATTTATAAAGCTTATAAGTAGATTAATCTATTACAGTTACTTCCACGCTTCGGCGGCCGAAGGAATAAGCTTCGGACTTGCTTGGAACGTGAACGTCAATACGGTTTCCGTTTATCGCTCCGCCGGTATCCGCTGCGGTATAAGTACCCATACCTTCAATTTGTACTTCAGAGCCAAGTGGAATAACGTCAGGGTCTACAGCGATTACTTTCGCATAGCGGTTGGTATTTAGGTTTACACCGGTAGCTGTAATACCGCTGCAGCCTGCGCAGTCTGCTGTATAAGCAGTGGCTTCGACTGTCATGGACTCTCCGCCGGAGGTATCTTCAGAACTGCTGCTTTCGGAAGTGGAGGCAGATTCTACTGCTTCATTATCACTGTCGTCTGCTTCAGAGCTTTCTTCAACATCGTTTTCACTTGAGCTGCTGGAGCTTTCTCCGTACAGCGCTGCTTTTGTATTTGGCCCGATGATGCCGTCGACCGTAAGACCTTCATCAGCCTGAAAATCACGTACAGCTGCTGCAGTAATCGAACCAAAAATCCCGTCTACTTCATAATCGTAATATCCTTTATCATCGAGTACAGATTGGGCTTCGGATACAGAGTCATTGGAGTCCCCCTGGACTAGCAGGCTGTCTGATGCGTCACTTACCGCTGGTGCTGCAAAAGCTAGAGCTGTACCAAGAACTGCGCCGCCGATCCAATGTGAAGCTTTCGTAGATTTCATCATGGTTGAAAAATTCCTCCTCGGAGAGTATAAAAATTTTTTTATTTAGTAAGCATTAAGGGTGAATGGACATAAACGAATTAGTATAGGATGCGTATATTTTGAAATAACCTATCGCACGTTTGTAAATTTAACTCGCAGGAGAAGAACTTTCAAGCGAATAGGACGAATGTAATGCAAACGTAACAAGATTAAGCTTTATGAAATATATGAGAAATTATGTGTAATATTTATAAAAAGCTTATAAATAAAGGGTTTCAGGGCAATTGAACTTAAGATTTCAGTGAAAAAATGAATGTAATATTACAAATGAAAAACGTGAGAAAAATAACCTAATTTTGATTTTTCATGAGGAATGAACTAATCTATAAAAATCAGTAAAGCCAAAATATGCTGCAGAAGAAAAAAGGGACAGGGCGGAGAGAAAACACTCCGGCAGTACAACAAAAAACCCCCTGAATCATCAGGAGGCCTGCAGAAAGCTATGTGGAAAAACATAAATCGTGAGAAATTAGTTGTGCGTCAGTCGTTGCTTAAATGCTGATAAAGAGTGATTTTAAGTAAATCTGTCAGGACAGTCAGAGGGATATTTGACATCGACCATCCTTTTTCCATGGCTTTTTCCTTTGTTCTGTTCCAAATATTGTCGTCTTCGGCAACATCGATGAAATCATGGCCGGCAAATGTAATTTTAATATTATGGTAGCTTGTCACCTGCTTACTCAAGGTTTTATGCCGGGTAGCCTCGATCAGGCCTCCATCGGTGAGCAGATACATATAATAATCGGTTTCTTCGTTTTTAGATGTGAGGCTGAATCCGGGCTTTTGCTCTTTCAGATCAATCAAAAGCTTCCTGATTGATTCCATGTCTCTTTCCATAACCATTTTATCTTCCACCTTTTTTATACTTACTGAAATTATAATATTGGGACTGGCTTAAATGCCAGAAAAGATTTACGTACCCGGGTGCTTTGATAAGAAATATTGTCATACGCACCTGTTAAAAAAGAAGCCGGGAAACGCCGGCTTCTTTTTCCGAATGCTTATTGCCAGACGTCTTCGGCAAGAGAAACAACGTGGCGAACTTTCGCCCATTGCTCTTCTTCAGTGAGGATATTGCCTTCTTCGGTAGAAGCAAAGCCGCATTGAGGGCTTAAACCAAGTTGTTCAAGTGGTACATATTTTTCTGCTTCCTGCAGTCTGGATTTAATTAAATCCGTATCCTCAAGTTCAGGGAATTTTGAAGTGATTAAACCGAGAACTACCTGAAGATCGCTGCGGTTCACATACTTTAAAGGCTCAAAGCCTCCGGAGCGCTCGTCATCAAATTCCAGCAGGAGGGCGTCGACGTTTAATTTACTGAACATATATTCTGAAACGGCGTCGTAGCTGCCGCTGGATGCATAGGTGGACTTGTAGTTGCCGCGGCAGACATGCATATATATCCGCATATCTTCAGGTTTATCAGCGATCGCTTCATTGACAGTGTTTACAAACATTTCCAGCGTTTCTTTCGGGTCCAGGCCTCGTGCTTCAAGCAGGCCGCCGGAAAGTACGAGGTCCTTATCCTTTTCAGCTCCGAGAAATAAAGACCAGGTTGTATCATCAAACTGAAGGTGGCGGCAGCCAGCCTTGTAAAGAGCCTGTATCGTATCCTTGTACACCTGCACGAGGTCTGAAAACAGCTCAGCTTCCGACTGATAGACATTTTTTTCTTCTTCGGTTACAGTCCGGAAAATAAACATGCTCGGACTTGGAACTGTCACGCGGGCGGCGTGCTCCCCTTTCAGGCTGTGCAGAAATTCGTACTCGCGGACAACAGGGTGGTCGCTGAAGGCTAATTTATTAACAACTTTAACCCCCTCGGCTTTTGTTTCCGTATTGTCGCTGAATACAAGCCCATGGTCCAATTTAATAAATTCTGCCCCTTCGACCTCCTGCATAAAATCGAGATGGAACCATGCGCGGCGGAATTCACCATCTGTTACGACCGGAAGACCAGCTTCTTTTTGTTTTTCAACAAGAGCAGCAATTTCTTCATTTTCAATGTCCCATAGCGCCCTGGCGCTTAACTCTCCCTCTGTGTACTGCTGGCGGGCTTTTTTGAGTCGCTCCGGACGGAGAAAGCTTCCTACGTGTTCTGCGCGAAACGGTGCTTTTGTCAAACCATCCACTCCTCTGTAATATGTAATGAGTCAAAAATACCTGTATATTTTGCCTACTAATAGTATATGGAAGCCGATGATGTTTTGTCTACAGAAACCGTTGGAAGCAGAGCGTACTTCCAGGAAAATGAAAAACGGTAGTAACTTCTTTCTTAGCAGGCAGGCTAAGGACGCCGCTGAAAGACAATCACCGGCTCCCCGAGGTCGTTTGTGTGACAAACAGTCTTGTAAGCGGAAAATAAACGGTAAAGGCCGTTAAAGCCTTTCAATTTGATTACAAACGCAATATCTTTCATACTCAACTTTTCTCCAGTGAGAGCGTAAATCGTTTTTTTCGGCCGGAAGCTGTTGTCCATTTTGTCAGCGGTCTGCTTATCGATTTGCTGAAAAATGAGAATAGCTTTGAGCTGGCTTGCAAATTCGCCTTCTGCCTTCATGGCAGGGGCTTTTTTCTTTCGCGCCCGGTTTAGCGCGGACGGTTTTTCTACGAGGGTCATTATAAAATTCCTCCTGACAATAGTTTGCTGCTTTTCTTTCCATACCCCGAAAGCTGCCTCATTCAACCCAGCCGTTTATAGCGTTTTGAAGGAAGTTTATGAGAATAGAAAACCGTGAATAAAATAATCATCTCCAGCAGAAAGAAGGAACGGCCTGTGATTGAAATATTGATTGAACATGTACCGAGTACACTGCTGCATCTGCTGACCGGCGCGGCAGTAATGTATATATTTTACGGAAATCCGGATTTAATTGTTTCACAACGCTTGAAGGTGATGGCATTCGGTGTGATGGTGATTGTGCCTGATATCCCGAAGCTGTTTGGTAATTATATTTTTCATACGCTGCTGACGGTGCCATTTATTGCGGCAGCGTTCGCTCCGGTTGTCCGCCACGTGCTCGGGGGAGGATTCCCAAAAGCCTGGACAGCTTCATTTTTTACGCTGGCCGTCGGCTCCATGCTGATTGACTTTCTGGGAAACGGTACTCAGTTTTTATTCCCAATAACCTCGAAGAATTTTTCTTACCCTCTGCTTTATCAGGAATGGTGGGTAATCGTACCGCTTGCGGGTGTCCTGGGGACGCTGGCTGTATGTGGAAAAAGAAATATTTCGCCCCGGCAGACATAAAAAATACATGAAAACCTCTTCAATTCCAATGAATATATTAGTAAACTTATAGTATATTTAGACTAGGAATTCTATTTAAAAGAAAAGAGGATGTCATGCGAAAATTGTATTATGGATTGACGTGCGGGATTTTCCTTTTGAGTGGCTGCAGCAGCGCCGGGGAAAATGAAAATTCTGAGACACAGAATGAAGCCTCGGAGGCGCAGAATGAAAATTCAGAAGCACAGACAGAAGAAGATTCCAAAAATCAGAAGCAGGAAGATGAAAGCATTACGATTGGCGCGGCGGGAGACGTTTTGCTGCACGGGCGTGTATATAAAAGAATGGAAGAAGACGGGGAGTACGATTTCACTCCGGCGCTGAAGGCAGTTGCTCCGATGCTTGAAGAACCGGATTACACGATTGTGAACCAGGAATCAATACCCGGCGGCGAGGAGCTTGGTTTATCGGCTTATCCTTCCTTTAACAGTCCATATGCAATTGTAGACGACCTTCAGGATGCCGGAGTGGACATGCTCTCCGGAGCCAATAACCATACGCTTGACCGTGGAATGGAGGCTGTAAACAATGCGATTAATCATTATGAGCAGACAGGTATGGGTTACGTAGGAATCTATAAGGACGAGGAAGATGCAGAGCGGCAGCGTATTGTAAATGTGAAGGACGTAGACATGGGGGTGCTTTCCTATACATACGGGCTGAACGGCATCGAGGTGCCGGAGGGGCATGAATATGTCGTGCAGAAAATTGATAAAGAACAAATACAGGAAGATGTCGAAGCGATGAGAGATGACGCGGACATCGTAGTCGTCAATATGCACTGGGGAAATGAATACGAGCGCCTTCCGAATGAAGAACAAAAAGAGCTGGCCCAATTTCTTGCAGACCAGGAAGTGGACGTAGTTATTGGTCATCACCCTCACGTGCTTCAGCCGATGGAATGGGTGGAGGGTGAAGAAGGAAATGAAACGCTTGTTTATTATTCTCTCGGCAATTTCTACTCCGGTCAGGATCAGGAATATACCGATACAGGCGGTATTGCTACATTCGATGTGGAAAAAGACGGCGAAGACGTGAAGATTACAGAGCCTAACGTTGATTTTACCCAGGTTGTACCGGGCCCTGAGGATCAGTACACAGTGAAGCCGATGGCCGAAGCAGACCACCCTGCTGAAGGTGGTGAAACCGAAGAGGATCTGCGCGAGCATGTGTATCAATGGATCGAAGCAAACGATTAAAATACTAACCGTCTGAAACTGGGCGGGAATGCATAAATAATTTCATTTACTGTATTAAGATATTAAAAGACCTCTAATTTTAAATCAGAGGTCTTTATTTTTATGCGCCAAACCCATTAATGAACGGGTTGGAATCCATTTCGGCTTCGATATCGGTGAAGGGGCCGTGGCCGCAGGCTACTATTGTATTTTCCGGGAGTTCAAGCAGCTGCTCGTGAATAGAGGCTAGCAGAGTATCCATGTCGCCTCCGTAAAGGTCAGTACGTCCAACACCACCTGAAAACAATACATCGCCGGAGAAGACTGTGTTGGTTTCTTTATGCCAATAGGAAACACTTCCCGGCGAATGGCCCGGTGTATGAAGCCATTGGAATTCAAAGCTGCCGAATTGAAGCGTTCCTTCGGACTGCAGAAGGTGATCCGCGGGCTTTGCAGTAAACGCAGCCTCCGGCATCATGCGTCCGGAGCCGTTTTTTTGGGCGTCCCCAGGCCAGTCCCTTTCATGCTCATGAAGATAAACAGGGATATTGTAGGCTTCCCGCACGGCATCAAGCGCACCGATATGATCAAAATGGGCGTGTGTTAACAGAATGACAACAGGACGCATCTCGTTTTCCTGAAGATAGGTGAGCAGTTTATCGGCATCCCCGGCCGGATCAATAATTACGGCGTTTTTATCATTATCGTACAGAACATAGCAGTTTGTCTGCAGTGGTCCCAGTGGAAGCTGTTTCCAGTTCATAGTTTCCCTCCAATTTTTATGCTGATTTTAGTATAAACAATATTACAGTGAGAAGAAATGATTGATCCAAAGTGATAAACGAATGATGCAGTACAATTTATCGGAAATGTTCGGGTTAATTTTTTTCAGCATTGGTTTTTATCTGAATTAGTGATAGAATATGAGCAAATAAAGATGTACATATAATGCGCGGATGATGGTAAGGGGAGAGACTGCCAGGCAGCGCCGAAGGAGCAAGCCGTAACAGGTGAATCTCTCAGGCAAACAGACTCTTACTGGACGCTCCTCTGGAGAGCGCTTCTTTTAGAAGCCACCCACGAAGACACTCTTTCCGTACGACGGAAAGGAGAAACTTTCTGGTTATAGGACAGAGCTTCCATATCTTATGGAGTTCTGTCTTTTTTATGCTTTTTCTTGTTTTGATTTTTCAGAAAATAATGATGAGGTGATTTTCTTGGCAGAATTAAAACGAACACCCCTGTATCCGGTATATGAAAAACACGGAGCAAAAACCGTCGATTTTGGCGGATGGGAAATGGCTGTTCAGTTTTCCGGCATCAAAGACGAACACGAGGCGGTTCGTACAAAGGCTGGTCTGTTCGATGTTTCCCATATGGGTGAGGCGATCGTAGAAGGAGAGGGTGCTGCTGAATTTCTGCAGTATATGCTCACAAACAACATAAAAAATGCAGAACCCGGAAAAGCACTTTATACCGCCATGTGTTATGAAGATGGAGGTACGGTTGACGATCTGCTCGTGTACCAGCTCGAAAAAGAAAAATACATGCTCGTTTTGAACGCAGCTAACATTGAAAAAGATCAGGAATGGCTTCGCCGCCACGTAACGAAAAACGTAAGTATTACCGATATTTCGAAAGAAACTGCACTAATCGCTGTACAGGGCCCGGTGGCAGAAACGGTGCTGCAGAAAGTAACCGATGCTTCTCTTGCAGAGATTCTGCCATTTCGTTTTGCTGCCGGTGCTTCAGTCGGAGAAGCGGAAAATATTATCATCTCAAGAACCGGCTATACCGGAGAAGACGGCTTTGAATTATACTGCCAGGCTGAAGAGGCCATCCGCTGCTGGGAGACGATCATGGAAGCAGGAGAATCCGAAGGACTCATTCCATGCGGTCTCGGCGCTAGAGACACCCTGAGGTTTGAAGCGAAGCTGCCGCTCTACGGCCAGGAGCTGAGCGCAAATATTACGCCGCTTGAAGCAGGCATCGGCTTTTGCGTAAAGCTGAAGCAGGAAGATAATTTCATTGGTAAAGAAGCTTTAAAAAAACAAAAAGAAGCGGGATTAAAACGTAAACTTGTCGGGATCGAAATGGTTGATAAAGCAATTCCGCGCCCGGGTTACATGGTACACAATGATGACGGAAAGGAAATCGGCTGGGTAACTACGGGCACTCAGTCGCCGACGCTGAAAGCAAATGTGGGACTTGCACTTCTGAATATTGGATGGACGAATCTCGGTCAGGCTGTCGAAGTGGATGTGCGGGGTAAAGCCAAACGCGCAAAAGTGGCAGCTGTGCCCTTTTATAAACGGGAAAAATAAACAGAGGAGGCACCAGAATGGATTATCGCTATCTGCCGGTAACCGGCGAGGATAAAGAAGAAATGCTTAAAACGATCGGTGTGGATTCGATCGGTGAATTGTTTGAGGACGTACCGGAAAATATTCGCTTTTCCAAAGAAATGAATCTGCCGAAGGCTCTTGGCGAAACGGATCTTCTAAAGGAAATGAAGCGCCTCAGTAACAGAAATACCAGCGTGCAGGACTGCGTCTCCTATCTCGGGGCAGGGGTGTACGAGCATTATATACCGACAGTCGTCGATCATGTGCTCCGGCGCTCGGAATTTTACACGGCATATACTCCGTACCAGCCGGAGATTTCGCAGGGCGAGCTGCAGGCAATCTTTGAATTTCAAACGATGATCAGTGAACTTACGGGAATGGATATCGCTAATTCGTCTATGTATGACGGACCGACAGCGCTCGCAGAAGCAGCACTGATGGCCGCAAGTGAAAACAGGGGGAGGCGCCGTACCATCGTCGTCTCTGGAACGGTTCACCCTGAAGCGCTCGATGTATTGAGCACATACGCTGCCGGGCCCGGACTTACAGTGAAAATCGTTCCCGAAAAGGACGGGCATACGGACATGGCTAAGCTTGAAGACATGATTGATGCTGATACCGCAGGAGTGATTGTGCAGTACCCAAACTTTTACGGTACTATTGAAGATTTAGCTGCTGTAAGGCAGGCAGCCGATAAAGAAAACTCGCTGATGATTGTGTCGGCAAATCCCCTTGCGCTCGGCGTCCTGACGCCGCCGGGAAGTTTCGGAGCGGATATTGTGGCAGGAGACGCTCAGCCGCTTGGTATTCCAATGCAGTTTGGCGGACCGCACTGCGGATTTTTTGCCACCACTAAAAAGCATATTCGGAAGGTCCCCGGGCGTCTTGTCGGACAGACGGAGGATGAAGACGGAAGCCGGGGTTATGTACTGACGCTGCAGGCAAGAGAGCAGCATATCCGCCGGGATAAAGCGACATCCAACATTTGTTCAAACCAGGCTCTGAACGCGCTGGCTGCTTCTGTCGCAATGACGGCTCTCGGTAAAAAAGGGCTGAAGGAAACGGCAGAAAGAAATGTTAAAAGTGCTCATTTCTTTAAACAGCTGCTCAAACAAAAAGGCATTGAGCTTGTCCATGAGGCACCATCGTTTAATGAATTTGTGGTTGACCTCGGCCGTCCAGTGGCAGAAGTGAATGAACAGCTATTCAGGCAGGGGATCATCGGCGGGTATGATTTAGGTGAAGTGTCGGCGGATAAAAAAGGCCAGATGCTCGTATGTGTGACTGAACTTCGCACAAGAGAGCAGCTGGAAACATTTGCCAAACATTTGGAGGTGCTTGTACATGAAACAGCCTAACCAGCCGTTAATTTTCGAACAAAGCAAACCAGGGAGGGTAGCGTATTCCCTTCCTGAGACAAATATACCTGAACAAAGCCTGAGCGATATTTTGCCCGGGGCTAATATCCGGGAAGAAGAGCCGGCACTGCCGGAAGTATCTGAACTGCAGTTGATGAGACATTATACGGCGCTTTCGAATCGAAATTACGGAGTGGATTCGGGCTTTTACCCGCTCGGGTCCTGCACGATGAAATACAATCCGAAAATCAATGAAGAAACGGCCCGCATGGCCGGTTTTGCCGCGACGCATCCGTACCAGCCGGAAGCACAGGTGCAGGGGAATCTCGAAATGATGTACGACCTGCAGCAGGCGCTTGCTGAAATAACCGGTATGGATGAAGTGACGCTGCAGCCGGCGGCCGGTGCCCAGGGAGAGTGGACCGGTTTGATGCTGATCCGGGCGCTTCACGAAGCGAACGGAGAAACGGGACGCACGGAAGTAATCGTGCCCGACTCTGCGCACGGAACGAACCCTGCTTCAGCAACGGTGGCAGGATTCGATCATGTAACGGTCCGGACCGATGCACGCGGCCTGGTGGACCTTGAGCATTTAAAAGAAGTAACGAGCGAAAAAACGGCTGCCCTCATGCTCACGAACCCGAATACACTCGGTTTATTTGAGGAAGATATTATGGAAATGGCCGATACGGTCCATCAGGCTGGCGGCCGGCTCTATTATGATGGGGCGAACTCCAATGCTATTATGGGCATCACAAGACCCGGGGACATGGGATTTGATGTCGTTCACCTGAACCTGCATAAAACATTCACGGGCCCTCACGGAGGCGGTGGGCCCGGCAGCGGGCCGGTTGGCGTAAAAAAAGAGCTGATCCCTTATCTGCCGGGGCCGGTGCTTGCAAAAGAAAATGATAAGTACTACTGGGATAAAGACCGTCCGCATTCCATCGGCCGCGTCAAGCCGTATTACGGTAACTTTGGCATTAACGTACGTGCCTACACGTATATCCGTACGATGGGAGCAGAGGGACTCAAAAGAGTATCAGAGTATGCTGTATTAAACGCCAATTATCTAATGAGACGGCTTGAGCCGTATTTTGACCTCCCATACGGCCGTCACTGCAAGCACGAATTTGTGATTTCGGGCCGCCGCCAGAAGAAGCTCGGCGTACGTACGCTCGATATGGCTAAACGCCTGCTTGATTATGGTTACCATCCGCCGACCATTTATTTTCCGATCAACGTCGAAGAGTGCATGATGATCGAGCCGACGGAAACCGAAGCGAAAGAAACGCTTGATGCGTTCGCAGACGCCATGATCGGGATTGCCAGAGAAGCAGAGGAAGACCCGGAAATGGTGCAGGAGGCGCCTCACACTACCGTAGTCGGAAGGCTGGACGAGACGCTGGCAGCACGTAAGCCAGTGCTGACATATAATACTGAAACGTCGCTCAAGTCCATGAAATAAATAAATCGATGAGGTTTGCGGACTTCAAAGATATAAAAAAAGGAAGAGCATGCCAGCTCTTCCTTTTAATTATGCGCTTTTTTTCTTTTTGCTGATCTTACCTGTCCAACGCTTGAATCCGCCTTTCAGGTGATAGATATCCCGGTTTCCCTTATGCTTTTTGATCAATTTTGCAGCTTGCTTTGAACGCATGCCGGATTGGCAGTATAAATAAACAGGCTGGTCTTCCCGGATCTCCACCATCCGCTGCTTCATCTGGGAAACAGGAATGTTCCGGGCCCCGAGGATGTGGCCGCCGTCATATTCTTTCGGCTCACGCACATCGATAAGCTGGGCTTTGCGATAGCCTTTAATAAAATCTTCCTGTGGTAATGCAGTTAAGTCTTTCGGGCCGACAAACCGTCGTACAATAAGAAAAACTAATACCGCAATAAGCACTATCCATAGCCATTCAAATATCATATATATTATTTCACCTCTTTCCGGGTCGATTGCAGATTAATTATAACGCATAACCCTGGTACTTTGCTAGATTTCTAATTAACGGGCTGTCATTTTTATATATAGAAAGCAGTGATCTCTGCTACAATGGAAATGGAAAAATCGAGAAAGAGAGATGAACATTAATGGCAAAAGATACTTGGCTTTTTATAGATTCAGGCAATCAGTCACCAGCATATAACATGGCGCTCGATGAAAAACTGCTGCAATGGCACAGTGAAGGACTGATTCCGCCGGTAATCAGATTTTATGGTTGGAATCCGCCTACGCTTTCGGTCGGTTACTTCCAAAAGGCGAAGAAAGATATTGATATGGATGCAGTGGAAAAGCACGGCGTAGGTTTTGTGCGCCGGCCGACGGGAGGTCGGGCGGTTTTGCATGATCAGGAGCTGACCTACAGCATCATCGTGTCAGAAGATCATCCCGAAATGCCGGAAACGGTGACAGAAGCCTACCGCGTACTGTCGGAAGGGATTCTGCAGGGATTTTTAAAGCTCGGCCTGGATGCTTATTTTTCCGTGCCGAAAACGAAGGAAGAAGAGGATTCTTTGAAAAATCCCCGTTCGGCTAATTGTTTTGATGCCTCATCGTGGTATGAGCTGGTGGTGGAGGACCGGAAAATTGCGGGGAGTGCCCAGACGAGACAGCGCGGCGTTATCCTTCAGCACGGTTCGATTATTCTGGATCTTGATGAGGATAAATTGTTCGATTTGTTTAAATATCCGAGCGAGCGCGTGCGGGAAAGAATGCAGAAAACCTTTAAAAATAAAGCTGTAGCAATTAATGAGCTGACGGATACACCATTTACCCTTGGCGATCTGCGCGAAGCATTTAAGGAAGGATTTGCCGACGGTCTGAATGCCGGCCTTGAAGAATATGAGCTGACAACCGACCAGGAACAAGAGGTGCAGCAGCTGGCCGCAGAGCGCTACCAGTCAGAGGAATGGAATTTCAGGCGCTGATACAGTGCATAAATCACGAAATAAAAATACAAAAGACCGCTCCGGAGCGGTCTTTTGTTGATTACGCATATAAATACTCAGTTATAGGTGACAAGCGGCTGGGTATCCCCTGCTTCGAATAGTTCTACCTCCCGTCGGAATTCTCCAAGCAGCTCTCTCGTTACGGGAGAGTCTCCGTATCCGGCTTCAAATGAGCCCTGAATGGACCGCACAGGCACAATTTCAATCGAAGTGCTCGTCATAAACATTTCGTCAGCCTCCTGGGCCTCCCCGATAGTAAACGGACGTTGTTCAACGGGAATATTCAGCTGCTTTGCAAGCTGAAGCACATAGCGTTTAGTGATACCTTCGAGAATATAATTGCTCTGCGGATGGGTAATAATCGTTTCATCTTTAACAATAAAGGCGTTAGTGGAAGAGCCTTCCGTAATAACGTCTCCGCGGTGCTGGAGGGCCTCTGCGCAGTGGTGGTCCTCTGCGGCCCGTTTGGCAAGGACGTTTCCGAGCAGGTTAATGGTCTTTATGTCACAGCGAAGCCAGCGGATGTCTTCAGTGGCGTACACATCAATACCGTCGGACTGCTTAGCAAACGGCACTTCGGCCGCTTTTGTAAAACCGGTTAATACAGGCGCATTGCCGCGTTCATACAAATGATCCCGGGCCTGGATTCCTCTGGTCAGCTGAAAGTAAATATAGCCCGTGGTAAGCCCGTTTTTATCAATCAACCGGCGGAGAAGCGATTTCATAGTATCGGGGGAATAGGGAACTGCCAGGTCAAGTTTAGAGGCACTGTCCTGAAAACGCTCAAGATGACCTTCCTGGAGGAATAATTTCCCGTTATATACCCGGATTACTTCATAAATACCGTCGCCGAAATAATAGCCGCGGTCGTCAAATGAAATAGCGGCTTCCTCTTTTGGGATGATGGATTCGTTATACATCACATAGCTCATGAATGCTGCCTCCTTCAATACTTTATATTGTACAAGATTGCAGATGCGAAAAAAAGAAAAGCCCTTCAAAAGGGAAAGAATTATTCAGAAAACAAAAAAGTTTCTTAGGGGCAATTTTGAAATATGGGTTAATAATAAGAAAAAGAAGGTTTGTTTTTTAGAAATAGTTTCGTTAAAATGAAGAAAGCCAATTTTTTTGTGTGACGGTTTTTATCATATTTATTGGAGGGTCTCGATGCCGACTCCTAGTATGGAAGATTATTTAGAGCGGATCTATCAACTGATTGAATCAAAAGGTTATGCGCGTGTCTCAGACATTGCAGAGACGCTGGAAGTGCATCCTTCCTCGGTAACAAAAATGGTCCAAAAACTCGATAAAATGGAATATCTGATTTATGAACGGTATCGGGGACTTGTGCTGACTTCAAAAGGAAATAAAATAGGTAAGCGTCTGGTTTACAGGCATGAACTGCTTGAGAAGTTTTTACATATTATCGGTGTGGAAGAGGATAAAATATATGCCGATGTGGAAGGAATTGAACATCATCTCAGCTGGGATGCGATTGACCGTATTGGAGATGTTCTTCAGTATTTTGAAGAGGATGACGAACGTGTGCAGGCGCTGCGCGACATTCAGCGTTCGTATGAATAAAAAAGATCAGGCGTTTATTTTACGCCCGATCTTTTTTTCGGTTTTTGTTTCCCTGAATTACTTTCAGGTTTGCATCGTTTCGTCGTTTACTGGAGTTTTTAGCGGATTTTTTCTTCTGCTGCTTCTGGGCCTGTTTGAAATTTTTCGCCTGATTTCCTTTCGCTGCCCCCGGCCGTCCCGAAGCAGCATTAGAGCCGGCTTGGTATTGGTTCATCATCGCTCGCTTCATGATAACTTTTGTGAAAAGGAAATATAATCCAACAGCGATAGCTGCACCAATAACAAGATAGAGAAGCAGACCAAGCGGGTCTGTTACGAGCCGGTAACCCACCCCTAAAATGGCAAGTCCCAGCACAACAGTGGCAATGGGATTTTTCAGCGCTTGCTGCATGGAACACACCTCTCGTTTCGTTAAAATTTTCATGCGTTATCAGCGGGCAGGGACAGTTATATCGAAAATTAATCAAATAGTATAGTACATTAAATAGTAAAAATCAGAGATGCCCTGATATCCTTCTTGCTAAATCAAACAGCTTCCTTGAGAAGATTTACTTCCATACCCGCTGGGTGAGGCGGTGAAACTTTCTGCAGAGGCATAAGGAGGTAGGGGGGATATAGTGTTAATAGAAATAGTACTTAAATTTTACAATAAAGATTTGAAATGCGCTACTTTTAAACATTCTCTCACAGTAATATTAATATTCCCATATTCTAACGAAAATACACGTGATATATAAATGAAGCTCTCCACCCTCCTAATGCCTGTTTCCCTTCCGGGCGTTGTGTTACGATAAACAGGGAAGCAAAGTTAATCGAAAAAGAGGTGTCGGTAATGCATGAAATCACAGCACGTATTCGGGAAGACCTTGAACATAAAAAGCTCGACGCTCTAGTGATACAAAGCCCTTATAATCGCCGTTATGTGAGTGGTTTTACCGGTTCAGCCGGTACGCTGGTTATCACAAAAAAATCGGCCCGGCTGATTACGGATTTTCGTTATGTGGAGCAGGCTAACGATGAAGCCCTTGATTTCGAGGTGGTGGAGCAGAAAGGTTCGGCATGGGATATGGTCGAAGAGATCGCCCAGAGTGAAGAAGTGACCTCCATCGGATTTGAAAAGCAGCATGTAACCTATGCACAGTTTGAAGATATGAGAGAAAAATTAAGCGGATCCCTTTCTCCGGTATCGGGAATTGTGGAAAAGCAGCGGGCGTACAAATCTAAAGAAGAAGTGGATAAGCTGCAGACAGCGGTCAATATTGCTGAGGATGCGTTTGAACACATTAAATCGATCATTGCCCCGAACATGACCGAGCTTGATGTAAGTAACGAGCTGGAATTTTACATGAGAAAAAACGGTGCAGCTGGATCTTCATTTGATATTATCGTTGCTTCGGGCTGGAGAGGCGCTCTTCCTCACGGTATCGCTTCCGATAAAGTGATAGAGGATGGGGAGCTGGTGACGCTTGATTTTGGGGCTTATGTGGACGGATACTGCTCGGACATTACAAGAACCCTCGCTGTCGGTGAACCCAATGACGACCTGAAAAAAATATATCAAACCGTATATGAAGCCCAGGTGAAGGCCGTGGAGCAGATTGGGCCGGGAATGACCGGAAAAGAAGCAGATGCGATCGCGCGGGAGCATATTAATAAAGAAGGTTTCGGCGAGCGCTTTGGCCACAGTCTCGGGCATGGACTCGGTATGGAAGTGCATGAACAGCCGGGCGTTTCCCCGAAAAGCGATGTGCAGCTCGAGCCGGGCATGGTGATTACCATTGAACCGGGGATTTATGTACCGGAGCTTGGCGGCGTTCGAATAGAAGACGACGTTCTTATTACCGAAACAGGCATCCGGAAGCTCAGCTACTCCGCAAAAGAGCTGACGATTGTCGGCAATTAACCGGGAGTGCGTATAAAAAAACGCACAGCTGTGATATAGTAATAATCGATCAATTGAAGAGTGGAGGAACGTTTATGGTTTCAGTTAATGATTTTAAAACAGGACTCACCATCGAAACAGACGGCGATATCTGGACAGTGGTCGAATTCCAGCACGTAAAGCCTGGAAAAGGGGCAGCATTTGTCCGCTCCAAACTCCGCAGTCTGCGTACGGGTAACATTCAGGAAAAAACTTTCCGCGCGGGTGAAAAAGTGAATAATGCCCACATCGAACGCCGGAAAATGCAGTATTTGTATGCGAGCGGTGATGTGCATACATTTATGGATATGGAGACGTTTGACCAAATGGAATTGACGAGCGAGCAGCTGAAGTATGAATTAAACTTTCTGAAAGAAAACATGGAAGTGTCCATCACCAGTTATGGGACTGAAACACTTGGTGTTGAAGTGCCTAACACGGTAGAGCTTGAAGTCAAAGAAACAGACCCAAGTATTAAAGGTAACACTCAGTCCGGAGGATCCAAGCCGGCAGTGGTAGAAACCGGCTATCGTCTGCAGGTCCCTATTTTCATTGAAGAAGGCGAGCGGATCGTGGTCGATACAAGGACCGGCTCATACGCCTCCCGTGCCTAAAAACTAACGGCCTGCCATTGGGGAGGCCGTTTTTTCTTGAACAAATAGACGCAGGTGGCTCCGGACCGGTGAAATTGCAGAATCACCGTGATATAATGGAATGGAATTTTGAGCGGTAATACGGAAAGAGAGGCTATTATATGGAATGGAATGATTTAACGGAAGGCGCAAAAGCGGTACTTGAACAGACCCGCAATATGAAAAGCGACCAAATACAGATCGTGGAATTTGAAATAGGGTTTGAGCACCAGTACGGAGAACCCGGCCATGAATATACGGTATCGATTCAGGAAGAAGATTACCAAAGCATTAAACAGTTTGCTGAAGAAAATGAGTACGGAGAAAAGTATCATATGGCCCGGAATAAGGATATTGTCAAATTGATTCTGCTTGAAAAAGGAAAAATTCCTGATAATCTTTCTGAGTATCCCGTATTCCGCCAATATAAATACGAATATGTACAAAAGCAGAAAGAAGCGGAAGAAAAAGAAAGAGCAGAAGCAGAGGCGGAGCAGGACGAATAAAATCATGCTGCATAGAAAGCGGGGAGCGCTGTGAGCGAATACACGCTGCTTACGATAGGCGAAGAAAAAGAAAGCCTGGGAAATATTGAGATCGCCCGGGACGTGATTGAAGTAGTGGCAAGCATTGCCGCGCTCGAAGTCGAAGGGGTATACGACCTGCAGGGCAGCATCGCAGATGATGTAGCAGAGCGTCTCGGCCGGAAATCATACGGCAAAGGTGTGAAGATAGACTTGACTGAAAGCGGGGCGGTGGTAACGATCAGCATGCTGATTCATTACGGAAGCTCTGTGCCCGTTACGGCTAAGCAGGTACAGGAAAACATTCAGCAGACCGTACGGGGCATGACAGATATTCACATCGATGCGGTGAACGTACACATTATCGGCCTGCAGTTCCCTGAAGAAGAGCAGCCGTTACAGGAACAGGAAAAATGAACAGGGGGGCTCTCCCGCAACCGTTTTTCGGGGCAGCCGTCCTTCTTTCATTTACGAATACGGCTCCGGGTACATAGGAGAAAAGGAGAACACGAAATGAATCGACGTTTAGCCAGGCTTCGGTCCGTACAGGCACTGTACCAGATGGATATTACAGATGTTGATGCAGACCAGGCAATAAAAAATTCCATGCTCGAGGATGAAGAAGCAGATGAATTTCTGATTTCTGCGGTGCATGGCGTATGGGAACACCTAGTAGAAATTGATGAACGGCTCGTAGATCAGCTTGAACACTGGACTCTTGAACGGGTTGGGAACGTGGACCGGGCTATTTTAAGAGAGTGCGTTCATGAGATGTTATATGTACCTGATATTCCACTGCATGTCAGCGTCAATGAAGCCATTGAACTGGCCAAAGCATTCGGTGGTGTAGAGGCAGGGAAATTTGTCAACGGCGTGTTGTCGAATATTTTAAGCGATTGTGAGCGTGAAGGGAGAGAGAGCGAATGAGTGCCCAGCTGATCAGCGGCAAAGAAGTAGCAGCTTCATTGCGTGAGGAAATCAAGCAGGAGGTCGCCTCCTGGAATAACGGAGAGCAAATACCGGGGCTTGCCGTGGTTTTAGTAGGAGATAATCCGGCTTCGAGGTCGTACGTCAAAGGAAAGCAGAAGGCGTCTAAAGAAGTCGGTATCCATTCAGAATTAAAAGAACTGCCGGAATCGGTTACTGAAGAAGAACTTTTGCAGGTTGTAAAGGATTATAACGACAATGAAGATATCCACGGAATTTTGGTGCAGCTGCCGCTGCCGGATCACATTTCGGATAAAAAAGTAATTGAAACCATTTCGCCTGATAAAGATGTAGATGGGTTTCATCCCATTAACATCGGCCGGATGATGACCGGCCAGGAGGCGTTTCTTCCCTGTACTCCATACGGCATTATTAAAATGCTTGAATACACCGGGGTTTCAATTGAAGGCAAACACGCTGTCGTTCTCGGACGAAGCAATATCGTCGGTAAACCGATGGGTCAGCTGCTTTTAAATAAAAATGCTACGGTTACCCACTGCCATTCACGCACGAAAGACCTGGAGTCCTACATGCAGTCGGCAGATATTTTGATTGCGGCCATCGGCCGGCAGGAGTTCGTTAAAGGAAAAGATGTTAAACCGGGAGCTGTCGTGATAGACGTCGGGATGAACCGTAAGGAGGACGGTAAGCTTTGCGGAGACGTTGATTTTAAAGAAGTGAGCGAGAAAGCCTCATACCTCACGCCGGTACCGGGAGGCGTCGGTCCGATGACGATTACGATGCTCCTCTACAACACACTGCAATCTGCTAAACGTTTTCACCGGCAGGAGGCATAAGGCCATGCAGTCACCTGCAGATAAATGGCTCTCCGTTTCCCAGCTGACGGGTGCGATCAAGCGTTCTATCGAACAGAACCCAGGGCTGCAGAAAGTATGGCTCCGCGGAGAAATCTCAAACTTTAAAAAGCACAGCAGGGGTCACATGTATTTCACCCTGAAGGACGAGCAGGCGAGAATATCGGCGGTTATGTTTGCCGGAAAAAACAAAAATCTTTCTTTTATTCCGGAAAACGGCATGAAGGTTCTCGTAACAGGCAGCGTCTCTGTGTATGAGCCTTTCGGGCAGTACCAGATGTATGTGAACGCGATGGAGCCGGATGGGATCGGACAGCTGTACGTGCGCTTTGAACAGCTGAAAAAACAGCTGGAGGCCGAAGGGCTGTTTGCACCGGAGCATAAGCGTTCTCTCCCACCCATCCCAAGGCATATTGTCGTAATCACGTCGCCGACCGGTGCAGCCATACGGGATATTGTATCCACCCTGAAGCGACGTTTTCCCCCGGTGAAAATCACATTGTTCCCTGTGCTGGTGCAGGGGGAACAGGCGCCGGGATCGATCACCCGGGCTCTTGAGAGAGTCGAAAAAATGACTAGCGCAGATGTAGTCATCGTTGGACGCGGAGGCGGCTCTATCGAAGACCTGTGGGCGTTTAATGAAGAAGTGGTGGCACGAGCCATCCGGAACGTAAGCGTGCCGGTGATTTCCGCTGTGGGACACGAAACAGATGTTACGATTGCCGACTTTACTGCGGATGTGCGGGCAGCGACGCCAACAGCGGCTGCTGAGATAGCTGTCCCGATGATCAGTGAACTCGAGGAAAAAGTCCGGCAACTGCAGAATCGCCTGCACCGGCAGATGAATTATAAAATACAGGAGCAGCGCACCCGGCTTGCCAAGCTCCGTCGCTCGTATGCATTTAAATACCCGGCCCGCCTGTTTGAGCAAAAAGAACAGGATCTTGACCGGATGATGGAAAGGCTTGAAAAGCAGGCGCTGCAGACGATAAAAACAAGCAGGCAGAAGCTTGAAGAAACAGAAAAGCGGCTTATGCGCCAGCACCCCGAGCGCTTAATCGAACTTGAACGCGAGCGGATGCACGAAAAGCGGGCCCGGCTGCAAAAAGCGATGAATCAGCAGGTGGAGCGGAAAAAAGCCACTTTTGCAAAATCACTGCAGGCGCTTGAGCTGCTGAATCCGCTGGCTATTTTACAGCGCGGCTACAATGTTGCTTACGACGAAAATGATAAGGTGCTGTCTTCGATTGCCCAGGCAGAAGAAGGAAGCAGCCTGCGGATGTATATGACGGATGGGTATCTGCAATGTGAAGTTAAAGAAAAAGGGGAAGATGGCTTTGAGGCACTTTCCCGTCCGGAAAAGGAGCGGTAATCTTGGCAGAACAAGAACAAACTTTTGAACAGGCGATGGAAAAGCTCGAGCAGATCGTAGAACGGCTCGAGGAAGGCGAAGTGCCTCTGGAAAAAGCGATCACGATGTATCAGGAGGGCATGACGCTTTCCAACACGTGTCATGAAAAGCTGCAGAAGGTTGAAAAGCAGATGGACGAAATTGTGGATGAGAACGGAGAGGTAACACCGTTTGAAAACGAGGAACCGGGCGAATGAGTGCAGATCTCCAGCATTTTTTCGATACATACCGGCCGTCTGTCGACCGGGCTCTGACTGACCGGGTACGTGCATTAAAAACGCCGGAGACGCTGAAAGAAGCGATGCTTTATTCTCTCGAAGCAGGAGGGAAACGTGTGCGTCCGCTGCTTTCACTGGCTGTGCTGCAATGCTACCGCCCGGTGGAAGAAGAGGATCTTCCGGCCGCGTCTGCCGTAGAGCTGATTCATACGTATTCGCTCGTCCATGATGATCTGCCGTCGATGGACGATGATGACTGGCGCCGGGGACAGCCGACGAATCATAAAAAATTCGGGGAAGCCGCGGCCATTTTAGCGGGTGATGCTCTGCAGACGACAGCCTTTTCCTGGATTGTGGAAGCCGGCCGGCCGGCTTCTGCCGCTGCCAGACTGCAGCTGGTACAGGAGCTGGCTGAGGCCTCCGGAAGCGAAGGCATGGTTGGCGGTCAGATGGCCGACCTCGAAGGGGAAAGGCAGTCTCTCACCCTGGAGGAGCTCGAATACATTCATCATCATAAAACGGGAGATCTGTTGACCTACGCAGCAGTTTCCGGATCGCTGATAGCAGAAGCTGTAGACGAAGATGTGGAAAACTGGCGTGCATTTGGCCGGGAACTCGGTCTCGTTTTTCAAATTAAGGATGACATTCTGGATGTAGAGGGCTCTCTCGAGGAAATGGGAAAGTCCTCCGGAAGCGATGAAACGAAAGAAAAAAGCACGTATCCAAAGCTGCTGACGCTTGAAGGGGCAAAAGAGAAACTCGCCCATCATATTGAACAGGCGGAAAAGCTGCTCGGGCGCATGACGGTAGACACGTCCCTTTTAACAGCATTTCTCCAATATGTTGGTCAGCGTAATCACTAAAGCAGAACGAATTAGTTTTCAGGACAGAAAAACCATGCTAAAATAACTTTGAAAAGTTGAATGGTGCAGTATCCTAGTCGGTTCTCCATTTTCGAAGGCGGGCCTAAAAATCCGCTGAAGGGCACATCGATGAAGTTCCTGGCGTCGGCTTGCGGCGCCCAGCCCTGGGTCGGTGCTGGGAGTTAAGGCGTAAGGGCGATCCACAATGGCATGTGGGCGCGAACCCTTTCGCCGTGGAGGCTGCGGTTATGCATCCGGGTCATCCTGGAAGACGGATACCGTCCCGGACGCATGCCGCGGTAAGACCTGTTGCAAGGGCCAAGGGAAGGCCTTTCGACAGCGTAGCCTGCCTTGAGTGGAACAGTGGGGAGGTTGTTCAATTGGTATCATACCGGTCGGCCAACTGGTATGGGACCCAACAACTGAAACTTGTTCTGCAAAAGAGGATAAGAAAGTGGCACGGAACTGCCGGGGAAAACCCCTAGGCTGTTTGACGCACGTCCGGAGTGGATTGCAGTGTGGTCTGAGTGGTAATTCAGTCGAACTGCCGGTGACGGCGTTCACCAGGCATTAAAGGGAAACCACCGATTCGGCGACGAATTGGCTGCCTGGTGGGAAATCCTACTGGACCTAAGCCACAAGGTTTACGCTCCGGGCGACCATTCAACTTTATACATAAGTAGTTGAAGAAGCGCTGACAGGCGCTTTTTTCTTTTACGTGAGTGTTTGAGGGGAAAGCAGAGAAAAGCTTAAATGTATGTTATTTAGGGTATAAACAATCAGGCCAGAGCACAAAATGATATTAAAAGAATGAGATGTACGTTATGATAAAAACAAAGAATTTGGTGATAAGTGAAGATGAATAGTTTATGGAAAAAATCACTCCGGTGGAGTACGTTAATTGGGTTTGTTACTCTGATACTTGCAGCAATCTTCTCGGTAGTCTCGACAGCAGTGCTTTCGGGGGTTGGCTGGGCGATTGGCATGGTAGTCGTGCTGATCATCGTATTTACCGGTGTCATCTTTGATGTGATCGGTGTAGCTGCCACCGCGGCAAAGCCGAGACCATTCAATGCAATGGCCGCTAAAAAAGTTCCCGGGGCCTCCCACAGTGTTTTTATTCAGCGGAACGCCGACCGGGTTGCGAACTTTTGTGCCGACGTGATCGGCGATATCAGCGGGGTTGTAAGCGGGACGGCCAGCTCGGCAGTTGTTGTGCAGCTTGGTATGACCATTGGCACAAATAACAGCTCCAACGGCCAGCTGGTTCTAAGTACTATATTCACCGCTGTCGTGGCAGCGCTCACAGTCAGCGGGAAAGCACTTGGGAAAACACTAGCGATTACGTATGCGAATAATATTGTTTTTCAGGTCGGAAGAGTCTTGTATTTTATTGAAAATAAGTTAAAAATTAAGCTGATTCCAAAGAAAAGAAGATGGAATTCATCAACAGAAAAACATAGCAGGTAGGGGGATTTAAATGAACCTGGAAACGATCCAAGACCCTGGATTCATGAAGGAATACAATGATAAAGAGCTAAAAGCACTCGGGGAAGACATACGGGCTTTTCTAATTGAAAAATTATCCGTTACGGGCGGCCATCTCGGTCCCAATCTCGGAGTAGTGGAATTAACGCTCACCCTGCATCAGCTGTACAACACGCCAAAAGACAAACTCATCTGGGACGTCGGGCACCAGTCCTACGTGCACAAAATTTTAACTGGACGCGCGGATCGCTTTGATTCGCTGCGCCAGTACCAGGGGCTTTGCGGCTTCCCTAAACGCTCAGAAAGTGAACATGACGTATGGGAGACTGGCCACAGCTCGACGTCGCTGTCTGCGGCAGAGGGAATGGCGCTTGCGAATCAGCTGAAGGGCGAAGATGCCAAAGTAGCAGCTATTATTGGTGATGGAGCCCTTACTGGCGGTATGGCTCTTGAAGCACTTAACCATATCGGGCATGAACAGACGGACGTTACTATTATTCTGAACGACAATGAGATGTCGATTTCTCCGAACGTAGGGGCACTCCACAGTATGCTCGGCCGTATTCGGACAGCCGGTACTTACCGCAGAACGAAAGAAGACGTCGACCATATGCTGCGCAGAATTCCTGCGTTCGGGTCGAAGCTTGCTTCCTATGCCGACCGGATGAAAGACAGCATGAAGCAGATGGTTCTGTCCGGCATGTTTTTTGAAGAGCTTGGATTTACGTATCTCGGTCCAGTGGATGGTCACGATCTCGATGACCTGCACGCTAACATTAAATATGCCAGAGACACTAACGGACCGGTGATTGTGCATGTACTCTCCAAAAAAGGCAAAGGCTACACACCGGCGGAGGAGGATGCCAAAGGAACGTGGCACGGTCTTGGGCCCTATAAGATTGAATCCGGTGAAGTAATTAAAAAACCGGCAGCCGCGCCTGCCTACAGTGCCGTATTCAGCAATACCCTGCAAAAAATAGCAGAACAGGATTCGCGTCTGGTGGCCATAACAGCGGCTATGGCCGGCGGTACGAAGCTCGACACGTTTGCGGACAAATTCCCGGATCGCATGTTTGACGTAGGCATCGCCGAACAGCACGCTACGACGATGTCTGGAGCGCTTGCCACGCAGGGAATGAAGCCGGTGTTCGGCGTGTACTCCACGTTTTTGCAGCGGGGCTACGACCAGCTTGTTCATGACGTCTGCCGCCAGAATCTGAATGTGCTCTTTGGCATTGACCGTGCAGGACTGGTCGGCGCTGATGGAGAGACGCACCAGGGCGTGTTTGATATTGCATACCTGCGGCATTTACCGAATATGAAAATATTGATGCCGAAGGATGAAAATGAACTGCAGCATATGCTGTACTCGGCTTTCCATAATGACGATGGCCCGACAGCTGTCCGCTATCCGCGTGGTAACGGCCTCGGAGTGGAGATGGATGAAGAGTTTCAAATGATTCCTTATGGCAAATGGGAAATCGTCCGTGAAGGGACGGACTGTACGATCCTCTCGTTTGGAACAATGCTTCCAATCGTAGAGGAGGCAGCTGCTTTGTTAAGCAGCCAGGGCACAGATGTCCGTATCGTTAATGCCCGTTCAGCCAAGCCGCTTGATGATGAAATGCTCGAAGAATTAGCTGAAGAAGGTAAGCCGGTGCTGACAGTCGAAGAAGCAGCACTGAAGGGCAGCTTCGGAAGTGCCGTGCTTGAATATATGGCCGACCATGAGCATGACTCGCTTCCAATCCGCCGGATGGGCATTGCCGACTACTATGTAGAGCATGGCAGTGTGCCGGAGCTTTATGAAGAACTGGGCCTCACGCCAGAGAAAGTAGCGGAAAAAGTGGCGGCGATGACCAGTAAAGAAAGAACAAATATCCGCGGATGAATAAAGAACGCATTGATACGCTGGTAGTGCAGAAGGGACTATTTGATTCCCGGGAAAAAGCTAAACGGGCAATTATGGCAGGTCTTGTACTGGCAGATGATGAAGTGGTGGACAAGCCCGGCGCAAAAATAAGTGATGAGGCAGCTTTACGCCTGAAGGGAAAGCAGATGCCCTACGTCAGCCGGGGCGGATTAAAGCTGGAAAAAGCTATTGAGTCTTTTCAGCTGGAGCTGCAGGACGCTGTGGTGCTCGATGTCGGAGCTTCTACCGGGGGCTTCACCGACTGCGCGCTGCAAAACGGGGCTTCTATGGTATATGCGTTGGATGTCGGCTACAATCAGCTCGCCTGGAAGCTTCGCCAGGACCCCCGGGTAGAGGTGATGGAAAGAGTGAATTTCAGGTACCTGGATAAAAGTCAGCTGACGCGCGGGCTTCCCGGGCTGCTGATCGCTGACGTATCCTTTATCTCTCTGGAAAAGCTTTTCCCGGTGATGCCGCAGGTGCTGGCCGCAGGTGCCGGCTTTTGCGTACTCATCAAGCCGCAGTTTGAAGCGGGACGGGAAAAGGTTGGCAGAAAAGGCATTGTCAGGGACCCCGCGGTGCACAGGGAGGTACTGAAAAAAACAATTCAGTCAGCCGAAAGCTATAACTTAGTGCCGGAAGCGCTCGATTTTTCACCGATTACCGGGGGAGACGGCAATATTGAATACCTGCTGTATGGTTCGGTATTAAGCGATAAGCCGTCTCCTCTCAGTGAAGAGCAAATAGAAGCTGTAGTCCGTGATGCACATGAATCATTCAAGAAAAAACTGGAACCTTCGTAAACGCCGATACCCTTCGGCGTTTTTTTTGTTTAACTCACGGTTTTGAAAGAATTTTTAAATCATGGCATGCTATTTACTCATAAACTTGTATAATTATAATGAAATAGTTATGATGAAAGTAGTTTTGCACGGGAGGTTTCGGGATGAATAAGGGACAAAGACATATAAAAATCAGGGAATTGATTTCAAATACAGACATAGAAACGCAGGATGATTTAGTAGCGAGACTCCGGGGGGATGGCTACAACGTAACCCAGGCGACGGTGTCACGGGATATTAAAGAGCTTCACCTTGTGAAGGTGCCGATGATTGATGGCAGATACAAGTACAGCCTGCCTGCCGATCAGCGCTTCAACCCTATGCAGAAATTAAAACGGGCGCTCGTGGACAGCTTTGTCGGCATTGACCATTCGGAGAATTTAATTGTCATGAAAACACTGCCGGGCAACGCCAATGCTGTAGGTGCACTCATTGATAATCTGGACTGGGAAAATATTATGGGAACCATTTGCGGGGATGATACGATTCTCATTATATGCAAGCAGAAGGAAAATTCGCCGGAGATTGTAAACCGATTTTTAGAAATGCTTTAACGCTAATTGGAAATGGGGTACAGAAATGCTTGAAGAAATTTCCATCAAAAATTTTGCCATTATCGAAGAGTTAACCGTTTCATTTGAAAATGGATTAACAGTATTAAGCGGTGAAACGGGTGCCGGAAAATCCATCATCATTGATGCGATCGGCCTGCTTATCGGTGGAAGGGGATCGGCTGAATATGTACGCCACGGAGAAAAACGGGCAGAAATGGAAGGGCTGTTCCGCCTGGAGGATAACCACCCCGCAGTTGAAAAATTAGAGGCCGCAGGCATTGATATTGAAGATGATATGGTCGTTTTGCGCCGGGATATTACGCATCAGGGCAAGAGCATCTGCCGCATCAACGGTAAATTGGTGACGCTTGCTGTATTAAGGGAAACAGGCCACAGCCTCGTAGATATCCATGGCCAGCATGAACATCAGGATCTGATGCATGCTGAACGTCATCAGCAGATGCTTGACCGGTTCGGGAAAACGGAGCTTGAAGAAGCGCTTGAAGACTATCAAAAACGCTACTACCGTTTTGGACAGCTGCAGGCCAAATTAAAGCAGCTGAAGGAAAGTGACCAGGAAACAGCAAACCGGCTGGATTTTATTCAATACCAGCTTCAGGAAATTGAGGCCGCCGGCCTTCAGCCTGGTGAAGATGAAGATCTGGAAAAAGAACGTCACATTCTGGCCAACAGCGAAAAACTGTTTGAGGCGATCCGGGGAGCCTATGATCACCTGTACGGTGAAGGGAAAGCCCTCGACTGGGCAGGTATGGCCGTATCGAGCGTGGAAGAAGCCGCAGAAATCGATACAGATCTCGGAGAGCTTTCCGAATCAATCAGCTCGGCTTATTACATGATGGAAGAGGCAACGTTTACGCTTCGGGACAAAGCTGATTCCATGGCGTTTGACCCTGAGAGGTTAAACGAAGTGGAAAACCGGCTCGATGAGTTGAATAAGCTGAAAAGAAAATACGGAGATTCCGTTGAAGAAATTTTAGTGTATGCCTCCAAAATCGAAGAGGAAATCGATTCACTCGCCAATAAAGAAGAGCGAATCGCCGAATATGAGCAGGCGCTTTCCCAGGCAGCAGAAGAGCTGATTGCCGAAGCAAAAACATTAACCGATCTTCGCCGCCAGGCGGGTCATTCGCTTGCCGGCAGTGTGCAGCAGGAGCTTCAGGCACTATACATGGAGAAGGCTGCAATGGAAGTGCAGATTTCACCTCTCAGCCGGGGGAAAACCTATCAGACGCCGGAGGGGGAAACGTGGGTATTTAATGAAAAGGGAGCAGACAAGATTGAGTTCCTTATTTCAGCCAATGCAGGTGAGCCGTTAAAGCCGCTCGCAAAAGTAGCTTCCGGCGGGGAGATTTCCAGGATCATGCTGGCATTGAAAACGATCCTTTCCGGCTTCCAGCACGTTACTTCCCTGATTTTTGACGAGGTTGATACGGGTGTAAGCGGCCGGGTTGCCCAGGCGATTGCGGAAAAAATCCATCTGGTTTCCAGAGGCTCCCAGGTACTTTGCATCACCCATCTGCCACAGGTAGCTGCAATGGCAGACAGCCATTTGTATATTCAAAAAGAAGAAAAAGAAGAAAGAGTCCAAACGATCGTTACACCGTTAACGTCAGATTATAAAATCGATGAAATCGCCCGGATGATTTCGGGAGTCGAAGTGACGGCACTGACAAGAGAAAATGCGACTGAACTGCTGGAAATGGCTGAAAAAGCTAAAAGCAATGTGTAGCCCCAATAGAATGTGTCCGCCTGAAAAAGACAACTGCTGAAGTTGTCTTTTTCTATGCGACACGCTATGGTAAAATAATGTCGAAAGGAAAATGGAACGTGGCAGAGCCTGCGGCAAAAGGAGCGGAAAGAAATGATACGGGTCGTAGTGGCCGACGATAACAAAGAACTCGTCGAAGTATTAATTGAACATATAGAAGAACAGGAAGACATGGAAATAGCAGGGACGGCCCATAACGGGGAAGAGGCGCTCGAGGTAGTGGAACAAAAACGGCCGGAGGTCTTACTCCTTGATATTATTATGCCGCATCGGGACGGGCTTTCTGTATTAACGGCATTAAAAAATAAACATACTGTTAACACGAAAGTTATTATGTTAACTGCATTCGGTCAGGAGGATGTAACAAAAAAAGCGGTGGAGCTCGGGGCTGCCTATTACGTTTTAAAGCCATTTGATATGGAAGCACTGATGGCAAATATCCGGGATGTGCATAGAGAAAGCCTGAATTCCCAGGTGCTGATTGAGGATATGCCGGAAAAATCCTCTGGCCGTCGGTCGGTGGAAGAACGTATTAAGGATATTATTCAATATGTTGGTATTCCCTCCCATATTAAAGGCTATGTATATATGCAGGAAGCAGTGAAACTTGTGGTGGATGATATGCAGATGATTAACGCGGTCACCAAACAGCTGTATCCTGAAATTGCCCGGAAATTTCAGACGACGCCAAGCCGGGTCGAACGGGCGTTAAGACATGCCATCGTTGTTGCATGGGACCGCGGCCATACGCAGGCAATATCCGATCTGTTCGGCTGGAGCCAGGACGGTGCCTTGCCCTACAAGCCTTCAAACAGTGAATTTATCGCAGTAGTAGCCGACCGGCTTCGCACAGAGCAGATATAAATGTGAATTTACAAAAAAGGAGAACGAAAAATGGAATTGTTTGAACGTATGGAGCTGCACGATTATGAGCAGGTAGTTGTCTGCCAGGACCGGAATTCAGGATTAAAGGCAATTATTGCGATACATGATACGACCCTCGGCCCGGCTTTAGGTGGCACAAGGATGTGGACGTATGAGAATGAAGAAGCAGCGTTTGAGGACGTGCTGCGTCTCGCCAAAGGGATGACGTACAAAAATGCAGCAGCCGGGTTGAATCTTGGCGGAGGAAAAGCTGTGATTATAGGAGATGCCCGCACAGATAAGAATGAAGAGATGTTTCGTGCATTCGGTCGTTATATTGAAGGTCTTGCCGGGCGCTACATTACGGCAGAGGATGTCGGTACGACAGAGCATGATATGGATATTATCCACGAAGAGACGAACTTTGTGACCGGGATTTCCCTTTCTTCTGCTTCCGGTTCGAGCGGGAATCCTTCACCGGTCACCGCACGGGGTGTGTATCAGGGCATGAAAGCAGCGGCGAAGGAAGCCTTCGGTACCGACAGCCTTGCCGGCCGAACGATAGCAGTTCAGGGCGTGGGGCACGTATCATTTGAAATGTGCAGATTTCTTCATGAAGAAGGAGCCTCATTAATTGTAACGGATATCCGGGAAGCTTCAGTGGAGCGTGCTGTTCACACCTACGGAGCAACAGCAGTGGCGCCGGAAGAAATTTACGATGTTCCATGCGATATTTTCAGCCCGTGTGCGCTGGGAGGCGGATTGAATGAACGTACCATCCCCCGTCTTCAGGCAAAAGTTGTAGCAGGAGCAGCGAACAATCAGCTGCAGACGGAAGAGGACGGCATCCGTTTAGAGGATCGTGGCATCGTTTATGCCCCGGATTACATTATCAATGCAGGCGGCGTAATTAACATCGCCGACGAGCTCTACGGGTACGACCGCGAGAGAGCTATGAAGAAAGTTGACGGTATTTACGATAATATTGTTCGAGTGTTTGAAATTGCGGGACGCGACGGAATCCCATCGTTCCAGGCCGCCAATCGGCTGGCCGAAGAGCGCATTGAATCCATCAAGCGTTCAAGGAAACAGTTTCTGCCCCACTCGCGGCACATTTTAACGAACCGGTAAAGCAGCCTGAGCGCTGCTTTTTTTATTTTAGCACCAGGGTCTGTTTTACGGCTGATCAAAAGGATGTGCTATAATAATCTCCAAATGCCAAAACTTCTCTTCACCAGATCTATTTTCGTGCTATGATGAAACGGAAAAATCCATTAAAATAAAGTAGAGATAAATGAATAAAATCCTGGGTGAAAGCCCGCAGGAGGAATTTTTATGGCTAAAGAATATGACCTGGTCATATTAGGAGCTGGTACCGGCGGATATGTGGCCGCTGTGCATGCAGCAAAAAGAGGATTATCGACGGCGGTAGTAGAAGCCCGGGACATCGGAGGCACCTGCCTGCACCGTGGATGCATACCAAGTAAATCGTACTTAAAAAGCGCAGAAGTATATAAAATGATGCAGGAAAGTCTGGACTACGGCGTAGAAGCAGACAATGTGAGCCTGCAGTTCGGAAAGGTACGCGAAAAAAAGAACCAGACGGTACAACAATTACATAAAGGAGTCCAGCATCTGCTCTCTAGGCACCAGGTGGATGTATATTACGGACACGGGCGCATACTCGGGGCTTCCATATTTTCTCCAACGGCAAGCACCATTTCAGTGGAGACAGAAACAGAAGGAGAAAATATTATGCTGCAGCCCAAACAGATTATGCTCGCCACAGGCTCCCGTCCGGCGACGGTGCCAGGACTCGATATTGATGGCGAATACATTTTGTCCTCCGAGGAATTGCTCGAAGCAGAAAAGCTTCCTTCGTCAATCGTTATTGTCGGAGGAGGAGTTATTGGCGTGGAATGGGCTTCAATGCTTCAGGATTTCGGCGTAGAGGTACAGATGGTGGAACTCGGCGATCGCCTGCTTCCGATGATGGACGAGGCCGTGTCAAAAGAGGCGGAAAAACGCTTGAAGAAAAAAGGGGTCCGTGTTTATACAAATACACAGCTCGACCCTTCGTCTCTTACGAAAAACGGAGAAATAGCGGTCCGTACAGCATCCGGAGAGGCACTGGCGGCTGAGAAGATGCTCGTCGCTGTCGGAAGAAACGGCAACACGGGAGATCTGGGGCTCCACAATACAGAAGTCGAAGTACAGAACAGCTTCATCCAGACGTCCGACATGTACCAGACGAAGGAATCGCATATGTACGCTATCGGCGACGTTATCGGCGGCATGCAGCTCGCTCACGTGGCCTCACGGGAAGGCATCATTGCTGTAGAGCATATGCTCGGAAATCACCCTGAGCCCCTTAACTATAAGCACGTTCCTTCCTGTGTCTACTCGGATCCTGAAATGGCTTCCGTAGGCTGGACAGAGCGTGAAGCCGAAGATGCCGGGCTGGATATTAAAACAAGCACCGTTCCTTTTCAGGCGATAGGCAAGGCGCTAATAGAAAGTGATCCGGAAGGATTTATGAAAATGATTGTAGATAAAGACACTGAAGACGTGCTCGGCGTTCATATTGTTGGAAAAAAAGCGACCGAATTGATCAATGAAGGAGCACTTGCAGTCTATATGAATGCTGCACACCTTGAAATACAGGGAGCCGTGCATGCGCATCCGACATTGGCGGAAATTTATGCTGAAGGTGCCCTGGCTGTAGACGGAAAAGCTATTCACCACGGGTGAAATAACGAGGAGGAACGAAAATGATTCAGGAATACAGTACTCACCGGGAAGTAGGCTTAAGCGACGAAGAAGCGCTCACAATGTATGAAATTATGCTGAAGGCGAGACGTCTTGATGAACGGATGTGGCTGCTGAACCGTGCCGGCAAAATTTCTTTTGTTGTCTCCTGCCAGGGCCAGGAAGCGGCGCAGGCGGCTGCAGCTATGGCACTTGACCGTGATAAGGACTACCTGCTCCCGTATTACCGTGATTTTGGTCTCGTCATGGCATTTGGAATGACTGCAAAGGACTTGATGCTGGCAGCTTTTGCTAAAAAGGGAGATCCCAACTCTGAATCCAGGCAGATGCCGGGCCATTTCGGCCAGCGGAAAAATCGTATTGTGACCCAGTCCTCTCCGGTAACTACTCAGATTCCACATGCTGCCGGGTTCGGACTGGCAGCTAAAATGAAAAACAAGGATTTTGTTACGATGGTCACGTTTGGCGAAGGCTCCTCCAACCAGGGAGATTTTCATGAAGGTATGAATTTTGCTGGCGTTCATGATCTTCCGGTCGTGTTTTTCTGTGAAAACAATAAATACGCTATTAGCGTGCCACTCAGTAAACAGCTCGCCTGCGAGCATGTTGCTGACCGTGCAAAGGGCTACGGCATGCCGGGAGTAACCGTGGAGGGCACGCGTCCGTTTGAGGTGTATAAGGCAATGAAAGAAGCGGTGGACCGTGCGCGGGACGGTAAAGGTCCGAGCCTTGTGGAAGCGCTTGTGGCAAGACTCACACCTCATTCAAGCGATGATAACGACAAACTGTACCGTAGTGTCGAAGAAATGGATGAGGAAAAGCAGACCGATGCAGTTGTAGCTTTTGCCGATTACCTGCGGACAGAAGGGATACTTACCGAAGACAAAGAGCAGGCGATGGAGCAGCGGATTCGCGAGGAAGTGGATGCCGCCACGGATGCCGCTGAAGCAGCAGAATACCCGGCTGTCGAGACGCTTGGGCAGTATGTTTACGAGGAAGAAGGGAACTAATATGGCAGTCATGTCTTATATTCAGGCAATCAATACAGCGATGAAAGAAGAAATGGCGCGTGATGAAAATGTGTTCGTACTGGGCGAGGATGTCGGTCTGAAGGGCGGGGTCTTCCGTGCGACCGAAGAACTGCACAGCACTTACGGAGACCAGCGCGTCATCGACACTCCACTCTCCGAATCAGCGATCGCAGGAGTGGGCATAGGAGCTGCGATGTACGGCCTCCGCCCGGTAGCGGAAATGCAGTTTGCAGACTTTATTATGCCGGCAGTCAACCAGATTGTGTCCGAAGCAGCGAAAATCCGGTACCGTTCCAACAATGACTGGTACTGCCCGATTACGATCCGGGCACCGTTTGGCGGCGGGGTGCACGGCGCCCTGTATCATTCCCAGTCAGTAGAGGCGCTGTTTGCAAATACGCCGGGACTGAAGGTCGTGATTCCGTCCACCCCTTATGACGCGAAAGGGCTGTTGAAGGCTTCGATCCGGGATAACGACCCGGTGCTGTTTTTTGAGCATAAGCGTGCGTACCGGATGCTTAAAGACGAGGTACCGGAAGAAGACTACACGGTGCCAATCGGAAAAGCGGCGGTCAAACGGGAAGGCACTGATGTCACCGTGATTACATACGGACTGTGTGTGCATCTGGCCAATCAGGCCGCCGATACACTTGCCGCAGAAGGCATTGATGTGCATCTGGTGGATCTGAGAACCGTCTATCCAGTCGACCAGGAAGCAGTCAAAGAAGCCGCAGCTAAAACAGGAAAGGTGCTGCTTGTCACCGAGGATAACCTCGAAGGAAGCATCATGAGTGAAGTGTCGGCCATCATTTCCGAACACAATTTATTTGATCTCGATGCCCCGGTCCGGAGACTGGCTGCTCCCGATGTTCCGGCCATGCCTTACGCTCCGACACTTGAAAAAGAATTTTTAATGAACACGGATAAAATCACGACAGCGATACGAGATTTGGCGGAATTTTAGGAGGGTATCAAGGATGCGCAAAGAAGTAACCATGCCGCAGCTCGGGGAAAGTGTCACCGAAGGCACGCTATCCCAGTGGCTTGTAAAACCGGGCGATAAAGTAAAAAAATATGACCCCATCGCAGAAGTACTTTCGGATAAAGTGAGTGCAGAGATCCCGAGCTCTTATACAGGCGAAATCAGCGAACTCGTCGCTGAAGAAAACGAAACAGTGGCTGTGGGCACGCTCATATGCTACGTGGAAACAGAAGAAGCACAGCCGGCCGCGGCAGAAGAAACTGAGAAGCCTTCTGCAAAAACGGAACAAACGGCTCCGGCACAACAAACAGCCGGGGAGGACGAGAAGTCGATGAAAAAAAGGTATTCGCCGGTGGTATGGCGTCTCGCCCAGGAGAACGGTCTGGAGCTTGAAGAGATTGAAGGCTCCGGTAGACAGGGGCGCATTACAAAAAAAGATGTTGAAAAAGCGATCCGGGAAGGAGCAGAAAAAACCAAACAGGAAGAAGCTGCACCTTCGCCATTTCCAATCTATTCAACAAAGCCTTCTGAAAATCAGGAGGAGCGTGAAGGCGACACTATTATTCCGGTAACCGGAGCAAGAAAAGCCATTGCAGACAACATGGTGAAAAGCAAGCAGGAAATTCCACACGCCTGGACAATGATTGAAGTAGACGTGACGGATTTGGTAGCGTACCGGAACAGTGTGAAGGACGAGTTTAAACAAAAAGAAGGCTTTTCGCTGACGTATCTGCCGTTTTTTATGAAGGCTGTGTCCGAATCCCTGCAGCTGTTTCCGAGTCTTAATTCCACCTGGGACGGGGACCGGATTATTCAGCGCAAGGAAGTGAATCTGTCGATGGCTGTGGCCAGCGAGGAAGCTCTTTATGTCCCGGTCATCAAACGGGCAGACGAAAAAAACATCCGAGGTCTCGCCCGGGATATGCAGTCTCTGGCCACTAAAGTCCGCCAGGGGACCATTAAGGCAGAAGAAATGAGAAGCGGGACGTTCACGGTGAACAACACTGGTTCATTCGGCTCGGTGCAGTCCATGCCGATTATTAATCACCCGCAGGCAGCCATTCTTTCTGTGGAATCGATCGTAAAACGACCGGTTGTCATGCAGGGGGATATGATAGCGATACGCTACATGGTTAACCTGTGTCTTTCCCTGGATCACCGGATTTTGGACGGCCTGCTGTGCGGACGGTTTTTAGCTGATTTAAAGCAGCGGCTTGAAAATTATAAAGGCACCGAAAACATTTAAGAGAGGTTCCCCGAGGGAGCCCCTCTTTTTTGGGCATAAAAAAGAATCGTTCTTATTTACAAACGGACTCCTCTGCGCTAAAATCAATGTACATACAAAACGTAATCATTACGATAAAGAGGTGCAATGATGAAAAAACTATTTGTTTTAGGGGCAGCTGGGGCAGCCTTTATTTCTTTAAGCGCATGTGGTTCAGCAGATACTCAGGAAGAACAGGGAACAGAAGGTGAGGAAAAGCTCGAAGTGTACACCACACTTTTTGCCTGGGAAGACTTCACAAAACAGATCGGCGGCGATCATGTGAATGTAGAAAACGTCGTACCTGCAGGGTCGGATGCGCATACATATGACCCAACGCCGCAGACACTAACAAACATTGCGGAGGGAGATATGTTTGTTATGACTGGAAACGGGATGGAAGGGTTTGCCGACGAAGTGGAGAGTACTATTGGTAATCAGGATGTACAGATAGCCAGGGTGGCAGAGGCGGCCGGCGAGGAGGAAGCCCATGATCATGAGGAGGGCGAATCTGAAGAAGAACACGCTGAGCATGCTGAAGAAAGCCACAGCGGGGAAGAGCACGACCACAGCGGTACGGACCCTCACGTATGGATCGACCCGGTTCAGGCGAAAGAAGCAGCCGGCGTGATTAAAGACCAGCTGGTAGAGGCGGATCCAGATAATGAGCAGGCCTATGAAAGTAATTATGAGGAACTGTCGGCGGAGCTCGATGAATTAGATGAGCGGTTCCAGACTCTTGTGAATGAAAGCAGTAAAAATCAATTTATTGTTTCCCATGCAGCATATGGGTACTGGGAAGAACGATACGGATTGGAAGAAATTGCTGTTAACGGCGTAAACGCCCAGAGTGAACCTTCCACGCAGGAAATTAACAATATCATCGACACAGCAGAAAAAAATGACCTGAACGCCATTATGGTGGAGGAAAACATCCCTTCTGACACCACAGATGTTCTTCAGGAAGAAATCGGAGCAGAAGTGTATACGCTGAATAATCTCGAATCAGCCAGCGATGAAGAGATTGCTGATGGCGCGAGCTACGTATCATTAATGAATCAAAATATCGATAACCTTGAAAAAGCATTGAACGAATAACTTTTCAAGCTTCTCACTTGTGATTTCCTGTTCTTATCCGCTACAATGTAGGTATTCGGTGAAGGAAAGGAAGGATTTTAATGAATTTTGATTTTTACGTTAATGATATAGTACAAGCTTCCCGGGATGAAATCGAAGAAGCGGGCTACCAGTCTCTTCGTACCCCGGAAGAAGTTGATGAAGTGTTGAACAAGGAAGGCACGACACTTGTTATGGTAAACTCCGTGTGCGGCTGTGCTGGAGGCATTGCCCGTCCGGCAGCAGCTTACATGACAAATTATGATACGAAGCCGGACCGGCTTGTGACCGTGTTCGCAGGTCAGGATAAAGAAGCGACCGAGCAGGCCCGTTCTTACTTTACAGGATTCCCGCCGTCGTCCCCATCGTTTGGGCTCTTAAAAGACGGAGAATTGGTGCGCATGGTTGAGCGTCATGAAATTGAAGGCCACGAGCCGATTCAGGTTGTTCAAAAACTCGAAGAAGCTTTCGATCAATACTGCACAAAATAAAAAGTGCCCTCCGGGGGCGCTTTTTTTTGTAAAAAAAAGCTCCTTCCTAAAGAAGGAGCCTGTAGAATTTATTTTTCCAAATGATAGATGTTGCCGTCCTGCTCTACAGTAGTATCAACATCCGGAAATACAATTTCGCTTGTTTTCGGCTCGAATTCCTGGGAAGTTTCAAAACCAACCCGATAGTCATTACTTTTTGTTGAAGGGCCTTCCTCTTTTGTCACACTGTACCATAGTGTTTTGCCATTAGAAGCGATTGTTGTCTGCGGTTCTCCTACATTAGCTTTAAATGTTACTTCTGCCATATGCTATCCCTCTTTCTTCGTGTAAGATCTATTAAGGATTCTTCCCTCTGGAGCTTTTGATTTAAACGTCAATTGCAAAAATAAGAAATGGCAGGGAAGTGCCTTGACGCTCAGCTTTATATTCGTGGTATACTGTTTCGGAATACATAAATGAAAAGGGCGGAGACAAATGATTCAGACGCATTATGAAAAAATTCAGGAATACTTAAACATGAATGAAGAGATTTCGTACGAAGAGTTCCGTGATTACTACCAAAACGTCATCGATGAACTTGATGCAAACGCATCCGGCTATGAAGAAGATCAGGTGTGGAAGGCCTTGTTTATTACCGAGAGCATCATGTCCAATGCGGAAGACCGCCAGAAGCGGACGAAAAAAAAGCAGGAGTCCAAGAAGTTCGGAAAGATGCAGGAACGTTCCAGAGTGTATTCCCAGCATTTTACTAAAAGACTTCAGGAAGCAGGGTACAGTGAAGAGGATATCAACGAACAGTTTGAAAAAATGCTCGAAGGCTCTCCCGGGGAAGCGTAATTAAAAAATGGGTTGACTTTCATATTCGTTCATTGGTATAGTATTCATTGTCTTGTTAAAACATATGACAAAAGCGCCTATGGTGAAAGGGATATCACTCGAGATTCCGGTTCTCGCATTCCAGGTTCGAGTCCTGGTAGGCGCACCAATGAATAAATGTGTAAGCAAAGGAGCTATTCCTTTGCTTTTTTATTTGTTTTTAGGCTGGTACGAATGCAGAAGAGGGCGCTGCCGGGATGAAAGGCGCCAGTCAGTTTCCCTCTGCCTGTGTTTACGATATAATATAAGAACGAATGAATAAACTGAGAGGTTTTTTAGATGGGGAGATTCCGAATTGGATATCGGACGCTGAAAACAGCAGTAGGCACGGCTATATCCGTATACATTGCCCAGCTGCTGCAGCTGGATTATTACATATCAGCAGGTGTCATTACCATTCTTTGTATTACAACGACTAAAAGGGGCTCCCTGACTGTCAGCATTGAACGACTCGTTTCCTGTGTGATTGGGCTCGGGGTCGCTAGTGTATTCTTTGAACTGATAGGCTATAATCCGGTGGCCATCGCTGCACTCTTTCTCATCAGTATTCCACTCAGCGTAGCAGCGAACGCTGCCCGGGGTATCGTCACAAGCAGTGTTATCGTCCTGCACCTTTATACAGAAGAACAGGTGAGCGCAGGTATCTGGATGAACGAGCTCGCGATTATTTTTATCGGCATTGGGGTAGCTTTAATTATGAACCTTTATATGCCGAGCAGTGAAAAAAGCCTGGCCCAGGACCAATTAAGCCTTGAAGACGCTTTTCGCAAAATTTGGGAGGAATACGCAAACTACCTTCGTTTTGGAGATAATATCTGGGACGGGGCAGAATTTTCGGATGCAGCGAAGATTATTGATGAAGCTAAAGGAAAAGCCCTGAGAGATATAGATAACCACTTCCTCCGGGATGACGACTACTTTTATCACTATTTCCGTATGAGGGAAAAACAGTTCTCGGTACTCGAGAGTATCCTGCCGTTTATTTCTTCGATTGATCAGTCAGTGCCCCAGGGCCATAAAATGGCTGATTATATGGATGAATTAAGCGACGCTGTCTCCCCGGGTAATACTGCCGGCTATTTTTTATACCGTCTTGACGAAATGAAGTATGAAATTCAGCAGATGGAGCTGCCTAAAACAAGGCATGAATTCGAAATACGTTCCTCTCTGTTTTATATTTTGTATGAAATTGAAGAATACCTGCTCATTAAAAAAATGTTTAAGCCCGATCCGAAGCGTACCCATACAATATCGGGCAAACGATTAAACAGACAGATGGCACGCAGAAACAAATAAAAAGCAGAACAAGTGGGTATGAAAACCCGCAAGTTCTGCTTTATCCGATACATACAAGGATTGACGTTTATTTAAAACATCACCGCTCCGCCCATTAACAGGCTGCTGCCGACAAGCGCAAAGATCATAATGTAAATAATGACTTTCTGCATTCTAACCCCCGCTTTCAATAAAAACTGATGCTCAAATTATAACACAGCAGGCAAAAAAATATATAATAAACCTAAGCAACCCGCAAAGGAGTTATAATAGTGATGGCAAATCAGGAACGTTTAATACAGGAATTTATCGAACTGGTGCAGATAGACTCGGAAACGAAGCATGAAGCCAAAATCGCAGATGTCATCAAACGCAAATTCCAACAGCTTGGCCTCGAGACAAAAGAAGATAATGCCAAAGCCCTGACCGGACACGGAGCAGGAAACCTGGTCTGTACGTTAAAAGGCACAGACAGCACAAAGCCGGTAATTTATTTCACCTCTCACATGGATACAGTCGAACCGGGGAAAGGTATTGAACCCGAAGTGCAGGATGAATATATCGTTTCAAGCGGGGAAACCATTCTCGGAGCTGATGACAAAGCAGGGATTGCGGCGATGCTTGAAATGATAAAAGTACTTCAGGAAGAAGACGAGCCTTATGGTGATGTTCAGTTTATCATCACAGTCGGGGAAGAGTCCGGCCTTGTGGGCGCAAAGCATCTTGATACCGGACTTGTGCACGCCGATATGGGTTATGCGCTTGATAGTGACGGACCGGTTGGCACGCTCGTCACGTCAGCGCCGTACCAAACGAAAATGCACGCGACTATTTACGGAAAGAAAGCGCACGCAGGTGTGGAGCCGGAAAAAGGCATTTCAGCCATCAGTGTTGCTTCTAAAGCAGTGACTAAGATGCCGCTTGGACGAATTGATGAAGAAACAACAGCCAACATCGGAAGCTTTGCCGGAGGCACGCAGACAAATGTCGTATGTGATGAAGTCGTGATTTCTGCTGAAGCACGCTCCTTTAAACCGGATAAGCTGAGCAGACAGATAGCTGCGATGCGCGGGGCTTTCGAAGAAGCAGCAGAAGAAATGGGCGCCGAGGCATCTATTGACATACAGCCAATGTATGAAGGATACGTGCTGGCTGAATCAGATGATGTGGTGCAGCGTGCTGTGCAGGCCGCCAACCGGCTCGATGTGGAGCCGAGAACTGTACAGAGCGGAGGCGGCAGTGATGCCAACGTGATTTCCGGCTACGGCATACCTACCATCAATCTGGGCGTCGGGTATGAAAATATCCACACTACGGAAGAACGGCTGCTTATAAAAGAATTTGTGAAAGTACCAGCGTTTATGGCGGCCATTGTAACTGGGCCGGCAGAAGACGCGTAAAGGAGGACAGTATACGCGTGGATATTCATCGTCTTCAGGGAAATATTAAATCACCGCTCCCCAGTGTAAAGGAGAGAAAAGCCGAAAAGAATCCGTTTTCGGAAATGATGCAGACCGAACAGTCCAAAACATTCAACCGGCAGATGGGTATCATGCTTGAACAACTCGATCAGCAGGGCAGGCGTTTGATGGAGCACCAGACCATTCCAGAGTTAAAAGAATATAAACGCCTTGTAAGAGAAATTATTACAGAGCTCAAGGACCACGGATTGAACCTGCATGAAGAAAGGTCGTTTGGCAGCGACGGACGGCTCAAAACCCATCAGCTGATTGAAAAGATTGATAAAAAATTAGTGGAAATGACAGACCAGATGCTGCAGCAGGAACAGGAGCCCCTTTCCCTTCTCGATATGACCGGGGAAATAAAAGGCATGATTATACATCTCTACGGATAAAGGAGGGCATCTATGAGTATAAAGGTTTTATTCATCTGTTTAGGAAACATCTGTCGTTCGCCAATGGCAGAAGCGCTTTTGCAAAAGCACCTGCAGGAAGCAGGAGTGGAAAATAAAATCAGCGTGGATTCAGCCGGTCTCGGTGATTGGCATGCAGGCTCGCCACCGCATAAAGGAACGATTGGTGTGCTCGAACAGCATGGTATTCATGCCGGTCCGGGAACCGCCCGGGTCGTGCAGTCCGGAGAAGAAGCCGATTATATTGTAGCTATGGATGAACAGAACCTTGAGATGCTTCAGGACTTTCACGTTTCCACTAAAGACGGCAGGGTATGGAAACTGTTGGACTTTCACCCTGAGCGCCGGAGTGAAGACGTCCCTGACCCTTATTTCGATAATAATTTCGACCACGTGTTTGAACTGGTTAATACGAGTACCTTTCATTTATTACAATGGATCAGAGAGCAGGAGAATGTATAATGGAGCATATTCAAAAAGCGATACGATACGTGGATCCGCAGGCAGAAGTAACCAATATAGCAGGCCTCTCCGGGGGAAGCATCAGCTCTGCCTACCGGGTGGATACAAACAAGCGCTCCTATTTTTTGAAATGGAATGAAGAGGCGCCGTATGATTTTTTCCGCCAGGAAAAACGCGGGCTCGAATTTCTGCGTGAATCGGAAGCAGTGCATGTGCCTGATGTACTGCACTGGTCGAAGAAATTTATTATTATGGATATTATTCAGGGAAGAGGGGACAGCCGCACGGACGAGTGGCTGGGCATCGACCTGGCCAATCTTCATCAATCCTCCGGAGATTATTTCGGCCTTGAGGAGGATAACTTTATCGGGGAGCTGCCGCAGGAGAATTCCTGGGAAACAAGCTGGGTGCGTTTTGTAAGGGATCACCGCCTGCGGCCGCAGATGGAAATCGCCAGATCCCTGGGCAAATTGACTGACGAACGGTCCCGCCGCCTGCGCTATATTCTGGACCATCTCGAAGAATGGATACCCGACGACCGGCAGCCGGTTAAGCTGCACGGCGATCTTTGGGCCGGCAATTGGCTCACAGGAGAAGAAGGGCGTCCATATTTGATTGACCCCGCCTGCTGGTATGGAGACTACGAATTTGATCTTGCCTTTACACGGCTGTTTGGAGGATTTTCTGAACGGACGTATGAAGCGTATGAAACCATCCAGCCGGTGGAAGCTGAATTTGAAGAACGGATGCCTCTCTATCAGTTATATTATTTGCTCGTCCATTTAAACGTGTTCGGGGAAATGTACGGGGCGCAGGTGGACCGGGTGCTTGCATTATACAGCAGAAGCAGTTGAACGGGGCCTTTCTTTCTGAAAGGTCTTTTTTTATGCTTTTACAATGTCTATTTTCCCGGGCTTTTGGGCAGGTTGAGAATGCAAAAAAACGGGAATAAAACTTTGGACATGCATATAAGGTTTTGACAGAGAGGGGCTTTTTGGAGTGAGAGAGACACGAATTGCGGTGATTGGAGCGGGCCCCGGAGGACTTACCGCTGCCATGCTGCTGCAGAGTCAGGGTTTTCAGGTAAGTGTGTTCGAAAAGGATGATAAGCCAGGCGGACGCACGTCCCACGTGGACGTTGACGGCTACCGCTTTGATAAGGGTCCGACATTTTTAAGTATGCCTCATATTGTTGAGGAAATTTTTTCGGCAACCGGAAAGGATCTGGCTCACTATATTTCGTGGAACTACCTGGATCCGATGTATGAATTATTTTTCGAAGATTCAAGCTTCCGGCCGACTTCCGATAAGCAGGAAATGAAGCGAAGGATCGCTGCTTCCTTTCCGGGCGATGAAAAGGGATATGACCGTTTTATGCATGATCTGGGTAAACGGTGGGATGCGCTTCTGCCGGTACTTGAGCATGAGCACGGATCGCTGCTTGACTATATGAAGCCCCGAACGCTTAAAGCCCTGCCGCACCTGGCGCTCGGCAAGTCTGTGTATGACGTGTTGAGCCAGTATTTTTCCGATGAGCGGCTGAAGCTTTCTTTTACCTTTCAGTCCAAATATTTAGGAATGTCACCGTGGGACTGCCCGGGGGCCTTCAGCATTCTTTCCTATATGGAGCATGAATACGGTATTGTTCATCCTACTGGAGGATTGAACCAGATACCAAAAGCAATGGCTAAAGCATTTGAAGAAGACGGCGGCCATCTTTACCTGAACACGCCAGTTAAAAAAATCCGTACGAAAAAACAGCAGGCGGTGGGTGTAGAGCTTGAAAACGGAGAAGTGTTTGGAGCAGACGAGGTGGTGGTGAATGCGGATTTCGCCTATGCAGCTACCGAATTGTTCGATGAGCCTTTGAAGAAGTGGAAAAAAGAAAAAGTGGCTAAAAAAGACTATTCCTGCTCCGCGTTTATGCTTTATGCCGGCGTTGACACTACTTATCCGGACGCGGCCCACCATTCTATCGTCTTTTCCAATGATTATAAAAAAAATGTGGAAGAGATGATTCATGAAAAAATTGTTTCGGACGATCCGTCAATCTATATTCATAATCCGGCTGTTACCGACGACACGCTGGCGCCTGCCGGGAAATCGCCAATTTATATGCTTGCCCCGGTTCCGAACAACCAGAGCGGCATCGACTGGGAGAATAACAAAGACAGCTTCCGGGACCTGGTGCTTGATCAGGTGGAGAGCCGTTCGCCGTTTAAGGGACTCCGGGACCACATTGAGGTGGAAAAAATTTATACGCCTACAGACTGGCAGCTCGACAGTAACGTATACGAAGGGGCTGTATTCAATTTATCCCACCGATTAAATCAAATGATGTATTTCCGTCCTCATAACAAGTTCGAGGATGTTGGAAGCTGCTGGCTGGTGGGTGGAGGTACGCATCCCGGAAGCGGTCTGCCGACGATTATCGTATCCGGCAGGATTACTGCTCAGGCACTGACGGCCAAATATTCCAGGGAGCGGGCGCAATGAAAAATATTATCGTGGGAAGCGGTATCGGCGGTCTTGTGACAGCTCTCTACAGAACTCAGGCAGGCGAAGAAGTAACAATAGTGGAAAAAGATAAAGAAGCAGGCGGAAGAATCAAATGGGTGAAGCAGGACGGGTTTAAAGTCGATGAAGGACCGACCATCGTTCTTTTGCCCGAAACCATTAAGGCGATACTTGCTGAAGCAGGGATGGACCCGGAAGTGCTTGAAATGGAGCGGATTGACCCTTTGTACCGGATGGTTTTCGCCGATGGCACGGAATTTTACAAATGGAGTGATCCTGAAAAACAGAAAGAAGAGCTGGCCCGGACTTTTCCGGGGGAAGAAGAGAATTTTGAAAGGTTTATGCACGATATGAAGAGAAATTTTCTCCAGGGGGAAAAGGATTTTTTATCCCGGTCATTTATGCGCAAACGCGAGTTTTTCACGGCGGCCAATATTCGTTCCCTGTGGCAGATGAAAGCTTATCAGTCGGTTAGAACCCAGGTGGCCGATTACTTTACTGATCCCCGTCTCCGGGACGCCTATTCCCTGCAGACGCTCTACATTGGCGGCAACCCTGCCGCCACTCCTGGTATTTACTCCCTGGTCTCCTTCAGCGAGCAGTATCACGGCATCTGGTATATCCACGGAGGCTATGCGATGCTGATTGAAAAAATTAAAGAAGAGCTGGATCGTCGCGGAGTGATCTTTCGGTTTGAAGAAACAGCATTAAGTATTCAGGCGAAGGGAAAGACTTTTACTGCTCTGAAAACGGATAAGCGGGTAGAGCCGGCAGAACGGCTCATCTGCAACTGCGAGCTGCCGGCAGCAGAACAGCTGGTGGAAAATAAATCACAAAAAAAATACACTTCTTCATCAGGATGCTTGCTAATTTACTTAGGATTAGACAAAATATATACAAAGGCATCTATTCACCAGTTTTTTATGGGCAGCAATTTTGACCACCAAATGAAGCAGGTTTTTGAGACTAAGGAATTACCAGAAGAGCCAAGTATTTATGCATTCCACCCGTCTTTAATAGACTCTGCCCTCGCCCCGGAAGGTAAGAGTGTACTGTATCTGCTCGTTCCCGTACCATCAGGAGATAACATCGATTGGGAGGTGCAGGAAGAGTTTATTCAGTCTGTTTTAGAGACGGTCGAGAAAAAAGGATTCCCGCACCTACGTTCTTCGATTCAGTGGATGCAGGTCCGGACGCCTCAGGACGCCGGCAGATACGGGTTGTATGAAGGAGGCAGCTTTGGCATAGCTCCGAGCTTTGCCCAGTCAGGTGCATTCCGGCCGCAGCTTAAGCCGTTCTCCTACAGCAACGTATACGCTGTGGGTGCTTCTACGCACCCCGGTGGCGGTGTCCCAATTGTCATGCAGGGAGCAAAACTGTTAGCGGAGCATCTCGGGACAGGGAGAAAGCAGGATATGTTCTGATATACACCCGGCAGGGGACCAGCCATCGCTTGGCTTCTGAAACGCGGGAGAGGGGATGAGAAGTATGAAATCAACGTTAGAAGAAGCATACGAAGAATGTCATCGTATTATTGCAATGCACAGTAAAACTTTTTCGAAGGCATTTGATATTCTGCCGCTTGAAAAAAGACAGGGCGTCTGGGCCGTTTATGCTTTTTGCCGGGCCGTCGATGATATTGTGGATGAAGGGGAAAATCCGGAGCAGGAATTAAAGGAATTTGAAACGATGTTTCATCAGTTTCTCCGCGATCCATTCTATCAGCCGTCCCTGCAATGGATTGCCCTGAGGGATACTTTCGAACGATTCGATATGGAAGTACAGCCTTTTATAGATATGATTCAGGGCCAGTATATGGATTTGGAAAAAATTTTTTATTACACATTGGAAGAAGTTGAAGGGTATTCCTATTATGTAGCAGGCACTGTAGGGCTGATGCTTCTGCCGATCCTTTCCCCCGAGCGTTTTGAACATCTGAAGCCGGGCGCTATCGCCCTTGGAAAGGCGATGCAGCTGACCAATATCCTTCGCGATGTAGGTGAAGACCTGGAGCGGGGGCGCATATATTTTCCGGTTGAAATACTCGAAAAGCATGGCTATACCACCAGGGATCTTCACCAGCACCGCCTTGATTCCTCATTTGTCCGGGCGTGGGAGGATACTGCCGCACGGGCAGAAGAGCTGTATACAGAGGCACTTGAATCTGTTGAACAGTATCCAAAGGATGCAAGGTATCCCGTCAAAGGCGCTGCTTATATGTATCAGGCCATTTTGGAATCAGTACGGAAAAACAACTACCAGGTGTTTAAGGAGCGGGCCTACGTTTCCAAACGGGATAAATGGAGTATTTTAAAAAGACTATCCTCCTAAAGAATGCTAAGCAGGCCGGGGAGTAGTCCCAAAAGTCTTCAGGCAGAAACTCTGCCTGTTTTTTCTTGGGTGAAAAACGAATCCTTAAAATGGTATTTTATGTATGATAAAATAAATATGAATACATAATACTGGAACCGCGGGATGTTATTATATCCGGCGGTTTTATTCTGTTTATGTACAGATACAGCAGGGGGAATTTTATGAAAAGACGTGTCACGCTGCTGGCAGCCGGGATCTTCATTTTCACCGCAGTGCTCAGCATTTATGTAGTGTATCCATGGCTTGAAGAAATGGAAAAACAGACAGCCGGAGCAGAGCAGGAGGAAGAAAATAACTCGGAAAAAGAGGCAGACAAGGAGCACCAGCTGACAAAAGCAGAAAAGAAAGTACAGCGGGAAGGGGAAATGAAAAATTATATTGCTGCCCGGCATGACCGATGGAATGACCTGACGGGCTACGGGGGTGAAAAAATGGTGGATGCAGAAAACATTCAGAAGCCTGAAGAAAAAATAGAAAAGCTGAAGTCACTGGCTGCGCAGACAGACAATCCGGATTTAGCGAGGGATCTTCGCAATGCTGCCGGGTGGAATGAACGCTTTCAGCAGAAAGAGCAGTCTGATTTAGAAGAAGAGCAAACGGCAGAAACGATTCACCGTATATTTCATGATCTGGATGTATACTATAACGGCCACGGAAAAGAGCCGTTTGGTGTTACGCATGTAGACGACGGAAAGTATGCGGAAAAAACTGATATATGAGCGGGGCATAAAAAAACCACCAGGGCCGTACCCGGTGGTTTAACTCGTTTTAGAAAATCTTTTGCTTTCTCCGCGGAGAAAAGCTTAGCTATTGCTATTTGGGTCACGCTGGTTTTTTCCTTCTTCCTGCGGCTCAATATCGGCCTGGTTGTCTTTGCGCTTAATTTCTTCTTCCGGAGACTCCTGGATATTTTGGCTGCCACTAGTTTCAGAAGAAGAGGCGCTGGAATTATTAGAGGAAGAATCAGAAGAAGAAACCTGCTCTGCGCCCTGTTTTGCCTGATCCTTGACTCCTTCGAGCTCCTGCTCGGCTTCTTTAGCTGTGTCAGCTACATCCTTCAGCTCATCGCCAGCTTCTTTAGCTGTAGATACGACGCCTTCAGAGTCTTTTTTCACCTGCTGGATTTGTTCAATAATGTCTTTGCCGTAATCATTGTAAATCTCCTGCAGCTGGGTCGTTGCCTGCTTAGCAAGCTCTACTGTGCGCTGAAAGCGGCTTTTCAGTTCCTCTGTGTCAACTTCCTGGTTCGCTTTGTTTACTTTATCCTTAATGCCTTCGCTGCTGCCACTATCACTGTTGCTGGTACTTCCTGAGCCTTTCGTATACCAGTAGACGCCTCCCCCGATAGCAGCGGCTGAAAGGGCAATAATCGGCAGTGTTTTTCTGGATGATGTGTTACTCATTATATCTACTCCTTTTTGTTTAAAATATGGAAGCAATGGTTCAGGAAATTAAAAAAAGAGTCAGCAAAGAAAAAGCTTTCTTCTACTGGCTCATGGGTTAGCTTATTATCCAACCATTACCGCCGTGCTCAATATTCAAAGTAAGAATGAACTATAAACATATATCCTTTATGCTTTTTCAATAAACATCCTTTTGAGTCTTTGCGTAGACATTGCTGTTAACAAAATTTCTGATGATGGCATTTACTTCGCCGGCAGCTCTAGTAGGAAGCTGGTGTACCTTTCCCTGAATATGCACATTTTGCATATGAGGGAGCCGGGATTTAAAATCATGCTGATGCTTTTTTACAAACACATCGTTGCTGCCAAATATCGTAAGCACGGGGCAGGTAATATGAGGAAGAAAGCCGGTGCTGTCATAATGCCTGCCATTCAAGTACATTTGCTCCATAATGCCGGGATCGCTGTTCTCAATATTTTTTTCGATGCGTGCCTGCTGGTCCTGCTTTTTGGTATGAGAAAAGGCAAGGCCCTTACCAAGTGTACCGAGCAGGTTTTCATACGTACTCCAAATGCCAAGGCGGAATTTTCCGGCTAACAGAAACGTTCGTACTTTGGGAAAGCTGCTGATTAATACGAGCGCTTTCGTCTTTTCGGGATATTTGTAAGCAAATTCCTGGGCTGGCAGGCCGCCAAAGGAATAGCCGCAAAGAATAACCTGGTCAGCCCCAAGATGAGATATAAGGGCATAAATGTCCTCCGTCCACTGTCTGATGGTGCCGTCAGCAGCTTCACTGCGTTCGCTTCTGCCGTTTCCCCGTGGATCAAAGGTAACAACCCGAAACTGGTCCTCCAGCGGGTGCTGCTGCTCAAAGGCCGCGCAGCCGAGACCGGGAGGGGAAATAAACACAAGCACGGGCCCCTGGCCCCGCTGTTCATAATAGAGTGATGTGTTTTTTGAAGTGAAATATGGCATAAACAGGCTCCTTCGGCTCTCGTCAGCCGTAAAATTAAAAGTTCCATTCTATCTGTCTTTTTACCTTCAGTCTATATAACTAAACTTCAGAAATGGAAGAGGGCTATTAAAAAAAGCCCTTTAAGCTTTCATCTGCTTAAAGGGGCCTGAGGTTGTGTGTGAAGCTGTACTTCATTAATGTTTAACGTTCTTTCACCGTTTCATCTGCTGATTTCGGACTGGATAAAAACCAGCCGCTGACCGCGATCACAACGATGACAATATAAAAGGAAGCCTTCCACAGCGGTGAATGAGAGAATGCTTCCGGAATAATGTGCAGGGAAGGGTGACTCAAAGCGTAAACTGCGAGTTTGACACCGACCCACCCTACGATAACGAAGGCGGTTATTTCAAGGCCTGGACGTTTTTCAAGCAGGGTAACAAATTTACCGGCGGCAAAACGCATAATGACGACTCCAATTAATCCGCCGAATAAAATCACCGCGAAGATTCCGCCGTCAAGACCGCCAATTGCCGGAAGACCGGAGGCTGGAAGAGTAATAGCGAGAGCAACTCCTGCAAGAATCGAATCGACGGCAAACGCAATATCTGCGAGCTCTACTTTAAAAACAGTCTTCCAGAAGCCGGGCGATTTAGTTTCCTGTGCGGCAGCAGTCACGTTTTGCTGCTGGCGGTGGCGGACCATATGCCTAATAATATGATTAATAGCGATATAGAGAAGGTAGGCAGCACCGATAGCCTGCACCTGCCATACCCCCGCCAGAAAACTGATGATAAACAGAGATCCAAACCGGAAAAGAAAAGCGCCAAACAACCCGTAAAAAAGAGCTTTTTTACGCTGTTTTTCAGGCAGATCCTTGACCATTACCGCCAAAACCATCGCGTTATCAGCTGCCAGTACACCCTCAAGCAGGACTAGAATAACTAAAACCCAGCTGTATTCCATCAATAAACCTATATCCATTTCTTTTCTCCCCTTATGAGAAAAGGCATGAAAAAAGCCCTTTCCCTGAATGATTCGAAGGAAAAGGCATCAAAAAAACCTTTCCCTCCCCCGAAATTGCTGCGGAGAAGAAAAGGTCTCGCTTATAGTCTGGTAACTACCATCAGCACCGGGGCTTCAAAGCCCGTCATGACGATGCAGATGCAGGAAAGCTACTCCCCTTTTATTCTATATTAATCATATTCCGGAGCATAGATAAAGTCAATCTTTATTTCAAAGAAGAGCAGGACTGAATGGGAGGTGAACGGCCCGGCATACTGCACTAAAAACATTTTTGAAATCGAAAGACAGAGCCTATATACTATTAATACCGCACTTATTTCACGCAAAGATAAAGGAGAAGGGTATGCCGGAATCAAGAAAAAACCTACGCTACTATTTCGAAGATCAGCCACTCCACGGAACCTTTTTCATTTACCGGATGGACAATACTATCGTGAACAGCGCGGCAGGTGACATGACGATCCATGATCTCTCCGGCGGGGGCATGCGTTTCTTTTCCCATCTAAATCTACCGGTCACAGACCGGGTACTTTTGACTTTTTCCTTTCGCTCGCTTCACAAAAATTTTGTCCTTCACGGTCATATAAAACGAAAGGAAAAACAAAACGGCGGCTGCATGTACGGGGTCTTTTTCCCGGACGAAGCTAACGATCAAAAAAATGACCTGGTGCGCACGGTGCATCAATTAAACATCGAACAAAAAGAACATCAGAGTTAAGACGCACGGAGAATTTCTGTTCATCCACCGCGGAGATAAAGGAGGAGGGTCTGTATGGATAACGATTTACTGAAAGAGCTGCTGCTGATTGCCCGCATTGCCGCTAAAGAACAGGGGACAATTTCCCCGGATGACCCTAATGAAGAAGCGCATTTTGATTATTTGATCAAAGAAGCGATGCTCGAAGCAGAAAAAGTAACAGACGAGGAAGAAAAAGTGGAATATGTGGATCCGGTGGTGACAGAAAAGGGCAGCCGCTTTATTGATGTATAATGTAAGCCTGGTCATAAGCTATCTAAATGGTATTAATATGAAAAGACCCCCTGGCACTGAAGCCGGAGGGTCCATTTGTATAGAGAAAGGATTTTTTACTGGGCGGCCATACCGCCATCAATACGATACTGGGAACCACTGATAAAGCTTGATTCGTCAGAGGCAAGGAATAAAGCAAGGTTTGCGATGTCTTCAGACTCTCCGTAGCGGTTCATTGGAATAGCCTGCTCCTGCTCGGTACGGGCGGACTCGGCATCGTCCGGATTAAATCCTTTTTCAAGCGAACGCATCATTCTGGTGTTTACCGGCGACGGGTGGATGGAGTTTACGCGCACATTGGAATCTGCCACTTCAAGAGCCGCCGTTTTAGTCAGCCCAACCACACCGTGTTTAGAGGTAGTATACGGACTGACGCCCGGCGTCCCCATTAAACCGGCAACCGAAGAGGTGTTAATAATGCTGCCGCTGTTTTGCTTCGCCATGACGGGCATAACGTATTTTAATCCGAGAAAGCTTCCCAGGACGTTAACGTTCATTACCTTCATAAAATCTTCTGCGGTCTGTTCCGGAATAGGAGCTACTTTGCCTTCGATGCCTGCGTTGTTAAAAAAGACATCTACCGTGCCAAACTGATCCACCGTCTGATCTACATAATTTTTCACATCATCTTCATTAGTAACATCGGCCGTCATTGTTTCTACCGGGCCATACTCATCGAGTTCAGCTTTAACGCTGTCCAACGCCTCTTGATTCATATCAACGAGCATCACATTGGCGCCCTCCTGAAGAAATTTCTTAGCAGTAGCTTTGCCGATGCCTCCTGCTCCACCAGTAATTATAGACGTATACCCTTCCAGTCTTTTCATGAAAAAAGCACTCCTTCCATGTGAGGGTTTATTTTATAAAATGACTCGCCCAATGCTCTTCCCTGTGTCTAAAGAATTAAAACAGCAGCGAAAATGTGTTGATGGTTTCCGCATCTAAAGACTCATGAGTGCCAGAAACAGAAAAAAGCACGTGCGGGGCACATGCTTTGCAAGATCAATGGTTTGTATTAACGGTGTGAGAAAGGGAATCCAGAGGCTGCTCCTGCGGCTTAGCGAAATAATATCCCTGAAACATCTCGTAGCCCATGTCGGCTAAGTAATCGGCATCTTCTTTATGTTCGACTCCTTCAGCAAGTGGCTGAGAGTCGGTATAGGCAGCTACCTGCAGCAGCGACGCTGCGATTTTTTGTTTTTCGGGGTCCCGGCTTACGCCGTCGGAATATTCTCTGGCCAGTTTAACAATATCCGGCTCAAGGTAAGATAGCTTTTTGAGGTCATTGACCCCGGTGCCTACGTCGTCTAAAGCATATTTGAAACCGTGACGCCGGTAATAATTGAGTATACTTTTCAGGTGATCAATATCCTGCACTTCATCGCTTTCCACAACTTCAAATACTACGTTTTCCGGGGCAATGCCCATTTCATTGATGAGGGAAATAGTGGTCGATAAACAGTGTTCAGGCACATAAATAGCGGTCGGAATAAAATTGATGAAAATGAGCTTGTCTTTAATGATGGCTGCATTTTTGACAGAAACGATCCGGCAGGCGCGGTCAAGCGCAAACAGCCGGTGGCGGATGCGCGCCGCCTCAAGCAAAAAGAATGGGGCAATCATGCTTCCGTCTGATGCTTTTCCGCGGGAAAGCAGCTCGTGCCCAACAATAGTATAGCTTCCGTTATCTGGCCGGACGATAGGCTGATAATGTGACTGTATCTGTTCCTGATCGATAATATTATCGATCCAGCCTGCTTCTTTGTAAGCGTGGAGGGAGCGAAGCGGCTGTTTGTTCGTTTCATCTTCCAAAGGATTATTCTTTTTTGCTGGAAAAATAAAAATTTCTTCGGGATTATAATGAACTTCCAGGTAATCCAGCAAATCAAAAGCAATGGTTTCATCCATCCATACCATGCGATTATTTACTTCCTGCCATTGGTTTTCGCTGTATTCACTGAAGTAAGGGGTGAGCAGGGCAGGAGACTGGTCGTTTTCAAAAATGAACGTATAGCCCTGATGGCCAGGCATGCAAACGTCGCAACCGTTCTTCATAGATGACCTCCAAATGATGTCGTTTTAATAATAATATCGGCTGAAGAACTATGTATTCAAGTGTTTCATGAGAAATTTTGGATAAAAATCTGATATAGGGATACGTATAATATCTATTTGGGCATCGATGTTTAAATCTTACTGTGAAAGGTAACTAAAATAGAGTGATCGTTGGCAGGAACCTGGGTCGTTACAGGTGAGATACGTTGGAGCGGCCGCTTAATTGCAAATAATGAATAAACCTTTATAGAGGAGGACAAAGTTTATGATTAATTTGAAGCAGGAAGGGAAACTCGGCTTCGGCACCGCGCCGCTTGGGAATATGTACCGTGATATTCCAGAAGAGGAAGCTTTAAAAACAATTGAAACAGCATGGGAACACGGCATCCGTTATTTTGACACTGCACCTTTTTACGGAGCAGGGCTTGCGGAGCTGCGCTTAGGCAAAGCGCTGGCCAGGCATAACCGCGACGATTTTGTATTAAGTACGAAAGTCGGCCGCTATATTTCTGAAGAAACGGAAGAAAAAGAAGGATTGTTTGCCAATGGCCGCCAAAATAAAGTAATTGATGATTATACTGCGGAAGGCACACGCCGGTCGATTGAGCAGAGCCTTGAGCGCCTGCAGATGGACCGGATTGATTTTGTGTATGTGCATGACATTTCTCCAGATTTTCAGGGAGACGAATGGCTCGCTAAATTTGAAGAGGCAAGAACAGGCGCATTCCGTGAGCTGACTAAACTACGGGAAGAGGGCGTTATTCAATCCTGGGGGATTGGAGTAAACCGGACGGAGCCGATTGAGCTCGCTCTCGACCTTGAAGATTCCAATCCGGATATCAGCCTGCAGGCTACCCGTTATACGCTGCTTAACCACGAACGTGCGCTTCAGCGCTTGATGCCGGAAGCGGAGGCGCAGGATGTTAGCATTGTGGTCGGAGCACCTTACGGATCAGGCGTGCTCGCCGGCGGTTCCACGTACGAATACTCGGATATCCCGCCGGAAATTGCTTCCCGTGTCGAGCAGATGAAATCCATTGCTGAACGTCACAATGTGAGCCTGATTGCAGCGTCCCTGCAGTTTTCAGCCGCTCATCCGGCAGTGGCGGCTGTTATACCAGGAGCAAGTCGTCCGCAGCGTATTCAGGACAATCTAGAAGCATTAAACGCCGATATTCCTGCAGCTTTCTGGCAGGAACTGCGTAAAGAGAAGCTGGTTTCCCCTGAAGCGCCGCTTCCAATTAAAGAATAAATATGGTTAAAATTAAAGCCGCCGTGCCTGTATTTAGGCACGGCGGCTTTTTTGCAGAAAAAGTAAAAATAGGCCGGGAAGCTCCGGCTTACTGAACAATTAGGGTGGCGGTCATATCTGCATGCCCTTCACCGCATGGAACGCTGCAGTAGATGTTATACTCTCCGGGTTCTTCCGGGGTGAACGTTGCTTCTCCTTCCCCCTGAATGTCTACATCAAAGTTGTCAATAGCAAGCCCGTGTCCGCCCTCCTGGCTCGTTAAGCTGACATTTACAGGTTCTCCGGCGTTAACGGTGTATTCCTCCTGGTCGAATTCAAAGTCAGTAGCGGTGACCTCCATTGTTTGAGCCTCGGCGTTTTCACTGGTGCTTTCGGATTCATTTCCTCCATCACTGCCGCCGCAACCGGTCAGAAAAACAAATGAGGCAAGAAAAAGGGCTGATACAGAAAATTTCATCGTAAAGTCTCCTCTCGATATTAATATAGGGTGTTTCATACGAAAAAGGCTTGCGAAGTGCCATGATATCTGAGATGAAATATACAGCTGACTTCATAATTAGTGTAAAACATAATGAGAATAAAAGACAAAAATAGTCTTAATAGATAAAGAGTAATCATTTGAAAATGACGGAATATTTATTATTTTCAAAGCAGGATACTAGATTTAAAGACTTGATACCTTTATACTAGTTGTAGCTTCATGGATTTAATTGAATGAATTTTTAGGAGGAGTTACTTATGGCAAAAACAGTCTGGTCCGTGGACCCTGTACACAGTGAAATTGGATTTTCGGTAAAGCACATGATGATCTCAAAAGCGAAAGGCACGTTTGACAAATTTGACGCTACGTTAAAGGTGGACGTGGAAGACTTAACAGACGCAGAAATCGAAGTGGTAATCGATGTAGCGAGTATTAATACCAGTGATGAAAACCGTGATGGTCATTTACGGTCGGCAGACTTCTTTGATGCTGAAAACTATCCCAACATGACGTTTGTGGGCAAGGAAGTTAAAAAAACGGGAGAAAGTGAATATGACGTGACCGGAGATCTTACGATTAAAGGCACAACCAAAGAAGTTACGGTCGATGTTACGTTTGAAGGCCAAAGTAAAGATCCGATGAGCGGAAACATAGTAGCCGGCTTCAGCGGCCAGACAACCATTAACCGGAAAGAATTCGGTTTAACATGGAACGCTACGCTTGAAACAGGCGGGGTACTTGTCGGCGAAGATGTGAAAATTAATATTGAGATGGAGCTGCATAAGCAGGACTAATGCTTAAGCGAACAATCATTAGAAAAAAGCCTTTTAGAGCTCTGTGGGAGACATCTAAAAGGCTTTTCTACGTAGCCTGGGCGGGGAAATTTTAAAAGGGGGGCTTATCCGTAGGCACCGGCAGCTAACAGCACAAGAACAAAAAAGACCGCGAGCCCGACTGCAAGGCCAAAATACAACTTGATAAAATGCCACATAGCTTTGATCGCTCCTTTTAAAGGAAAGGTGAATGTTACTGCTGTGAAAGGTTTTAATAAAAAATCACAGGGATGAAACAGAGTGCAGACAGAGCATATAAAATTAATAATACCAAAAAGAGCAGGTCCTGCCCAAAAGAAGCAGACCTGCTCTTTTTAATCGAAAGCTGTATTAATTAAACGCTTCTATATTTAAGACGCTGAATTTACAGTGGTATATAAAATTTCGTTCAACTTTTTTTATTTTGAAGAGTTTTGTTTAAATCATCAAGGTCTTTCACATCTTTATTGTTGCCTTCCCTGATTTCTTTCCGATACTTATCGAGACGCGCTTGTTTTTCATCCAGCTCGGCCAACACTTTTGGACAATCTGTACTATTTTTCTTATTCATTTCAAGCCCCTCTTTCTAATAGTTATCACTAAATTCAGTATGTTGGATTTTTATAGCTTTTACAATAGGTAAATAGATGATATATGGTTCACCTGTTTAAAAATGGTAAATATGCAAGGGGGATAAAGGTAGTACATTTCACGAAGAAAGGAAGGGGTCTGTTGAAAGTAGTGATTTGCGCGAAAAAAGCAGCGCCCAAACTGTAAGGGCGCTGCCTGCTTATTAATTGCTTTCTTTCATTTTGTGATCATCATCGAGCACGGTTTCAGCAATGTTTACAGCATGATCACCGATCCGTTCGAGGTTGCTTAGGAAGTCTACAAATACAATGCCGGCGGAACCGGAGCACTGGCCTTCATTAAGGCGCAGAATGTGTTTTTTGCGCAGCTGCCGTTCAAGCCGGTCAATCTCTTCTTCCTGCTGCAGTACCTGACTGGCAATTTCGTGGTTATCCTGCCCGAGTGCTTCAATTGATTGAGAAAATGTACTCATGGTTAATTCGTACATCTGATTCAAGTCCTTGTAGGCTTCAGGGGAGAGGGTTACCTTATTGGAGACCTGATAATCCACGAGCTCCATCAGATTTTCTACATGGTCACTCACACGTTCAATGTCTCTCGTAGTATCCATCAGAACCGAATGCTGACGTGAGCTTTCGGATGAAAGAGATCTAGAAGAAATGCGGGTTAAATAATCCGTAATGTTTTTGTCCAGATTGTTTACGGCTTCTTCGTACCGGACGATGTTTTCCGCGTCCTTTTTGTTCTTGGTTTCTAGATAGGACTCACTTTGCTTCAAACCTTTTTCAGCGTATTCCGCCATCCGCAGGGTTTCGAGCTTCGCCTGGTCGAGCGCGATCGCCGGGGACTGCTGAATAAAGATCGGGTCGAGGTGCTTGGCTTTGTACTCGATTTCGTCCCCTTTGCCCGGCACGAGCTTCGTGACCAGGTAGGCCAGCGCCCC
>NZ_JBQLIB010000013.1:0-73893 GCF_056034365.1 Marinococcus sp. LNHM5E3-2.1
GAGGCTTCTTTCTCCCTCAATGGCACAAACAAAGGCCTCCGAAATTCATTTTCGGAGGCCTTTGTCTACAATCTGAAGCATGCTTTGTGTAAAAGCGTGCTTTTTTATGAAAAAATATATTTTTATAAACTGCTTTGATTGAAACGATAGGGTTTAGTATAGTATCTTTTTATTTCAAGTGATTAAAAAGTGAAAGGAATACGAATTACATACAAGATTAAACCCAAAAATAAAAAATGGGAGTGGAAAGAAGGGAAAATATATGCTGGACTCTCTATTGTTTCAACTAATGCTGATCGGTGCCGTCGGAATCGGCTCCCAGTGGCTTGCCTGGTTCTCCAGACTGCCGGCCATAGTCGTTATGTCTGTTGCCGGACTTTTGATCGGGCCGATATTTGGGCTGATTAATCCTTCCGAAGCATTTGGCGATCTGTATGGCCCTATCGTATCGATTGCTGTAGCCATAATATTATTTGAAGGAAGCCTGAATCTTGATTTCAGGGGACTTCAGGGGCTTCAAAAGCCTGTGTATCGTATCATCACAATAGGAGCTCTTCTGGCCTGGATACTTGGTTCATTAACAGCCCATTTTGTGGCTGGCTTATCATGGGAAGTATCCTTTATTATCGGTGGTTTGCTGATCGTTACGGGCCCTACCGTCATCCTGCCGCTCCTCCGGCAGGCCAAGCTGAAGCCGAGGCCGGCCCGAATACTTAAATGGGAAGGTATTGTCGTTGACCCGTTTGGTGCTCTCCTGGCAGTGTTTGCGTTTGAAATTATCCGGACCTTTACCTCCGAAGAGTCCACCTTCGTCTCGCTCGTCAATTTCTTTATGGCCTCGTTGTTTGCTGTTTTTCTGGGGATTCTATTCGGTAGAATTATCGGGTGGACCTTTGAACGTGGGCATGTGCCGGAGTTCCTGAAATCTCCGGTCGTTCTGTCCATGGTGATTGCAAGCTTTGTCATTTCTGACGTAGTTATGCATGAAACGGGATTGTTGGCCGTCACTGCGATGGGAATGACGCTTGCAAATCTTCATATAAGCTCCATCAGCGACATGCAGCACTTTAAAGAAAATATTTCTGTGCTGCTGATTTCGGGTATATTTATTATGCTGACAGCATCACTCGACCGGGATACACTGATGCAGATTTTCGACCCGCAAATTATTGCTTACGTTCTTTTGATGCTGTTTTTAGTTCGCCCGCTTTCAATCTGGCTGTCGACCATGGGGACCGATTTAACATTCGGGGAAAAAGCTCTTATCGGCTGGATCGCTCCCCGGGGAATTGTAGCTTTGACGGTAGCAGGGTATTTTGCGAATGTCCTTGAAGAATACAACTACGCCGGGGCTTCCATTATTACCCCGCTTACGTTTGCGCTCGTGTTTGCGACTGTATGCTTCCACGGGTTTACGATTGGGCCGCTTGCCAGAAAGTTAAACCTTTCAAAAGAGGGGCTTCCGGGAGTTCTGTTTGTAGGAGGAAGCTCCTTCACTACAAGCCTTGCCCAAAAGCTGAAGGAAATGAATGTGCCGGTATTGATTGCCGATTCTTCGTTTGAACATTTGTTCAACGCACGTAAAGCAGGAATCGCTTACTACCGGGGAGAGATTCTTTCTGAGCAGTCGGAGTATTCACTGGACATGACTCCCTATAATAAAATTATCGCGGCTACCGACCGGGATTCTTATAATTCGCTCGTGTGCACCACCTTTGTCCCTGAATTCGGAAGGAAGGATCTGTTTCAGCTCAGCTGGCATCAATCAGACCGGAATGAACCCGATGAATTGATGAGAAAGGTCGGTGGCCGCGTTCTGTTCGAAAAAGGCGCGACATTTGAAGAGCTGAACTGGAAAGTAGATGCGGGTTACGTGTTTAAATTAACGTCTTTAACAAAAGAATATCCGTACCAGTCCTATTTAAATGACCGGGCGGAAGATGTAGTGCTGATCGGTATTCAAAAACCGACTGGACGTCTGGAATTCTTTGCTGTTGATAATGCAATAAAGCCTGAGGCAGGAGACAAAATTCTCAGCCTGAGTCCGCCAAGCAACCATGAAGTAAAAAAGAAAGAGGAACTAAAGGAACAGTCAAGAGAGAAACAAACTGTTCGGAAGCCTTCAGGCCCCTCTTTAAATTAATGAAACTATAAAAAGCCGCCTATCCAATGTATGGATGGGCGGCTTTTTCGCAGTGTACCTCCTGCGGTACGTGAAAGCAGCGGCGTTTTGACTTTATTGGGAAACATCCACGAGCAGCTTGCCCGTGTTCCGGCCGGTGAACAAACCGATGAATGCTTCTGGAATACGATCAAACCCAGTGAGAATTGTTTCTTCATACTGAAGGTCCCCGGAAGCTACCCAGGCTGCAAGCTGTTTGGTTGCTTCTTCAAATTCATCAGCGTAATCGCCTACAATGAAGCCTTTCATCAAAGCGCTTGATTTAATGAGCTTGAATTGGACTCTCGGTCCGTAATTGTCCGGATCATTATACGTAGAGATTGCCCCGCACTGGACCACCCGGGCGAATTTATTTAAATGATCGAGCACAATATCGCTCATTTCGCCCCCGACGTTATCGAAGTATACGTCTACTTTGTCGGGACACGTCCGCTTGATGGCTTTTGTTAAATCTTCTGTTTTGTAATTAATTACTTCATCAAATCCAATGCTTTTCATATAATCCAGTTTTTCATCGGTACCTGCAATACCGACCACCCGGGCGCCCTGCATTTTGGCAATCTGGCCGGCAAGCGAACCAACAGCGCCGGCTCCCCCGGAGATAACGAACGTTTCTCCCTGCTTAGGCTGACCGATACTGAGCGTGCCGAAATAAGCAGTGAGTCCGGGCATGCCGACAGCGTTCAAATACGCAGAAACCGGAGCTGCTTCCGCCTGAACCTTTCGTACATCCGAAGCACTCACGTTAACGTATTGCTGCCACGGCAGATTGCCGGTCACGTAATCACCTTCGTTTAAAGAATCGTCGCGGCTTTCAACCACCTTCGCAATGGCGCCGCCGGCAATTGGTTTGTGAAGCGGAAAAGGAGGGACGTATGATTCGCGGTCGTCCATTCTTCCTCTCATATAAGGATCCACAGAAATGTAAATCATTTGAAGAAGTACTTCTCCTTCAGCGGGAGCACCTATTTCTATATGCTTAAATGCAAATGTGTTTTTGTCAGGGAGGCCTTTTGGTCTTTCGTGTAAAAGTATTTGTCTCGTTTTCGTCGCCATTTTATACTAGCTTCCTTTCGTTTATGAAAAGTTTTTCCAATAAGTAAATAGTGGTCCGTCTAAGCCGAAAACGGGATCGGAATCGGGTAGAGGAACGCGGTAAATATTATTAATTTTTTCAGGGCGCTCGGAAGGGTCACCGGTACACATATCATAATCCGAGCCGCCTGGATAAGCACCAATAACTGCAAAGTCTTCACTCTGCTCAATGAGCTTATGGCCGTATCCAGCGGGAAGAATCAATATATCGCCGTGTTTTACATTAAGCTGCCGCCCCTGTTCGCCGCCTATATGCAAAAGGGCGGAACCACTTACGCAGCCAAGCACCTCATGCGAATTACTGTGATAATGATGGTATTTAAAGACACTTCCTTTCCATGCTCCCAGCCAGTTATTTTTATTAAAAAGTTCTTTAACATTTTCAGAGCCGGTGACAGTCTGTTCATAAACGAGCACAGGAAAACTAGGATGATTAGGTATTGTACCGTTATCTCCCACGGTAAATGTTTCTATATGAACTTCTTCGCGGCTTTTCATACAAGTACCTCCCTTTTTGACTGACTGGCGGCATACTCTCTCAAGTATATTCCACATAAAGACAGAATAAAAACTTCGGGCTCAGGAATAAACATTGACATTGAGAATCGTTTTCAATAAACTATACATAACAAATGAGAATTATTTTCAAATAGGAGGATAAACATGGACGGATTGATGATCATTGGGGCAGACAGACTGGGAGCCATTCCCGACCGGTTAAAAGAATTAGGCTTTCAGGACATCAAGCATGTCAGCGGGCGAAAAGTAAAAATGGTGCAAAAGGAAATTCCGCCAAATATTGATCTGGTGCTTGTGCTTACTGATTTCATCAATCACAATGTTTCCGCCAAGTTAAAGGAACGGGCCAAAAATCAAAATGTACCTATTTGTTATGCGAAAAGATCCTGGTGTTCTATTTATAAAGCATTGAGTAACAGTGACGAAGTGTGTGCAAAGTGCCCGATGCTTCAAAAATGTGATTAATGAAGGAGCGGTATAGAGATGAAAAAACAGCATCATGCGAAAAGAATAACGCCTGAAATTAATGATTTATTTATTTCTATTATTCAGAATGTAATGAAAGAATTAACTGGAGCAAAGATTGAGAGTCAGCTGGATGTAGTAAAATGTGTGAAAAAACATTGGAAAAAAATCGGTATTTCCTCGCCGGAACAGGAGTCGCAAAAAGTTGTGCTGTATGCAGCCCTGATGGATGAATGCCTGAAGGCTTACCGGAACATAAAGACGCTGCGGGGAGCACAGTTTATTTCTCTCGAAAAAGGAGGGGCCTGGCTTGCCGGAAAAAACCCAAGGGAAGTGCATGTTTTGACATATACGGAAAGCGCAAGCATGAAATCGGTATGGAGACGCCAGCCGTGCCCGCCCGAAGCAGAGCGCATGTATTGGTCTAATTTATATACTGGCACCAGACGGATGATTCTGCACTGCAAATAGAAAGCATCTCCCTTGTTTTTTTCTCTCTGGAAATGGGAATATACGGTTAGCGTCTTCTAAATAAGAAGCCGTGTATTTGACAGGATAGGGGAGACGTTCATATGTATCAAAAAGCTTTACTTATTATTAACGGAAACAAAGACGTTAATGAAAAACAAAAGCAGTTAAATACATTTATCCAGGTATGGGGAACTTCCATTGTGGAGCTTGTTATCAGGCAGACACAATCCAAAGACGATGTGCGTGAAACGTGCGCTTCGATAGATGAACAGGTAGAGGCGGTATTTATTGCCGGCGGTGATGGGACAATTCATGAAAGCATCAACGGGCTGATGGAATCACCATATGCCCCTGATGTAGGCGTGCTCCCGTACGGCACCTGTAATGATTTCTCCAGGTCTCTCGGTTTGGCACAGAACCCAAAAAAGGCTATGACAGATATGCTCGAAAAGAATACGAAAGAAATTGATATAGGCTCCATGAATGAGCGTTTCTTTGCTAATTTTTACGGGATAGGTTTAATTGTGGAAACGTCGGAAAACATTGATGAAAACTTAAAAGGTGCTATCGGAAAGTTAAGCTATTTTATCAGCACACTGCAAACTGTTCAGAATCCGGAAGTGTTTTCTTATCAAATGAAAATTGACGGAGAAAACTATACTGGGGAAGCGGTAATGATTCTGATCATGAATGGCCACTCCATCGGTACAAACCAGGTGCCGGTAGGAGACACCACGATGCAGGATGAGCAGTTCGAAATCTTCATTATCCCGGAGGGCGGCAACAGCCTGATGAGAGAATTTTTTGCAACAATGGGGACTAAGGAAATTGATAATGAAAACAGTCCTATTGAGCATGTGCTTGGCAGAGATATTGAGTTGACTACAGATCCAGTAAAACAGGCAGACACGGACGGGGAGGTTTATACGGAAACGCCTGTGAAAATTAAGCTAGGGGAGAAAAAAATACGGTTTCTCGTTTCCGCAACCCCTGCACAATAGGAGAGGCCAATCCGGCCCCTCCTTTTTTTATTCTTTGAAGATGTTTTGTTCAAGCTCTGCTTCTTTCACATTAGCAAGCGGCTGCATAATAAGAGAAGGATCGAAGCTGTTCATCGACTGACCATGGAGAATGCGGTGGGGAGCGTCGGGATTAGCCAGGGCAGTTCTGCCGAGAGAAACAAAATCAGCAGCACTTTCATTGATGGCATGGGAGGATTTTTCGGGATCTCCAAGATTCCCATTGGCAACGACGGGTAGGCCACTGTATTCTTTAGCCGCCTGGGCCATGCTTAAGGTGTCATTTCCAAAGCCCTCGCCGAGGCCGTCGCCGTCTGTAGTATGAATATAATCGAGTGGCGTCTTCCCGAGCTCGGAGAATATGACTGTGGCGTCTGCTTCCCCTCCCGGCCAGCGGTAAGACCCATCCGTAACTTTGGCCTGCGAAATACGGATGCCAAGAATAGGAATCGGCCCTATGGCTTCGCGAACGGCTTCGACGACTTCATTAAGAAAGCGTACGCGATTTTCTACAGGACCGCCGTACTGGTCTGTACGTTTATTAGTGGATTCGGAAAGAAACTGATCAAGCAGATAGCCATTCGCCCCGTGAAGCTCTACACCGTCAAATCCTGCTTCTGCGGCACGGAGGGCTGCCTCCACAAATCCCTGCTTAGCGGTGTCCATATCATTTTCATCCATGGCCTTCGGGACGGGGAAAGCCCCCTGTCCGCCGTAGGAAGATACTTTTTCAGCGGGAGGCTGTACGGGAGAAGCGGAAGCAGTCTCGCTTGTGTATTGATTATACTGGGACTGAGCGCCGGCATGCATGAGCTGGGCAATCATTTTGCTTCCATGCTCTTTGACTGCTTGAGTAATCGGCTTCCATCCTTCCTGATGATGTTCATTGGCGAGTCCGGGCTGATTGGCGTATCCCTGGCTGTAGATTTCATCGGTGTAAATCCCCTCCGAAATAACAGCGGAAAAACCGCCAAGAGCATAACGCTCATAGTATCTGCGCATCCGGTCATTCGGCGTACCATCGTCATCTGCGCTAATCCGTGTCATCGGAGCGACAATCAGCTTGTTTTTAAAAATGTGGTTGCTTATATGCTGCTGGTTAAATAAAATATTTTCAACTTGGGACATACTACTCCTCCTAAATCTTCGTATCTTTCTCTACTATGTCTTTCCCTTTTTCAGCATTAGGAAACTGACTGAAAGTTCAAAAGCGAAGGATAAATAAAAATAAGAATTGCGTAATTTAGAAAAGTACGATATCATAATTTTCAAACATATTACTCCTCTGGTAAAAGGAACCTTTACCCAAAGCGTTCTTCTTTTAGCAATCAGGTGGTGAAAAACATTTGTACAACAAGAATACTATTTACATTGTGGGAGAGGCTAAATCTCCTTCGAATAACCCGATCACTGAACAATATCAGGTATTTTTTATTGGATTTGTAGTGGATACTCTAACGGATGAAATCCTGGAGGCAGAATGTTCTGCTATTCTTTCTTTAACAGCCCGGTTTGTAAAAGAAATATTCGCAGAAGCTTCGATTCAGGAAAGTGAGCATCTTGTAGAAATTATTCAAAAACGTTATCACGGCTCGTCCCAGAAAGCGATGATTGTTGCCCTGCGCAACGCCAGCTTAAAGTATAAGCAAATAAAGGCTGATATGTAAGCAGTGCTGCTTTATCTTACCGGATAAAACCCAGCAAAGAGATCTTTTCTCTTTGCTGGGTTTATTTATATTTAACAATCTAAAGGAGGTTATTCAGCATGATAGAAAACGGAGCTCTTTACATTAGTGTTTTGATTGCGATGGTTGCACTTCTCGTAGGTACGGAAAAAGTGACAAAAAGTAAATTTTTTAAGTACGTACCTACAGTGGTGCTCATCTACATCGTTGCCGCTCTGTTAAACACCTTTGGGGTATTCAGTGGCTCCGAGGCTCTCGGTGAGTTAAATTCAGGCATACGTTCTCTTCTACTGCCGGCAATGATATTTCTATTTTTATTAAACTGTAACATTCTGCAGATTATCAAACTGGGGCCAAAAATGCTACTTAGCTATGTTGTAGCTGTGATTAGTATAGTTGGCGGTTTTACGGTTACATATTATATTATGCAGGGTTTTTTAGACACGGAAACGTGGAAGGCTTTTGCAGCCCTGGCTGGTTCATGGACGGGAGGTTCAGCAAATCTTGTAGCGCTGCAGGGGATTCTTGAAGTCCCTGAGAATTTATTTGGCTATGCTTTAATTATGGATACAGTAAACTATTCGTTTTGGGTAATGCTTTTATTTTGGCTTGTTCCTTTCCAATTCGCATTCAACCGGTTTACAAAAGCGAAAACAGAAAGCATTGATCAGATGCAGTATAATTTGTCTCTTGAGGAAAAAGAAACAAAACCTCTAACATACGTAGAAATTATTGTCTGCTTAGGATTTTCTATGCTGGTAGCTTCGCTTGCCATTGCAGCAGGAAATACGCTTCCTGAAGCTGGTAATGCTGTGAATGCAACAACGTGGACGATATTAATTGTTACCGTTTTGGGTCTGGGTCTTGCTGTAACGCCGGTTGCCAGGTTAACGGGGACAATGGATATAGGCTATTTGATGCTTTACACGATCATAGCTCTAATTGCTTCCAACGCAGATTTTTCAAATATTGCTGAAGTTCCAGCGTATATTATCTCCGGATTTATGATTTTATTTTTCCACGGAGCTATTATGCTGCTTTTAGCAAAACTGTTCCGGCTTGACCTTTTTACCCTCGGCATCGCAAGTCTGGCCAATATTGGAGGTATGGCCTCTGCTCCAGTGCTTGCAGGAGCCTTCAGCCGTACTCTGGTCCCAATAGGCGTAATGATGGCATTAATTGGCTCATTTATGGGCACAGTCGTCGGTGTCGCGGTAGCGGAAATCTTATCAAGAATTTAAGAGGTGGGATGTTGAATGGAAATAGCTTCTCTTAAAACGAAAAGAAAAATCATTCCTTTGAATCGACCTTTTGTTACGTCCATAAGGACAGTTACAAGCATTGAAAATGTTGAAGTAAGTGTAATACTGACTGACGGTACTATAGGGAAAGGGGGAGCAGCTCCAGCTCTTGCTGTGACGGGAGAATCTCCTTCAAGCATCGAAACAGTTATTAACGGTCCGGCTGCAGAGGCACTTGCAGGAGCAGAAAACGAAGCTCTGCAGGAAAATGTACGGAGACTTAAGCAGAGCTGCTACGGGAACCCCAGTGCCAAAGCAGCAGTGGAAATGGCTGTTATAGATGCATTTGTTCAAAAGCGCCACTGCAGTCTCCTGCAGTGGCTGGGAGGAACACCGGCTGTATTTGAAAATGATATGACGATCAGTATGGAAGAACCAGCACAAATGAAAAATACAGCAGAACAATATATAAACGAAGGTTACCTCTATTTGAAAATGAAAGTCGGAGATGATATCAAAAAAGATCATCAAAGAATCCGCGCCATCACTGAAGTGCTTCCCCAAGGCGTCATGTTGAGGATTGATGCCAACCAGGGGTGGACTTCTAAAGAAGCAATAGCATTTATTCAGCAGCTTGAAAAAGAACACATCCCGGTACAGTTTATAGAACAGCCCGTAGCAGCCGATGACTGGGCCGGTTTAAAAAAAGTCACAGAATCTACCAGAACGCCTATTATGGCGGATGAAAGCTGTAAAACGTATACAGATGCCAGCAGGCTCATCGAACAGCGTGCCTGCGACATGATTAATATTAAACTCATGAAATGCGGGGGACTGCTGGAGGCGTGGAAAATTGCTGATATTGCAGAAGCGTCGGGTGTTCCGTGCATGATGGGAAGCATGATGGAATCGACAATAAGCGTTTCGCCGGCAGCTGAGCTGGCGCTTGCCCATCCTAATATTAAGATGGTGGATTTGGATGCTCCAAAATGGCTGCAGGAAAATACTGTTACTGCCGTATCTTTTGAAGGGCATCAGGTACAAGCAATGAATCCCGCGCAGAGGGCGCATACCAAATATGAAAAGGGGGAACTGCGATGAAGAGAGGTCACTGGATTTCAACTGTTATGATTGCAGTTATAGGAGCAGCATTCACGGCCGGCTCTGCGAGTGCAGCAGAAGTGAATGAGACGGCTTATACAGAGGTGAGTGCAATGACGATGTGGACGGAGCCGGATATTCTCCGGGAAACTGATCTTCCCTCAGCCTCCAACCCGGCCAGCCTGAATGAATGGACAGCGTCGATGAGCGTAGATGAAAAGCTCTGGCTCGTTGGGAATCTGGAAAGCCAGGCGTTGTTTGGCTCAAAGGTGCACGTTCTTGAAAAAAAGAATGGATGGGTAAAAGTAGCAGCGGAAGGCCAGGAGACTCCAAGAAATGAATTGGGTTATCCCGGGTGGGTCCCGGAAGAACAAATAACCGAGAGTAATCGGATGGAAAAATTAGAAGATGAACCATTTGCTCTCATTACTTCTCCGACCGCAGAATTAACTTATGATAAAAAGGGGAGAAAAAATTACAAAGACCTGAGCTATAACACCCGTTTACCGGTTGTAAAGGAGCATCAGGGAGAAGTCTTGGTAGCTACCCCTTCGGACGGAAATAAGTGGGTTGATGAATCAGATATTGAAATATATGATAGCGAGGAAGATATTCCATCCCCTGGGGCGGAGGATATTATTGCAGACGGAAAACAGTTTCTCGGCCTTCCATACCTATGGGCAGGGATGTCAGGGTTTGGATTTGACTGTTCAGGGTTCACACATACTATTTTTGCCGCTAATGGCATAGAAATTCCGAGAGATTCCAGTGTACAGGCAGAGCAAGGTCATCGAGTAGCTAAAGAAGACCTGGAGCCGGGGGATCTTTTGTTTTTCGCCTATGATAATGGGGAAGGACGGGTCCACCACGTCAGTATGTACATCGGCGGTGGTGACATGATTCATTCGCCGAATTCCCGGAGCGCAGTTGAAATCGTAAATCTGGAAGATTCCGGGTATGCAGATGAGTATGCGGGTGCAAGAAGATATTTAGATAAATAATTCGAGATAAAAGAAAAGCGGGCCAGTCGCGGCCCGCTTATTTATTGTATTCCCTAATTTGTGTATTAATCTCGTGCATTTCCTTTTCAAGAATGTCGAGCTCGCGCATAATGCCGTCTGTGTTGCCTCCGAAAGATTCAAGTTTTTCCAAATCTCCCTGTATGCGTACATAATCTGATTTTAACATGTCCAGCTTATGATCAAGTTCACGAAGAGTCATAGCAGCATCCGCCTCCATAATAAATTTGTGCATCTGTTTGCTATTTTAACTCAAAATCGTTATAATTTTAAATGAAAATCATTATCAATTTTATAAACGGCCTGGAATAAGATTAAGATTGCAGAAAAGAAAGGGGCTTGCGACGGTGGCAAGACTTCAAGCAGAGCAAGTAGACGTTTCTTACGAAAATAAACAAGTCCTGAAAAATATCAGCGTTGACATACCTGAAGGAAAAATTACTTCTATTATCGGGCCAAACGGCTGTGGGAAATCCACGATCCTGAAATCCCTGTCCCGTATACTGACCCCTGAAGAAGGCGGCGTGTACTTAGACGGCAAATCCATTCATGAAATGAAAACAAAAGATGTGGCCAAAAACATGGCAATGCTTGCTCAGACTCCGGATATTCCACTTACGTTGACAGTGGAACAGCTGGTATCATTCGGCCGGCATCCGCATCGCAAGCGTACCCGGAAATTAACTTCAGAGGACCACGAGGCTATTCAGGGCGCCATGAAAGACACGGGAGTTTTAGAATTTGCGGGTCGCACGCTAGATTCCCTGTCCGGCGGACAGCGCCAGCGGGCCTGGATCGCAATGGCCCTTGCCCAGGATACGGACCTGCTGCTGCTCGATGAGCCGACTACTTACCTGGATATGGCCCATCAGCTTGAAGTTCTTGAACTGCTTCAAAAGCTGAATGAGAAAGAAAGCCGAACGATTGTAATGGTGCTTCATGATTTAAATCATGCTGCCCGCTTTTCCGATCATTTAATTGCCATGTGCAGCGGAGAAGTACAGTGTATTGGCTGCCCTAATGACGTTATTTGTAAAAATGTACTCAGGCAGGTATTTGGCATTGATGCCCATGTGGTAACCGATCCAAAGAGCGGCAAACCCCTTTGCATGACGTATGATTTAATCGAGCGCACCCCTGCTTCTGCCACGGACTTATCACAGACGAATTAAAAAAAGTAAAGCCAAGAACCCCTTCCGCGGGTTCTTGGCTTTCTTTCTGCATGATTATTACGATTTAGAGCTTCTGTGCATCAACCATAAAAAGAACGGGGTGCCGATCACAGCAGCCACGAGTCCCGATGGGATTTCATCAGGGGCGAGCACGGTGCGTCCGATCGTATCGGAAAACACAAGAAGAGAGCCGCCGATAAACAAAGCTACAGGAAAAATGCGCATGTAATCCTGCCCGACAAGCATACGGGCTAAGTGAGGCGCTACAAGTCCGATGAATCCAATCGTGCCAACGGCAGCTACTGCCATGGCGGCACAGAAGGTGGCAAGCAGTACAGCGGTCCAGCGGGCAAAGGTTAAACGTTCTCCAAGAGCGATCGCTGTCTGGTCCCCGAGCGCAAGCACATTTAGGGAAGGCGCTAAATACCAGGCAAGCGGTATACTTACGGCAAGCGGGAGCAGCAGAAACTGCTGAAGCTCTTCGTAGCCAGTCGCATACGTACTGCCGGACAGCCATGTTAAAGCAGCGGCAGCGTTTAAATTAAAACGGGTTATCATAATTTGTGACAGGGCGCCGCCCACAGCAGACAGGGCGATACCGAGAAGCGCCAGTACAGCGGGGTGAAATTTAGTTTTCCAGGAGAAAAACAAAATCACGCCTACCGCTGCGAAAGCCCCGGCAATAGCGCCAATCGGAATAAAGGCAGTTGGAATGTCCCTGAAAAGAAAAAGCACAAACAGAGCACCCGCGCCTGCTCCTGAAGTCACCCCGAGCACTGAAGGATCTGCGAGGGGATTGCGCAGAATACCCTGATACAGCATGCCGCTTAGTGCAAGCAGCATGCCAGCTGTAAGCGCCGTTAAAAGCCTTCCGAGCCTTAAGTCGAATATGATGAACCGCTGGCCGCTGCCTTCCTCTGTGAAGAGTGCCTGCCAGGTGTCCACAAAGCTGAATCCTGTGGAGCCACTGGCTAATCCCGCATAAAAAACGAGAGCGGTAAATGTTACAGCACCTGTTAAAACGACAGGGTATTTCAGCTCCCGCCTTTTACGCCCTCCCCCAATAGCACTTTGCTGCTCTGTGCCGAAAAAAGAGCCCCGGTGCTTTAAAATCAGCCACACGAGAAACGGAGCGCCGACTATCGAGGTAACAGCACCAACAGGGAGCTCACTGAGGGAAGGGTCAACCGCTCTTCCAAGCACGTCGGCCCCAATGAGGAGCACGGCCCCCCAAAGCATGGAACCAAACAGAAGGTTGGAATGAAGCTGATAGCCCATCAGTCGTGTCAAATGAGGAGCTACCAGGCCGATAAATCCTATGGGTCCAACAACACTTACGACGATGGCAGTAAGACCTACGGCAAGAAAAAACATCAATGCCTGCGTAGCCCGTACGTTTTCTCCAAGTGTAGCCGCCTGGTTTTTACCGAGAAGCAGGATATCGAGGCGGGGAGCGTAAAAGAACACCAGAAATAAAAGCACAATCAGTACAGGAAAGACAAAGCGGACTCCGCTCCAATCCTGCTGCACAAGAGTGCCATTTCCCCACAAGAACAAGCCGGCTGTCTGCACTTCAAAAAATATTTGCAGAACAGCGGTAAATGACGAAAAGGCGATAGAAAGCACAAGCCCGGCCAATGCCATCCGGACCGGTGTAGCTTCAAGTCCGCCGGCCATCGTAAACACCATCAATGCTGCCAAACACCCGCCGACAAACGCAGCAATGAATCCGCTTAGGCCCAGCCAGTCCGGCAGTATTGTAGCAAAAGCAACGATAAAGAAATAGGCTCCCGCATGGACGCCTAAGGTACTCGGCGCTGCCAGAGGATTTTTTGTGATAGTTTGAAAAATAACACCGGAAGCAGCTAAAGCTATACCAGAAAGTATGCCGATAACGATCCTCGGCAAATACACAGTCCGGAAAATACTGCTTTCTGTAGATTCGGTATTCTGAAGGAGATCCCACCAGAAACGAACTGAAAAAGTACCGGTGCTCTGCACAAGGTGCAGATATACTAGCAGCAAGAGAAGAGCTGCTCCGCTAGTATACAGCAGAACAGCTCTTGAAACGAAAGGCGAATTCATAATTACTCCTCATTTGTTAAAGCGTCTGCAACCTCTTCAGCGAATACTTCGGATGAAAGCGGACCGCCATAAGGCCATGTAGAGCTCGGAAGACGGTGAACATCATCGTTTTCGACGAAAGAAAGGCTGTTCCATACTTCATTATTATTCAGCGTTTCTTCAATATTATCACGATCGCCTTCCGGTGTGGGGATATCTATAAACGTCTGGTCCTGATAATCCTCGAGAGCGTCGACGCCGGTTTCGGTATAGCCGTATTCTTCAAACTGTTCAGCCTCATAGGCATTCTCGACACCAATCTGCTCCATCGTCTGGGCGGCAAGCGAATTGTCGGCAAACAGACGGAAAGTGACATTTTCATTTGCCAGATAAGAAAGGGAAAGCAGTACTTCTTCATTATCCTGGCCAGCGTCTTCAATTTCTGTTGACAGGTCGTCGTAGGTGCTGTCCAGATCATTTAATACCTGCTCCGCCTGGTCTTCCTCTCCAACAGCTGTGGCGATGCTCTCAAAGGTTGATTCCATCTCCTCGTACTGATTGCCTTCTCCTTCTGGAGGATATGGATTATACATCAGCGTCGGTGCAATTTCTTCAAGCTCTTCTTTGATATCTTCATGACGGTAGCCGGCAGTGATAATCAAATCGGGTTCAAGTTCGGCAATGCGCTCGAGGCTTGGCTCCTGTCTCGTCCCAACGTCCTGCACATCTCCGGAAGGAGCGGGCTCGATATCGGATAAATAATCGTTATAGCCGTCCAGGTCAGCAATACCGGCAGGCTGCATACCCAGAGCGAGCAAGTCTTCTGCATACACCCATTCAAGGGCGACTACATCTTCTGGTGTTTCCTCGAGTGTTACTTCGTTGTCATACCCATCTGTTACCGTCACAGATTCGCTGTTTTCAGAAGATTCCTCATTGCTGCCGGATTCCTCCGAGCCGCTGCTGTCGTCTGAAGAGCTGCATGCAGCAAGTGAAAGCGATAAAGCGGGTATCGTTAAAAATGTTAAAAAAGTCTTTTTATTCATATGTATATCCCCCTAATTGAAAAAGATTATCAATATCAACAAATCCGACTTTACTATAAAAGGGGGAGGAATTCAATAAAAACAAGAAATTTTTCTTATTTATTATTCATTATTTTGGTCATAAAACCGGGCAGTAATTTCTTTCATTCTATTTTTATTTTTACCCATATCACCTTTACCGAGCCTTGAAGCCGAACGGAAATGGACGTGCCCATGATTTCCGAAATAAAATACGACGTCATCCTTGAATTTAAGTACCGGGGTCGTGAATACAGCCGAAATATAGTTATCATCCTCATGAACAATTTCCGCATACTTCTGCTGCTGAATGATATGTCGAATAGTGCTTTTCGCTGTTTCCGGGCTGCCTGAATACTGGATGGGCTCCATGTAATGACGTTTATCTTCAGGGGAGCTCATGGTGGAAACGCAATTTGGACTGTTAGGGCAGGGGGAGAGCATAAATAACATCCTTTCGCGGTAGAATTTTATATACAATATTGTGTACACTGTAAACAGATGATTAGATTTAGATCAGCGTTATTCTCTTTCCCGAAAAAATAAAGCGTTAATCGGAAGCAGGAAGGGAAGGGAAGGGAAAAGGAAGAAAGGAGTGGATCGCAGATGGTGAAAGTAAGCCAGGTGAGTGAAAATATTATTAAGGTGCACATGAAAGTAGGTATTACCATCAGCGCCTGGGTCGTGAAGCATGAGAACGGATCAATCATTATCGATACGGGCATCCGGCCAATGGCGCCGAGAATTTTAAAAGAAGCAGCGCGTTTTGGACGGGTTCAGATGATTTTATTAACCCACGGTCATCCGGATCATGTAGGCGGACTCGCTTATATTCAGGATAAAGTAAATGCACCTGTTTATATTCATGGGCTCGAGATTCCTTACATAACGGGGGAAAAACCTTATCCTAACCGTAAAAAACCGGCCGATTATACAAAAGGATTTTCTGTAAAGCAGCTGCCGGGGGACAGCCGTGGCGTTTTTCATTCCATGATGGGAATTGATCCATATTTTACGCCGGGGCACTCGCCGGGTCATACCGCTTATTATCATAAAAAAGATGACGTGCTGATCACTGGTGACATGATTACTTCTAAAAATGGGCGTATAGGCCCTCCAATGAAACAGTTTACTGCTAATATGGACCGGGCGATGCGAAGCACGAAAACCATACAGAAAGTGGCTCCTGGAAAATTATCAATCTGTCACGGAGAAGATCTGGAGTATTCGCAGCATCTTTACAGCGCCTTCGTAAATGAATACCAGTCTAAAGTATAGGGGGCACGGTTATGTACAATGAGTCTTTAATGAAGCGGGCGGTTCAGTTGGCCCAGAGAGTAAAAAAAGAAGGAGAAGGGGATCCTTTTGGGTGTGTCATTGTCCGGAACGGGGAAATAGTGGCAGAGGAAGGGAACAAAACGTTTAAAACCTTCGATCCGACGACTCATGCTGAGCTCGAAGCAATAAGGACCGCTTCGCGGCTCTTAGAAACTACGGATTTAAGTGACTGCGAGCTGTATACGAGCGGTGAGCCGTGCCCAATGTGTGAAGCTGCCATCAATTGGAGCGGCATTCCGGTAGTATACACGGCAAAAACAGCAAAGGAGGCCGAACAAGCCGGCCTCCTTCCAGTGCCCGAAGCAACCTACGAGATGCAGTACAAACCACTTCAGGATAAAACACTCGATCCATACCTTAAAAAGTAGACCGGGGCGATTAAAGCAGAAAAAAACGAAAATAAATAAGTATGCCCAGGTAGATAATTAATAATAATGCAGACATGAGCAGAATAAACCACATGTATAAAAGCGGCACGTGATGTGACTGCTTTTTTATTGTGATTGCAGCGAGGGTTGTTGTTGTTCCGAGCGTAAGCAGAATCAGCACGACCAGCCAGGTGGCAATGGATGGCCACGGTAGAAAATAAACAAAGGGCATAAGCATCAGCAGTACACACATTGTATAAAACGCATAAAGCGATGTCTTATACAGGCGTGTGTCCTTTTGACGCTCTTTGTGCTGCCGCCGCCGGTCCAGTCTGCTGTTTGATTTTTCCCCGTTCGCGGAAGCAGGCTGAAGTGTCTGCTTAACACGGTCCCACAGCTTTTTCGGGGTGAATGCTCTCCATTTTGATGAACTTCCCATTTTTCATGCTCCTAAAGGCAGGCGGAAAACATCAGCATTACGGCCGGCGTGTGAGGCCCATAAACGTTTGCAAAAATGATTTCCAGTTACGGTTTCTGCCATAGTAATAGTCGATGATCTGCGAAAGTGATTCGAACTTTCCTTCATAAGGATACCATAAAATTTCGCTGTTCATACTCCCTCTTGCACTCATAACGGACGTTTCAATACTGAATGAACGCATGCCTGCGGTGGAGTGGTAGGATCCAATGCCGCTCTGTTTCGTGCCTCCATAAGGAAGGTAGTGATTGGCAGCGTGGGATATTACATCATTGATCATGAAGTTGCCCGTGCGGACCTTTGCAGTGAAGTTTGCCGCAAGCTCCTGATCGGAAGTGAAAATGGATCCGCTCAGACCGTAAACGGTATCGTTGAACAGCTCGAGCGCCTCGTCTATTGTAGAATAGGTCCGTACTGAAAATACAGGACCGAAAGTCTCTTCCTTCCATACCCGCATTTCTCCGGTTACTCCAGTCAAAACAACCGGTTCGATTGTCAGGGTTTGGTCGTCCCACTGTTCCGGAGGTTTCCCGGCTATTTGTTCGGCCCCCTGGTCAAGTGCTTCCTGGACCTGGCTGTAGACAATATCCCACTGCTTTTTTGTCGTCATCCGACCGATTTCATACTCCTTGTCGCCATCCCGGCGCAGACCGGCGATGGTACTGCGTACACTGTTCAAAAATTCCTCCTGAACCTCTTCGTGCACTATCACGCGCTCGACAGATAAACAGACCTGGCCGCTGTTCATGAAAGCCCCCCAGGAAGCAGCATTCGCCGCCCGTTCCACGTTTGCATCCTCATGAACGACCATAGCATCCTTTCCGCCAAGTTCGAGGGTGGTAGGGATCAAATGCTCGGCGGCCTGCTTCTGGATAACCTTTCCTGTCGCGACCGAGCCCGTGAAATGAATGTAGTCCGGCTGCTGCTCAATCATTAAGCGTCCAGTTTCAGCTCCGCCGTGAAGGACTTGAAAAACTCCCTCAGGAAAAAGCCCCGAGATTTTTTCAAGAAGAAGGCTCGCAAGCGGCGTTTCTGCGGAAGGCTTTAAAAGCACGCAGTTTCCTGCGGTCAGAGCTTCGACAACAGGGATAAGAGAAAGCTGAAACGGAAAATTCCATGGAGAGATAATAGCAATTTTTCCTCGGGGCTTCCGGATAATTGATGAATTTTTACCCATGAAAATCATTGGGGTTCTGACCCGCTCACGGTTGAAAAGGCCGGGAGCTTCTTTTTCAATGTGGCGCAGTGCTTCAAGCACTGGAATGACTTCAGAACCCATGGCTTCAATAGGTGGTTTTCCTGTAGCGGAGGAGATAATGTCAGCAATCTCTTCGCGAAGCTCGCTAATAGTAAAACGAAGCAGCTGTATGTAGCTCAGCCGTTTCTCTATAGGCAGAGAAGCCCAGGGAGCGAAAGCATCATCGGCCTTTTGCCAGGCGGCCAGTATTTCTTCTTCATTAGATGAATGAACGGTTGTTGAATCCAATGTTGACACCCTTTCTGAATCAAAATAATAAGTATAGTACTCCGTTCCCTAATTGGGGGTAATCATAACAGAAGTTACGGAAAAGAAACCGTGGTCGTTCCAAAAGGTGCCAGGCGTCTTTTCCGTGGTGAAGGACGCTTTATTTATCAAAGCCGTATCGGATAAAGCGGGAGATATCTTTCGCAACACCAATATCCCAAAGAATAATAAATAGAACCAAAATGGCAGGCCCCGCCAGCAGACCAACAGCTCCAAACATTTGCAGGCCGGCAAACAGGGAAATCAGCACGGCGAGCGGATTAAGATTCATGCTCGAAGAGAGCACTTTTGGCTCGATAATCTGCCGGACAATCATTGTAATGGTGTAAAGGATCAATAGACCGAGCCCAAGACCGAAATTGCCCGTCAGAATCAGATACACTCCCCACGGAATTAAAATAGTGCCGGTGCCCAAATAAGGAAGAAATTCAGCGACACCAACGATGGCCGCAAGCCAGTAAGCTCCTTCGACTCTCATGATAAGAAGGCCGATTAGCACAATAACGCCCGTCACAAGCATAAGGATCAGCTGTGCCCGGATGTAGCCGAACACTCTCGCCCACATGGCCTGATAAAAAGCTTTCAACCGCTCAATAACAAAGGGAGGCAGGGCCAATTTCATTTTCCCGGCGTATCGGTTCCAGTCTTTTCCAATAAAATAAATAGCGAGTACGATAAATAACAGGACAATCAAAAGCGTAGGGATACCTAAAATTAATTGGGTCAAAGCGTCGGCAATGGTTTGGGCGACCGAGCCAAGGCCAGAGCCGAGCTGGCTCCCAAGCTGGGCTATCCCCTGATCTACAGAAGACTGACCGCCAATGCCGGAAGCGGCTCCGGTAGCTCTTTCCCAAAAGGGAAGGATGTTTTCATTGTAAAAATTCTGCATCTGCTGAAAGGTATTCTCCATCCACGCGGGACCCTTCTCAGCGATCACATTGAATATTTCAATTGAAAGAAAGATCAGTCCGGTAATAATGCCTCCAACGATACTTAAAGTAAGAAGGAGCCCGACAAGGGCAGCTATCCCATTTGGCAGTCGCAGTTTATAATGAAGCCATCTCGTAAGCGGCATAAGCATCCAAGCGAAAAAAGCAGCGATCCAGAACGGATACGTATAGGAAAAAATCTTGCCAATCGCCCATGCGAGGGCGAAAGCGGCTATTATAACGATGACAAACCTTAAAATCATCCAGCCGGTCGTTTGTTTCATGGGCCATTCCATTCCTTTCCTTTGGCGGACATACTATCCATCTTTTCTTATTATAACCTTCCCACTGTAAAAAGGAATCTACACGTTTTTTTAAATATTCCCGAAAAGGGAGGCGGATATACTTTTGATGAATGGTTCTTTAGGGTAATTATAAGTTAGAATGACAGTAGTGGCTTATACTTTAGGAACAGACAGGGGAGGAAGCAGTATGGATATTAACGGAAAAGTCTTTTTACTGCCGGGCGGTGCATCCGGACTTGGCGGTGCTACGGCGAATATGCTTGTAGAAAACGGTGCGAAGGTGGTTATCGCCGATTTTGAGGTGAGACCCGGAAGAAAAAGAGCAAAAGAGCTTGGGGACAGCGCCATTTTTATTGAAATGGACGTTACTTCAGATGAAAAAGGAAAAGCAACTATTGATGAAACAATAGAAACGTTCGGGCGTATTGACGGTGTAGTCAATTGCGCAGCTCTTGGACTTGCAGAGAAGATTTTGAATAAAAAGGATTCGCATTCCCTGGAGCATTTCAACCGCGTTATTCAGACGAATCTGGTTGGAACGTTTAATATGCTCCGGCTCGGTGCAGATGCGATGAGACATAATGAACCAAATGAACAGGGAGAAAGAGGCATCATTATTAATACATCTTCGATCGCAGCCTACGAAGGCCAGGTCGGCCAGGCTGCCTACAGTGCCTCTAAAGGAGGCATATGGAGCCTGACGGCGCCGGCGGCCAGAGAGCTTTCAGACTTTGGCATACGCGTCATGGCTATCGCTCCGGGCTTGTTCGAAACTCCTTTTTATATGTCCTTTCCGGAAAAAGCGAGACAGACGCTGGGACAGAACGTTCCTTTTCCAAGAAGGCTCGGGTTTCCGAATGAGTACGCCTCGCTTGTGAAAGAAATTATCCAAAACACGATGTTAAACGGGGAAACTATCCGTTTGGACGGCGCACTCCGTATGCCTCCGAAATAAAAAAGTACCAGCGTCCGCAGTCGGACGCTGGTACTTTTCGTTTATGGCAGCGGAATGCCGCTTTATTACTGCTCCGGAAAGCACAGTTCATAAAAGTTACACCGCTTGCAGGCGAAGGTGTTGGTCGTTTTTTTGAAATACTCGAGCGGCAGTGGTTTATTGGCTTCTTTGTCCTCAAGGAAGCCGGCCATACGCTCCACGCTCTGGACGAGCAGCTCTCTGACTTCCTGAAGAGTGGAATGATCAAGCTTGTGTTCGACACTGGTGCCTTCGAGCAGATATTCATTCCGCACGACGATATCCTCGAGCGCTGTTTCCGGGTAGTAGTCAAGGACGTACTGCGCATACAGCGCAAGCTGATACGGATCTTCTTCTGTCTGCAGGCCGGTTTTCCAGTCCACGATTACCCATTTATTGTTTTCTTCATCTTTATAAAGAAAATCAAGAACGGCAAACACCTTTGTGTTTTCAAGGCTCATCGTGCGGAGTTCTTCCGATTCGAGGTAATAGGTGGGCCGGTCAGAAGTAAGCTCGAGTAACGTGTCACAGGTTAAAATGTGCTCTACTACAGCCTCAAGACGGTCCTGGATTTTTTTAATTTTCTCCGCGGGCAGCTTTTTCTCTTCTCCGTAGTAAATTTCATGGAGCATTGTCGTATGTTTCGGTTTTTTACGCCACTGTTCGACATTTTGGGTAGAATCGATAAATCCTGCGTTCAGACGGGTACGGATCGTTTCTTTCAAAGTGTCTTTTGTCGGCAGATGGCCATCAGTTAAATATTTTTTCAGCGTTTCTTCCACTAAATCATGCACAATAGACCCAAACAGCATTTCGAGATTAGTTAAATTTTTCAACCGGTAGACATGACGCGGAAAAGGATCCGCATTACGCAGCCAGCCGTTGTGTGAGGAGTAATACTGGTGGGCATACTGTCGTTCGCATTGAAGCAGCGTTTTATGCCTCGACAGCGACCAGGAAAACTCCGGATAATCCCGTATAGTAAACAGGAGAAATCACTCCTTTGATTTGTCTTTACCTTGCTCCTGATACCATTTTAACGGTGACGACGGGCAAAGTCGATAAAACGGAACTTATCCGAACGGTGCCTGGACTCGGTGTACTGAAATAATTCTGCATTATCGAGATACACATAGTTTCGGACGACTGCAATACTCGAATCCGGGTAAAGATCAAGAAGCTGCTTATCTTCTTCCGTCGGCTTTTCAATAGTAATTTCCTTACGCGCAAAGCTGATTACAAGCTTCAGTTTATTCTCCACGTAGTCATAAATGGAATCAGCGCAAATGTCTTCGGTGAGACCAGGCACCCAGCGCTCAAGCAGGTAGTCAATGTCGAGCACAATGTTTTCGCCATCCATTTTCCGCTGGCGTTTTACTTCCCAGACCTGCTCCGTTTCCTGAACCTCGAGCGCATGCTGAAGCGCCGGGGGCACAGTAGAGAGAGTTAAGGAATGCACATGGGTTTTACTGTTGCTGCCGGTCTGTTCCGCCAGCTCTTTAAAGCTGACAAGCCCGGAAACGGGAAAATCGAACCTGCCAGTTTCAAGCACGACGGAGCCCTTGCCCTGTATTTTTTGAATATACCCGTGCTCGGAAAGCAGATTCAGGGCTTTTCGAATCGTCTCCCGTGACGTGTCATACATAGAAGTAAGCTCATGCTCAGAAGGAAGCAGGGCATGAGGCTGAAACTGCTCATTGCGGATGCCTCGTGCTATTTCTTCATAGATGTCTAGATATTTTCTTTTTGTGCTCATGCTCGTTACACCCCAGGACGGCTATTTTTGATAATGCAGAACGATTGTTTCATAAGGCTGCAGACTGTCAGCTTCCAGGGAAAAGCTATCCCGTTTGTAATTGGTGACAAAGACAGTGCCCGCCACTTCTTTTCGGGGAAGATCCAGCCTGCCGGCCTGAATCGTATCAGATGAGAAATTACTTATAACGAGTAAGGCTTCATCTTCGTCCTCGCGTGTGTAGGCGAAAAGAGAAGGGTGATCCGGCAGATAAAGCTGGTAATTCCCGGTCGTCAGGATTTTGTAATCCTTGCGGAGCTGAATTAATTTTTTGTAAAAATGATACACAGATTCCGGATCGTTTACCGCTTCTTTGGCATTAATGAACGTATAATTTTCCGGCACCGGCAGCCACGGCTCGACTTCACTGAAACCGGCATTTTTCGATCCGTCCCACTGCATCGGCGTACGTGCGTTGTCCCGGGAGCGGGCCTGAATGACAGCGAACGCTTCCTCAGGGCTTTTTCCCTGCTTTTGCATAATATCATAATAGTTGATGGTTTCCACATCACGGTAGTCGTTAATGGAGCTGTAGGAAGGGTCCGTCATCCCAAGCTCCTCGCCCTGATAGACGTAAGGGGTTCCGCGCATACAGTGCATGGTTGCTGCGAGCATCTTTGCCGATTCTACGCGGTACTTGCCGTCGTCGGCGTATCTGCTTACAATGCGGGGCTGGTCATGGTTACACCAGAAAAGCGCGTTCCAGCCACCGTCTTCATACATACCGCTTTGCCAGTCCGATAACGTTTCTTTTAATTGCACAAAATTGAATTCGGGCAGGGTCCATTTTTCTCCTCCGGGGTAATCCGCTTTTAAATGATGAAAATTAAAGGTCATGCTCAGTTCTTCCCGGTCCGGGCGGGTGTATTTGATGCAATGGTCGATCGTTGTGGAGGACATTTCTCCGACCGTCATAGCTCCGTGCGGGGCAAATACGTTTTGATTCATTTCATGCATCCACTCGTGCACTCTCGGCCCGTCCGTATAAAACCGGCGGCCATCGCCGATATCGTCATTTGGAAACCGCTGATCCTTTGAAATTAAATTGATGACATCGAGCCGGAATCCATCAATACCTTTATCGAACCAGTAGTGCATCATGTCGTACAGCTGACGGCGCAGTTCTTCATTTTCCCAGTTCAAATCGGCCTGACTGACGTCAAACAGATGCAGGTAGTACTGGTTTGTCGGCTCATGCCACTGCCATGCAGATCCGCCAAATTTAGACACCCAGTTGTTTGGCACGTCTCCTTCTACAGGGTCCTTCCAAATGTAATAGTCGCGGTAAGAGCTCGCGGCATCTGACGAAGCAGCCTGAAACCAGGCATGGTCTGTGGAGGTATGGTTAATAACGATATCCATAATAATCTTCATGCCCTTAGCATGAGCTTCAGTCAACAGACGCTCGAAGTCCTCCATCGTTCCATATACATCGTAAATATTATAATAATCGCTGATATCGTATCCATTATCCTTTTGAGGAGAAGGGTACACAGGATTTAGCCATAAAACATCGATTCCTAGATCCTGAAGGTAATCAAGCTTTTCGATAATACCGGGGAGATCGCCTACTCCGTTCCCGGTCGTATCGTTAAAGCTTTTAGGGTAAATCTGGTAAATAACTGCGCGTTTCCACCACGGTTCCATTTTGCTCATCCTTTCGCATATATGCTGTATGGAGCAAAGGCGCCTGCCAAGTGGACCAGCAGACGCCTGAATTCATTAGTTAAACTTCTACTTTGCGAATACGCCCATAGAGATAGGTTAATACAATCGGGAGGATAATGACAATCAGCATTCCGATAAAGAACACTCCCCAGTCTCCCGGACGGATGGAAAAGATGCCGGGAATACCACCGACGCCGACAGCAAAGGCCAGGACGTTATTAATACTGATAAACGTTGCTGCGATGGCAGAGCTGATGAGCGCACAGAAGAATGGGAACCGGTACTGCAGGTTGACCCCGAATAATGCCGGCTCGGTAACGCCAAGGTACGCCGAAAGGCCGGCGGAGCCTGCGAGCCCCCGCATGTTCTGATCTCTCCAGGCTAAAATCATTATACCGACAGCAGCAGAGCCCTGGGCGATGTTGGAAAGAGCAAGAATCGGCCATAAGAAGGTGCCGTCAGTTGAAGCTGTAAGCTGCAGGTCCACCGCAAGGAATGTATGGTGGAGCCCGGTAATAACAAGTGGTGCATAAAGGAGACCGTAAAGCAGGCCGCCAAGCCATGCGTATTGATCAAAGGTCCACAGGAAGAAGTCGGTAATCGCGTTCCCAAGACCAAATGTAACCGGTCCGATAATAATAAAGGTAAAGAACCCGGTAACAAGCAGAGCGATCGGTGCCACCAGCAGCACCTGGATGGAGTCAGGAATTCGTTTCCTAAGAAAGATTTCAATCTGTGCCAGTACATAAGAGGCTACAAGCACTGGAAGTACCTGACCCTGATAGCCGACCTGCTCAACGTTCCAGCCAAATAAATCCCAGGTTGGAACTTCATTGTTTGCACTTGCATCACCATAAGCATATGCGCTTAAAAGCTCCGGGTGAACGAAAATTAACCCGAGTACAATACCGAGGAGGGGACTGCCTCCAAACCGCCTGACTGCCGACCACCCTATGAGAACAGGAAGGAAGTTAAATGAAGCGTTTGCAATGATAAAAATAATTTCAGAAAAACTGGTCCACTGCGGATATACTTCAATGACAGCTTCGTCGAAAAATATGCCGGGGCCGGTTAACAGGTTATTTAAACCAAGCAGCAGCCCTGCAGTGATAATGGCAGGAAGAATCGGAATGAAAATGTCAGCGAGCAGGCGAATAAACCGCTGAAACCCATTCTGTTTTTTGCCGGATTTCTGCTTTTCGCTGGTATCGCTTTCAGAATCTTCGTCTCCTGCACGGCCGCCGCTTTCTTCAGAACGGCCTGTAACGCTCATCAGCTCTTTATACACTTTGTCTACTGTGCCCTGGCCGATGACGACCTGGTACTGGCCTCCGGAGGCAAAAGCTCCCCGTACAAGCTCGAGGTTTGTGAGCTTTTCCTTGTCAACTTTTTCTTCGTCGTACAAAACGAATCGCAGTCTTGTCACGCAGTGGGTGACTGTTTCTATGTTTTCATTGCCTCCCACGGCTTCTACAATCGTTTCCACGGCTTCCTTTGTGATTTTTGCCATTTTTGTTCCCCCTTAAGTGAATGCATTTGAAAACGATACCAATTTATAAATTCACTTTAACTTGTATATACAAATTAGTCAATATAATTATCAATGTGAAAAAGGTTTTTATTAAACGAAAAATAGGAATACTAATAAAAAACCCTTTAATGGAGCGTGAAAGCATGGAACAGCTGATAACACTTGATCAAACAGAAACGTTATACGGAACGCTCACCGTGCCTGAGAACGGGTATGAAAAAGTGCCTGGTGTGCTGATAATTGGGGGGAGCGGTCCTGTAGACCGCGATGGAAATGCCCCGGGGATGAAATTAAACATTTATAACCAACTGGCGGCCTGGCTTGAAAAGCAGGGCATAGCGGCGCTGCGCTATGATAAGAGAGGCACAGGGAGCAGTGAAGGAGATTTCCTTGAGACGGGGCTGCAGGATTTAATCGAAGATGGTGCTGCTGCGGTGCGTCTTTTGAAAATGATCCCTGAAATTGATGAAGAGAAAATTTTCATTCTCGGTCACAGCGAAGGCGGGGCGATTGCTCCAAAAGTGGCTGAAAAAGAAAAGGTACAGGGGCTGATGGCACTCGCATCGTCGCCTAAGCCACTGTTTGATATTTTACTCGAACAGGGAGAATCGGTAGAAAGGGAAATAAGTGAGGGGAAAGGGATCTTTTACCGTGCATTGAAGACGGGGAAAGTAAACAAGCGGATGATCAAAAAGCAGCATAAAGTGCTCAAGGAGCTGCTTGATGAAGAGGCTTCAAAAAAATATAAAAATGTAAACGTAAAATGGTTTCAAGAGCACGCTGACTATGACCCGCGAGAGGCCTTTCACCGCATGCGCATCCCCGTGATTGCCGTAAATGGCGGCAAAGATGCCCAGGTGAAAGCGGAAGACGTCAGTGCAATTGCTCAGCATACAAGCGGTCCGGTGGAGGCTTATGTAGTCGAAGAGATGAATCATATTCTCAGACACCAGCCGGAAGAGTTTTCGATTATGAAAACGCATCGCAGGTACTTAAAACAGCAGAACGACAATCTCTCCCACGAACTGCTGGACCACCTGTACCCGTGGCTGCAAAAACAGATACAGTAGTAAACACTTGAAAAATCTATTATCGAATATAAAAGAATCGTCCCCGGGCTATTAGGCCAGGGGACGATTCTTTGATTATTACATAGAAGCTTTCTGCAGACTGTTGATCATTGCCAGCGATTTACCGGTACCAATCGCGACAGCCTCAAGAGGTGATGATGCAAGGTGGACCGGTACTACAATCTGGCGGCTCAGCCACTCTTGAAGGTCGTTCAGTAGCGCGCCCCCGCCAGTAAGCACAATTCCCTGATCGACGATGTCCCCGCTCAGTTCCGGCGGACACTGCTCAAGAGTAACGCGAATGGTTTCCAGAATCTGCTCGAGGGTTTCTGTGATAGCCCGGTGGATTTCCGGTGACTCGAGAGTAATGGTTTTTGGCAGCCCGTTCACAAGGTCTCTGCCCCGGATTTCCATCGTACGGACTTCACCGTCAGGGATAGCGGAGCCGATCTCCATTTTGATATTTTCAGCGGTCCGTTCGCCGATCAGCATGTTGTATTCCTTGCGGACATGCTGGGTAATGCTTTCATCCAGATGGTCTCCGCCGCGGCGGATCGCCCGGGAGGAAACAATGCCGCCGTAGGAAATAATGCCAACCTCTGTCGTGCCCCCGCCAATATCGACGATTACGTTCGCTTTAGGTTCATCTACAGGCAGCTCTGCCCCGAGCGCCGCTGCAATTGGTTCTTCGATTAAGGAAACAGATTTAGCCCCGCATCCAAGCACTGCGTCCCGGATAGCCCGGCGTTCTACAGAAGTGGAATCGCACGGCGTACATACTACGACCTTCGGTTTGCGGAGAGTAAAGCCTGCTTCTTTTTGAATTTTTTTCATGATATGAGAAAGCATTGCGGACGTAATATCATAATCTGCAATAACGCCTTCTTTCATCGGGCGGGTCGCGATAATATTGGCCGGAGTTTTTCCAACCATTTCTTTTGCTTCTGTACCTACAGCGTAGACTTCTTTTGTGTCGATATGAAGCGCTACAACGGAAGGCTCGTTAAGAATAATGCCTTTTTCTTTCGTATAAACAAGAATATTTGCGGTTCCCAAATCAATACCAATTTCTGTTAATGCCATTTTATTTACTCACCTTTTCCGGGTTATTAGTCTCTAGTATTTCATTGTAGAGGAGTGGAGACACTTAAATAAGGGTCTAAGGTCACGTAAAAAATGAGTAATTTCCCATTTTTACGAAAAAAATCATCTGAATTAATAAATTAAGTCCACGACTTCATCAATGGAGATAGCTCCAAAATACGTATACAGATCAAACTGCGATAATGTTTTGTAGATGGCATCGCGTTCATATTTCGTACCCTGAAGTGCTTCCTGAAGATCCTCTACGTTCCCGGTACCAAAAAAGTCACCGTATATTTTCGTTTCCTGAATCACGCCTTTTTTTACGTTGAAGCGGATGTCGAGCATACCGGCATCAAATTTTTTGCTGCGGTGTATATCAAAAGCCGGGGATCTGCCGTAGTTCCAGTCCCAGTTGCTGTAACGTTCCTCGGATATCTTATGAATTTCCTTCCAGTCCTCATCGGTCAGGCGGTACTGCTCGATGTCTTCGTCGCTTCCAAAAATATAGCGAAGAATGAGCTGTTTGAAGGCTTCTACGGACAATGGCTCATCCAAAAACTCATTGATATTTCCTACACGGCTCCGAATGGACTTGATCCCTTTCGAGCGGATTTTTTCGTCTTTTACATTCAGCGCAGCTACGACGTTTTCAATTTCTGAATCGAGCATCAGGGTGCCGTGGCTGAACATTCTCCCTTTTGTGGCAAACTGGGCATTGCCGGAAATTTTTTTCCCGTTCGCCTGTAAATCATTACGCCCCGACATTTCGGCTGGAACCCCTATATTATTCAAAGCATCGACGATCGGCTGAGTGAATTTTTGGAAATTTTGAAAGCTGTTGCCATCATCTTTGGTTAAAAAGCTGAAATTCAAATTGCCTAAATCGTGGTAGACTGCCCCGCCACCGGAAAGGCGCCGTACCACCTGAATGTTGTGCTTCTCCACATAATCGGTGTTGATTTCTTCAATTGTATTTTGATTTTTCCCAATAATAATGGAAGGTTTATTTACATAAAAAAGCAAATACATTTCGTCTTTGCCGAGATCCATGTTTTTTAAAGCAAATTCTTCAATGGCTAAATTGATTCTTGGGTCATTAATGCCTTCATTATCAATAAATTTCATTCGTAACCTCCTAAAAATTGTGCGCTGAACCGATGCTGCTTTTAAAAGTAAGATCCTTTTATATTATGCCATAAATACTGATGTGAAAGCTAATGCTAACAGGAAATAGAATGACCGGGAAAATTCCCCTATGAATAATCCCTAGTTAAACGATTTGTATTGTTGACTTTGCAAAAGGAAGCCACTAAAATATACTATAAGCTAATAAACCTGATAAACTTACTAAGGATTTCAAAGACTTTAAAATAAGATTTTCATTTTTTATAGAAACAGGTACAATATTAAATTGAAAGGGATGGAAGCGCATGATAGTATATGATTCCCTGCAGACAAATGAATTGGAGCAAGTGAATAACGAAGTGCTGGAAGGAAAAAGTGCGCTTGAAGTTATCCGCTGGGCCTACGGCGAATACGGCGATGATTTAGTATACGCATGCAGTTTCGGAGCTGAAGGAATTGTATTGATCGATTTAATCAGCCAGGTGAAACCAGATGCAACCATCGCTTTTCTCGACACCCAGTTTCATTTTAAAGAAACGTATGATGTAATTGATGCAGTTCGTGATAAGTATCCGGAGTTAAATATTAAAATGCTGAAGCCGGAACTTTCGCCTAAACAACAGGCGGCCCAGGAAGGCGATAGACTTTGGGAAACAGATCCGGACCGCTGCTGCAGTATTCGGAAGCTGCAGCCCCTCGAAAACGAATTGAGCCAGTACGGCGCCTGGATGTCCGGCCTGCGCAGGTCGCAGTCACTTACGCGTCGCAACACGCAGTTTGTAAACGAAGATAAGCGGTTTGAATCGATTAAAATCTGTCCTCTAATCCACTGGACGTGGGATGATATCTGGGCCTATATCGAAGACAACAGCCTTCCTTACAATGAACTGCACGAGCAGAATTATCCAAGTATCGGCTGTGTACAGTGCACTGCAAAGGTGCTCGAAGGCGAAGACCTTCGCAGCGGACGCTGGACAGGAAGCGGAAAAACAGAATGTGGCCTGCACCGCTGATGAATTAAGATGAAGAAGGGACGATGATCATGGCTTTAAGCACACCGCACGGTGGGAAATTAGTAAATCGTAAGGACTTGAACAAAGACGTTTCATCCATTCAAAAACAAATTGAGCTTGATGAGGTCGCTTTATCTGACCTTGAACTGCTTTCAAACGGAGCATTCAGTCCGCTTGAAGGCTTCATGAGCGAAGAGGACTACAACTCGGTGGTTTCTTCGATGCGCCTGGCGGACGGTACAGTCTGGAGTATTCCTATTACCCTTCCGGTTACGAAGGAAAAAGCGGAGGAATTGAAAGCAGGAGAGGAAGCCCTTCTGGTTTTTGACGGAGAAACGTACGGTACGATTGAACTTGAAGGATTCTATGCTCCGGATAAAACGCGGGAAGCAAGAGAAGTATACCGCACCGAAGAAGAAGCCCACCCCGGCGTAAAGAAAATGTACGATCGTCCGGACACGTATGTTTCCGGTAAAATCACGCTTGTAAAAGAAATCAGCCACGAACAGTTTGAAAACTATTATCTGGACCCGGAAGAAACGCGCAGCGCGTTTGAAAGCCGCGGCTGGAATACCGTAGTCGGTTTTCAGACGAGAAACCCTGTTCACCGGGCGCATGAATATATTCAAAAAGCAGCGCTTGAAACCGTGGACGGCCTGTTTTTAAATCCGCTTGTCGGAGCAACAAAATCAGATGATATTCCTGCCGATGTGCGTATGGAAAGCTATGAAACCATTCTTGATGAATATTACCCTGAGAACCGGACGTTTTTAGCCGTATTTCCTGCTGCTATGCGCTACGCCGGGCCGAGGGAAGCAATATTCCATGCCATGGTCCGGAAAAATTACGGCTGCACCCACTTTATTGTAGGCCGTGACCATGCTGGTGTCGGTGACTATTACGGCACGTATGACGCTCAGGAAATTTTCTCCGAGTTTACGTTTGAAGAACTTGGCATTCAGCTGCGCTTCTTTGAGCATTCCTTCTACTGCCTGAAATGTGAAAACATGGCAACAGCCAAAACGTGCCCGCACGACAAAGCTGACCATGTCATTCTTTCCGGTACGAAGGTGCGCGCCATGCTGACCAATGGCGAAATGCCTCCAAAAGAGTTCAGCCGTCCGGAGGTCGTGGAAGTATTAATCCGCGGCATGCAGCGCCAGACTTCCAATTCATAAACGACAGGAGGAAAACGATGGGGTCTAAATCCACCGATATCGTCTGGCACGATGCCTCGGTATCCAAAGAAGAACGTCAGGAAAAAAATAAGCATCAAAGCTTTGTGCTATGGTTTACCGGTCTTTCCGGATCCGGTAAATCCACGCTCGCAAACGCCGTTTCCCGGAAGCTTTTTGAACGGGGCAGCCATACTTACGTGCTCGACGGAGATAACGTCCGCCACGGCCTGAATAAGGACCTTGGCTTTTCTCCGGAGGACCGGACAGAAAACATCCGCCGCATCGGAGAAGTGGCAAAGCTGTTCGTTGACAGCGGCCAGATTGTCAGCACTGCTTTTATTTCCCCGTACCGGGAGGACCGCCATCAGGTGCGTGAACTGCTCCCGGATGGAGAATTTATCGAAGTGTACGTAGAGGCGAGCCTCGAAGCGTGTGAAGAGCGGGACCCAAAAGGGTTGTACAAAAAAGCCCGCTCCGGAGAAATTCCTTCCTTTACCGGGATCAACGCTCCCTATGAAGAACCGGAAAACCCGGAGCTCACGGTAAATACGGAACAAAAATCCATTGAAGAATCTGCCCAGGAAGTGGTGGACGCGTTAGTGAACTGGGATTACATCGAAGAACAATAAAGAAAGATACGTAGAGGACGCGGGCTGTAAAGCCGTGTCCTTTTTTACCATTTAATAAAGAGAAAGGAGGGGTTGGGTGGCAGCTGGAAAAGTGTATTTAGTAGGAGCAGGGCCCGGAAATGAAGGTCTTCTTACCGTGCGCGGAGCAGAGTGCATCCGGCAGGCAGACGTCATCTTTTATGACAGGCTGGTCAACCCGCTTCTTCTGGAACAGGCCCCGATTGAAGCGGAACGTATATACTGTGGAAAACTGCCGCAGAAGCATATTCTGCGGCAGGAAGTGATTCAGGAAATGATGGTGGAAAAAAGCCGGGAGGGAAAACGGGTAGTACGTCTTAAAGGCGGTGACCCTGGTGTGTTTGGAAGAGTCGGGGAAGAAGCGGCCGTGATGGAGGAAAACAGTATCGAGTACGAAATTGTTCCGGGCATCACCTCTGGTATAGCTGCCCCGCTTTATGCCGGAGTACCTGTAACTCACCGCGATTATTCGGGAAGCTTTGCAGCGATTACCGCCCATACGAAAAAGGAAACTGGAGAACCGGACCTGGACTGGGAACCGCTTGCCAAAAGCATTGATACAGTCGCTTTTTACATGGGGGTCAAAAACCTGCCTTTTATAACGAAGCGGCTCATAGAAGCGGGAAAGCCTAAGGATACGGCCGTGATGGTAGTCGAGTGGGGCACATACTCCAAGCAGCGGACAGTTAAAGGCACACTGGCAGATATCAATGATATTGTACAGAAGCATGCGATTGAAAACCCTTCGATTACGCTGGTCGGCAACGTCGTTAAAGCTGGACCGTCCGCCACCTGGTTTGAAGAGCTTCCATTGTTTGGCCGCTACATATGGCATGTGCGGACAACACCGGGTGCAGGCAGATGGAGCAGCGATTGGAAGAGTCAGGGGGCGGAGGTGTATGAAGGGCCGGTATGGGAAGAAACATTGCCGGAGCTTACCCACCTACAAAAGAATCTTCCCTATGATGAAATTGTATTTGAAACAGCCAGTGACGTTGAAGCGTTTGTGTCTCAGTTAAAGAACTGGCGTCTGGACCTGAGACAGGTAACCTGCCTTCTTACAGCCGCAACCCGCCGGGCAGAAGAAAAATGGAAGGACTACGGCGTTCTTCCCGAATTTCGTCCGAAAGAGCGGTGGGGACATACAGAGAGCGTTCATGCTATTGGAAGCGAAGAATGGATAAAAGAAATCGGTCCCCAGGCCAGCAGTGACATAGGGCATGTGTTAAAGAGTGCCGTGTCTTCAGATCATACACTTGAGCGGCTGCTGATGGATAACTCCATTAATACAGTGATTTTCCCATGTAGAAAAGCTGTCACGACAGCTGTGGGGAAAATCAATGACTTGTATAATGGAGACGCTGGCCGGTGGTGGTCGCAAAAAACGGTAGTGTGCATTGGTGAACGCACGAAAGAGCAGGCTGAAAAATACGGAATCCATGTGGATACGACAGCAGAGGCTTCGGCGCAGGCAGTCACTGCCTCTATTCAAGATTGCTTCAGCCCTATTATTTAAGGAGGAATGATCATGAAAGCTATTTTGTTTGTTGGACACGGCACGAGAGTCCCCGAGGGCAATGAACAGGTAAAAGCTTTTACGAAAAAAGCGGGAGCTGCTTTCCCGGATTACGAGCAGAGAACCTGCTTTTTGGAATTGGCAGAGCCGGATATCGTCACAAGCGCTGTTGAGTGCATTGAAAATGGTGCCGATACCCTGGCTGTTGTGCCGGTGCTTTTGCTTTCAGCCGGTCATATCAAAAAAGATATTCCTGAAGAGCTCGAAAAAGTGCAGCAGATGCACCCTGAAGTGACTATTCAATACGGGAACCCTTTTGGTGTTCATGACCGTATTAACGATCTTCTCCTGGACCGTCTCCGAGTAAAAGGGTGGGTGCCGGAGGAAGAAGCAGTCATCCTGTTTGTAGGAAGAGGTGCAAAGGATCCCGGGGCAATCGAAGACTTTTACCGTATAGCCGGAGAGCTTGAGAAGCATACCGGCCGTTCGAGGGTGGAAACAGCTTTCCTGGCCGCCGCCGAGCCGGGGTTTCAGGAAAAAATGAAAGAGCTGGCTGAAGGAGAGCAGCCAGTATACGTTCTGCCATATTTAATGTTTGTCGGACTGCTCATTAAAGAGATGGACGAAGCAGCAGACCACTACAATCAGGCCAAACCCGGGCATTTTACAAGGTGCGACTTTTTAGGGTTCGACGAACGGCTGCTTCCGGTGCTTGAATCCCGTGTCGCTGAAACGCTTGAAAAAGCCGCAGGCATTCATGTCTGACTTTCTTTTTCCGCTAGCTGTAAATCTGGAAATGAGGGAAACTGTAATCATTGGCGGCGGCAGGGTGGCGGAACGTAAAGCCGGCAAGCTGTTAAAGGCAAATGCTGCTGTAACGATTGTGGCACCGGAGCTGTCTGAAGGACTGAAAAAGCTTTGGGAAGAAAATAAGGTGGACTGGAAGCAAAAAATGGGCAAGCCGGAGGATTTGGAGAACGCGTGGTTGATTGTGTCCGCCTCCGGGGATAAATCAGCCCAGCAAATGATTGCGAGGAATAAGCATCCCTGGCAGCTGGTGAACGGTGCCGATAACCCTTCAATTGGTAATGTAGCTTTTCCGGCTTCGTTCATGGAAGACGGGGTGCAGATCTCCATTTCAAGCGGCAGCAATAAGCCGGCAAGCGTAAAGGAGTGGAAGCACTATCTTCAGCGTCTTGTAAAAAAACGGTGAATCCTGCAGGTGTAATTTAAAGAACAGCGGGTATACAGTAATAGTCACAGCATATACAGAAAGAAGGTATACAATATGGATTACGTAACTTTAAACAATCAGCTGCAAATGCCTCAGCTTGGCTTCGGTGTTTTTCAGGTAAGTGATGATGAAGCTGAACGGGCTGTTACTCACGCGCTGAACTCCGGCTATCGTTCTATCGATACGGCAATGATCTACAAAAATGAAGAAGGAGTCGGCCGTGCGATTAAAGCGAGCGAAATTCCGAGAGAAGATCTCTTTATTACGACAAAGGTATGGAACTCTGATCACGGCTACGAAAATACGCTGCAGGCATTTGACGCCAGCCTGGAACGCCTGGGACTCGATTATGTGGATTTATATCTGATTCACTGGCCGACGCCGGCAAATGACGATTACGTAGAAACGTACCAGGCGCTTGAAAAGCTTTACGAAGACGGCAAAGTAAAGGCGATCGGCGTAAGTAATTTTGAGGTGGAGCACCTGGAAAGAATTTTAAACGAATGCACAGTGAAGCCGGTATTAAACCAGGTGGAATGCCATCCTTACCTGGCCCAGAATGAATTAAAGGATTACTGCAAAAAGAAAAACATTTATGTGGAAGCATGGAGCCCTATCATGCAGGGCGGAGAAGTGCTTGGTGATGAACACATTCAAAACATTGCAGAAAAGCACGGGAAAAATCCGGCCCAGATCGTTCTGCGCTGGCATCTGCAAAATGATACGATCATCATTCCGAAATCAGTGACACCGGAACGCATTGAAAGCAACATCGATGTGTTTGACTTTGCGCTTGAGGATGAAGATATGGCGACCATTAATCGTCTGGATAAAGGCGCACGTAAAGGGCCGAGACCGGCAGAAATCAACTAAAAAGAAACTCCATAATCCTCCGGCCAATTTTGACCGGAGGATTTTTTAAAATGAACATAGAATATATAGGCAGCTGAAGAAGCTGCCCCCCAGGTCTTTTAATCAAAGGTGGTTGTTTATGTTTTCCATTCCTTCTATGAAGCTTAAGCTCCTGAATGCTTTCGCACTGGCGGTAGTCATTGCTGTCAACGGGCTTGCCAACGCTCTGCCGTTAAACGGCCAGACTACCGGCAGCATCTCGGACAGCCTCAATGTACTATTCACCCCTGCAGGCTATGTTTTTTCGATATGGGGCGTTATTTATCTGCTGATGATTTTGTGGGTGCTGCGTGCTTTTTTCGCAAAACCGACGGAAGAGCATATATATGCAGGCATCGGTTATACATTTATCCTATCCTGTATATTTAACGTTCTGTGGCTTTTTTTATTTCATTATGAAATATTTTACGGGACGATGGCGGCTATTCTGGGCCTGTGGCTCAGCCTGGGTGCTATCTATATGAAAATTAAAACGAGCCCGCGCCGGGGGCTTCTGCTGATACCAATCAGTGTATATTTTGGCTGGGTTACAGTCGCCTCTATTACGAACATCGGTGTTGTACTTACAGCGAGTGGTGTACGCGGATGGATTATCGACGGCAGCTGGTGGACTGCTCTTGCGATTACTGCAGCTTCTGCTGCTGTGATTTTGTTTTATAGAAAAACGGGCGATGTTTTATATACGCTGGTATTTGTATGGGCGTTTACTGGTATTTTTGTGCAGCGCTGGCAGGAAGTAAATCTGGTAGCATGGACGGCGGCTGTGGCTGCATTGATTCTGTTTGTGCAGCTGTTTTTCCGTCCTAAAAGGAAATTCATTTAATTGTAACCATATTCAGTGATTAATATTAAAAGAGGAAGGGAAAATAGAACTTGATTACAAAGTTGGAAATTCGTATAGAGACAAAGGTTTCCGGCAGCCTTTCAATACGGAATGGAAGTCCAGCGGAATTGCTGGACTTTTTGATTGAAGCCGGAAGTACTTAATTTAGAGGTGATCAGGTTGGAAAACAAACTTTATGATATAGCAGGAATCGGGCTTGGGCCGTTTAATCTTGGCATGGCCGCCCTGCTTGAACCAGTGGACGATATAGAAGCCGTGTTCTTAGATGAAAAGGATGAATTTGCCTGGCATCCGGGAATGCTGCTCGAAGGTACAGTGCTGAATTCTTCCTTTCTTGCTGACCTGGTAACTTTTGCCGATCCGACGAGCCGTTTTACGCTGTTAAATTATTTGCATAAGCATAACCGCATGTTTCAGTTCTTTTTTAACAAGCAGCTGAAGGTGCCAAGAAGAGAATACGACTCGTACGGAAAGTGGGTGGCTGCCCAGCTTCCGTACTGCCTTTTCGGGCAGCGGGTGCTTGAGGTTGCTGACAGCAGCTGGGACGGAGTGTCCTGCTACAAAATTACGACGGAAAATACGGGCAGCGGGGAAAAGGAATATTTTTATACAAAAAATGTGGCAGTGGGAACAGGAGCAGCACCGATGCTTCCTCCTAATATTGAAAGACAGCAGAGTGATGAGATTTATCATGCGGCCGATTATTCTTTTCGCAAGGAGGAGTTGAAGAGTGGAGACGAGGTCACCGTTGTTGGCTCCGGACAGAGCGCAGCAGAAATTTTCCATGACCTCCTGCAGGATCAGAAGCATTTTCATTATAAGCTGAACTGGTTTACCCGCTCCCCCCAGTTTTTCCAGGCCGAGGACGCGAAGGTCGCCCGCGAGATTTTTTCAACGGATTTTGTCGAATATTTTCGATCACTCGATATTAAAACAAGGCTCGAGACACTTCCGGAGCTCGACCATGCGAGAAAGGGCATCGAGCAGCCTACGCTTGAAAAAATATACGATCTTCTTTATCATCGTTCTATCGAACGGGAAGATCCAAATGTTGTGCTCCAGGCTGCCACTGAGCTGTTGGATATTCAGTCGGTGGAGGGGGGCTATCAGTTGAAGCTCCGTCAATGGCAGCAGGATAAAACGTTCCGCTGCTTTTCGGATAAAGTCGTGCTTGCCACCGGCTTTCAGCCGAGTGTCCCGGAGTGGATTCAGAATTACGGAGAGCTTGTGGAAAAGGAAGACGCAGACCATTACATGATTGATGATTATTATCGACTTCAGTTTAAGGACGGCCGTGATAACCATATATACATGCTCACAAATATCGATCATTCGCACGGCACAGCTGCGACGAATTTATCTTTATCCGTTGTAAGAAATCAAACAATTATTAATAATTTGTGCGGATTTGAGCGTTATCCGGTGCAGAAGGATACGGTATTCCAGCGCTTTTCAGCAAAAGAAGAATAAGAAATTGGACGTCTCTGCTGGTTGGGGGACGTTCTTTTTTCCTGGGGAGAGAGACAAATGGCGAAAAAGAAATGGTATGTAGTATGGAAAGGAAAAAATCCTGGGATTTACAGCACATGGGCTGAATGTGAAAAGCAGGTCAAGGGGGTCAAAGGAGCGAAATTTAAGTCGTTTCCTTCATATGAAGAAGCAGAGGCAGCTTTTAATGGCTCCGGAGGAAAACCTGAAGCTGAAAATGGCAGCTACATAATGGAAAGTATTTCTGTAGACGCCGGTTCCCACGGCAACCCGGGACCGGTAGAATACCGGGGCGTCTATACGAAAACGGAAGAAATTGTGTTTGCCCATCCTGGGTTTAAAAAAGGCACAAACAATATGGCGGAATTTCTAGGGATCGTGCATGCGCTCCGGTACTTAAAAGAAAAGGAGAGCGGAATGCCTGTATATTCGGACTCGGCGACAGCCATTGGCTGGGTGGAAAAGAAAAAAGCGAATTCGACGCTTGTTGAAGACGCGGACAGCCGGGAAATCTGGGAGGAGATCCGCCAGGCAGAAAAATGGCTGAAGGAGCATACGTGGAAGAATCCAATTTATAAATGGGATACAAAAAACTGGGGAGAAATTAAAGCGGATTATCAGCGCAAGTAAAGAAAGAAGGGAAACCGTGAAACTGAGTATACTCGATCAATCCATCATGCCCTACGGAGAAACGCCGGAAAAAACATTCGCCTGGACCGGGGAATACGCCCGTATCGCTGAAGAGCTCGGCTACCACCGGTTCTGGGTCTCTGAGCATCACGGCACAAAGCACATAGCCGGGAGCGCTCCGGAAGTATTAATTGCCCATCTGGCTGCATGCACAAAACGTATAAAAGTTGGCTCCGGTGCAGTACTGCTTCCGCATTACAGTGCCTTTAAAGTAGCGGAGGTATTTGAAGTGCTCGCTTCGCTCTACAGAGATCGTATTGATCTCGGTCTGGGCAGGGCGCCGGGAGCCATGCCAAACGTTACAAGGGCGCTTCACGAAGGAGGGTCAAGGAATGCAGCGAGGTATCCTGAACAGCTGAAAGAGCTGCTTACTTTTTTATCCCCGGAAGGCAATAAATACGAAGGGCTGTATGACTACGCTCCGGTGACGCCCCGGGCTCAGGTGAAGCCGGCAGTCTGGATTCTAGGCTCAAGCCGGGACAGTGCTAAAACAGCGGCAGAAAACGGCCTGCCGTTTTGCTTCGCTCATTTTATTAATCCGGACGAAGGCTTTCAGGCAGCTGATTATTATCATGAACATTTTCAGCCCTCGAGCATCTGTCCGGCTCCTTATTTTATGCTGGCGGTTTCGGCGCTCGCAGCAGAGTCCGAACAGCAGGCGGAAGAATGGAGGGCGGTAAGTGATTACGTTTCCTCCGTGACGGCTAAGGGACTCGGACTGCTCGGTATACCGTCGTATGAAATGATTAAAGAAGTTACGTATATGGATGAAGAAAAAGACATGTTTCAAAAAAACCGGTATCATAACGCGGTTGGAACGATAGATCAAGTGGAGGAAAAGCTCAAATGGCTTGAAAAAGCTTATGGTGCTGAAGAAATTATGACTGTAGGCATGACCCCGTCATTTGAAGAAAAGGCCGCTTCGATGCGCCGGATTGCCGACCGGTTTAAAATAAACGGCCGCCAGGTTTAGAATGAGCAGGGACTTGGGTAAACTTATCTGTGTGACTAAAGATTATATCCAGGAAAGGTGATATATGATGAGCAAAATAGCAGTAGTCCTTACAGATCTTTTTGAAGATGTGGAATTCACAGACCCGAAAGAAGCATTCGAAAAAGAAGGTCATGAACTTACCGTAATCGAAAATGAGAAAGGCAAAACCGTTACCGGTAAACAGGGAGAAGCGAAAGTAACCGTCGACGCTTCTATTGAAGACGTGAAGCCGGAAGATTTTGATGCTCTTCTTATTCCAGGAGGATTCTCTCCGGATCAGCTTCGCGGCGATCAGCGTTTCGTGGATTTCGCCAAATATTTCATGGATCATGATAAGCCGGTATTTGCAATTTGCCACGGTCCGCAGCTGCTTATTACAGCAAAAGCGCTCGAAGGCCGTAATGCGACAGGATTTAAATCCATTCAGACAGATATGGAGTATGCGAAAGCGAAGCTTCATGATGAAGAAGTAGTCGTTTGCAACAACCTGGTTACAAGCCGTGAGCCGGATGACATCCCGGCATTTAACCGCGAATCCCTGAAACAATTAGCAAAATAAGACCGAGAGGCCGGCCGTAGAGCTGGCCTTTTGTTATTGAATGAGATGAATGGAAGAAGATTCAGGGTGAGCACATAAACAGGAAATCAAATGAAGAAATGTTATAATTAACAGTACATGAGAGATTGGGGTGAATATTATGGCAGAAGAACAAAGTACGAAGCTTGCCACCTTTGCCGGGGGATGTTTCTGGTGTATGGTGGGCCCTTTTGAACAGGAGGAGGGTGTCTACGATATTATGTCGGGATATACCGGAGGTCATACAGAAAATCCGACGTACCGGGAAGTATGTTCAGAAACTACCGGTCACGTAGAAGCTATTCAAATGAAATATGACCCGTCGGTGGTATCTTATGAACGGCTGCTTGAAATATTCTGGCGCCAGATTGACCCTACAGATCCGGGTGGTCAGTTTAATGACCGCGGGGAATCCTATACGACGAATATTTTCTACCACGATGAAGAACAGCGCAGGCTTGCTGAAGCCTCCAAGCAGGAGCTTGATGAAAATGGCCCGTTTGAAAAACCTGTGGTAACGAGAATCAGGGAAGCCGGAGTATTTTATCCGGCCGAAGAATATCACCAGGATTATCATCACAAAAATCGTTTTCACTATATGATGTACCGGAAGGGCTCCGGCCGTGAAGGATTTATAAACAATTACTGGAGTGAGCAGAATGAGCACCAATAAAAAATACAGTACAGAAGAACTGAAACAGCGGTTAACCCCGATACAGTATGAAGTAACTCAAAATGATGCCACCGAGCGCCCATTTGAAAATGAATACTGGAACCATAAAGAGGAAGGCCTGTATGTAGACGTAGTTTCCGGAGAGCCTTTGTTCAGTTCAAAGGATAAATTTGATTCCAACTGCGGATGGCCAAGCTTTACCATGCCTTTAAAGGAAAGCGAAGTTAAAGAAAGCTTTGACGATTCTTTAGGGATGAGAAGAACGGAAGTCCGCAGTGACGAAGCAGATTCCCACCTTGGACACGTATTTCCGGACGGGCCTGAACCAACAGGTTTACGGTATTGTATCAATTCGGCTGCCCTTAAATTTATCCCAGTTAATGAGCTTGAAGAGCAGGGTTACAGCGAATATCTATACCTGTTCAAATAAAAAAGAGGTTTTTTCAGCCTGAAAAAGGGTAAAATATACTTTGGAAGGCTGCAACTATGAGAAAACATCAATTGCACTAAACAGACGACAGGAGGAATTTATTCATGGAACGCGTAAGAGAAAACGATCCTAAAGTACAGGAATTAATCGATGGACTTAACGTCGACTTAGCACACGAATATGCAGCAGCTATTATGTATACAAACTATGCAGCTGTGGTTTCCGGCATTCACACACCAATGCTCAGACCACTGTTTGAAGATGAAATCGGTGACGAGCAGGGCCACGCTCAATACCTGGCTTCTAAAATTCGTACACTTGGCGGTACACCGACCACAAAGCCTGCTGACGTGAAGCAGACATTCCAGGTGCGCGAAATGCTTGAAGCAGCGCGTGACGCTGAAGCAGACACAATTGAGCGCTACACAAAACGCGCCCAGCAGGCAGAAGAGCTGAACATGATCGAGCTTCAAAACAAACTTGAAGACCTTATTTCTGATGAGACCGGTCATAAAGAAGAAATTGAACGGATTCTCGAAGACTCCGATCTGTAAAATACAGAGGAAAAAGCCGCCGAAAGGCGGTTTTTTTATTGCAGGAAGGTATGCTTACGGATTTATTTAACGAAAAATTCCAAAAATTAAAAGAGGCAATATATATAAGGATGGCATAGAAATATCTGGAGGGGTGCCATCCTTGCAGCGCTATTAATTGGCTCGTTTTTTAGTGGCCGGGCGGACATAGACTTCTTTGGATTTTTTTTCGTCAAGCCTGCGGTCTATAGAATCAAGTGCCTGTTTGTTGCCCTTGAGTTCATTTTTATTTGCTTCCATTAAGTCTTCAAATGAAAGTCTCTGTGGTTTTCTCATGCGGACATCTTCCTTTCTTTCTATTATACTCCTGCTGACAATTAGTTTACCCTATATTACTCGTTTGACAAACCATAAAATCATGAAAATGTGATCAAAAGCACAATAGTTTCCTGATAGGTAGATTTTTTTTGATAAGATAAAGTAAAAAAGAATAAATTCATGTAAAATGTGGTATAGGTAATAATATATGCAGAGTCGAAAGGATGGATAGTGATGGCAGAGGAAAATGGAAACACAGCACTCAAAATTGGTTTAATTCTTGGAGGCGTCGTCTCCGTTATTGTTTTGCTCAGTACACGTAAAACCCGTTCCCCTATTGTAGAGGGCACGAAACAAACAGCTTCCACACTGAACAACACATCCCAGTTTCTTTCAGAGAACAGGGAATCAGTCATTTCTACATTAAGAGAAACGTCAAATTATTATTCTGAGCTGCTCCAGTCAGCAAGCACAGATATCCAGGAAATCGTCAACCGGGTGAACAGTCTGAAAGAAACATTGATGAAAGCAAAAACGACGACGCTTGAAACTACTGGTGAATTAAAAGAGCTAAAAGAAGAAAGTACTGCTATTGAAAGCAGCTCTTCAAACAACAGCTCAGGCCAGCTGCAGAGTGCTGACAACACCCAGTCCTCTTAATAAAAAAGGCAGGTTCTTTCATTTGAACCTGCTTCAGACTGTCGACAATGACTCTAATTTTAGAGTTTGTCGGCAGTTTTTTTGTGCTATGATAAAAAGAAATAGCCTGGAAAGGGGTTATGGCGCATGATGAGGCGGAGTTCGGAAGAAGCTCGTTACCGGGAAGCGACCATTCAGTTGGATCAGTTAGTGCCCGCGGACCACCTGGTCCGCCAGATCGAGGCCGCGCTGGATTTTTCTTTTATTTACGACGAAGTTGCCTCCCTCTATGCCCCCATCGGCCGGCCGAGTATTGACCCGGTCCGTCTGGTAAAAATGGTGTTGCTCCAGTATTTGTTCGGCATTCGTTCCATGCGTCAGACGGTGCGGGAGATCGAAACGAATGTGGCCTACCGATGGTTCCTTGGTTTGGAACTTTTGGAGCCTGTGCCGCATTTTTCCACCTTCGGCAAAAACTACACGCGCCGGTTTCGGGACAGCGGGTTGTTCGAAGTGATATTTGAACGCGTGCTCGAGGAAGCAGCGGCCGCCGGCTTTGTGGATCCGTCCGTCTTTTATATCGATGCCACCCACGTGAAAGCGAACGCCAACAAGAAAAAATTCGATCGGGTTCAGTTGGCGGCCGAAGCCCGGGCCTACCAGGATCAACTGGACGCCGAAATTCACCGGGACCGCGAGGTCCACGGAAAAAAGCCCCTGCCTCCCGCCCGCCGCCAAGGACGGGAGGTCAAACAAAGCACGACCGATCCTGACAGCGGCTATTACGTCAAAGATGAACGGGAGAAGATGTTTGCCTACAGCTGGCACACCGCCTGCGACCGGCATGGGTTTGTCCTCGGAGCGATCGTGACGGGGGGCAATGTTCATGACAGCCGGGTCTTTCATGATCTGTTGGCCCAGGTGACGGCCCGGATGGGCCGCCCGTATGCCGTCGCGGTGGATGCCGGATATAAAACCCCGGCGATTGCTCATTGGCTTCGCGAGCAGGGCATCCGCCCGGTCATGCCTTATACCCGTCCCAAAGGCCCGCCGGGACGCTTGCGCAAACAGGACTTTGTGTATGATGCCTATCTGGACGCGTATCTCTGTCCCGAGCACCAGGCCCTGCGCTACCGCACCACGACTCGGGACGGCTATCAGGAGTATGTCTCAGATCCCGCCATTTGTCAGTCCTGTCCGCTGCTTGAAACCTGCACCCAAAGCCGGGATCACCGGAAGGTGATTCTCCGCCACGTCTGGCAGGACGATCTGGACGAAGCCGAACACCTTCGACACACTCCGTGGAACCGGAGAACCTATGCGGAACGAAAAGAAACCATCGAACGGATTTTTGCGGATCTCAAACAAAAGCATGGCTTGCGTTGGACGCTCCTCGCCGGAGGGGCACGAAACACCGCGCAGGCGATGCTTGTTTATGCGGCGATGAATCTCAAAAAACTCGCCACCTGGCGGTGGCGACAAATAGGCGCTTGTCTATTAGGGCTTCTTTTTTCTTTCGATGGCACAACAAAGGCCTCCGAAATCCATTTTCGGAGGCCTTTGTCTACAATCTGAGGCAGGTTCTTTCATTTGAACCTGCTTTTTTTTATTGGTTTGAAAATATTATTGTATTTGACGTTTACCGTTCCTGTTCGAAGGAAATACACTTTGTAGAATGGTAATTGAATAGTTAACACAGTCACGGAAAGGGGCAACAGACAATGGGAATTACGAACAATTTAAAACAGCTGAAAAATAAAGAGGATGAATATGGTTTTGTGTCCTTTTATTTGAACACCGATATTGGTGAAGGCGGCCAGCCTAGTGAAGAATGGAAGATTAAATACAAAAAGGCTGTTAACGGCTTAAAGCAGTACGCAGACAAGAGCGAAACAAAAGATGAAAAAAATGCGATCAAAAAAATTACCGATGATATCGAAAAATACATTGAGGACCATCGTTCTGATCTGCAGAAGAGTGTTATTATCTTTGCATCCGGCGACGGATCTACTTGGGAAGCAGACATTTTCCAGGTGCCGGTGGAGACAGAAGTAATGTGGGAGCCAACGCCGCAGACCGAGCAGCTCGAAAAACTGGAAAAAACTTTCCCGCCTACAGCGATTCTTCTTACAAACAAGCAGGATGTTTACCTGATCGATACCTCGATGGGCAAAATCCGCGAAGAAATGCAGTTCCACTGGGACGTGGACAGCGAGGACTGGCAGGAGTATAAAGGTACAGCATCAGCTGACCGTACGGCTGCAGGTTCTACACAAGTGGATAAAGTTCAGCAGCGTTTTGAAGAAAATCGCCACCGCTGGTACAAGAGCCTGGCTCCTGTCATCAACAAACAGATGAAAAACCGCGGTCTTGATACAGCATATATTATCGGCGATAAAGAATATGCTAAAGACCTGGAAGATAACATGGGTGGAAGAGTGGAAGAAGTCATTAATAAAAACTTGATTTCCACTCCAACGCATGAAATCCTAAATGAAATTTATCCTGAAAACGTACGCTAAACAGTACGGCTGAGGCAGCTGCTATCATTATAGCAGCTGCTTTTTTCGTGAATAAAACAGCTTCAGGCTTTTAGGTCTCCGCACAAAATCCCTCAGTTTTTGATATAATACCTTTTGTTTGGAGATAGGCTTATATTTAGATAAGATACAACACGAAGGATACTATTGAAGAGGTGAATAGAATGAAGTTTTCGATGACTGACGGAGGATTTCAAACAAGAACAGACTACGGAGAGCTGTCTGTGTCCGGGGAAGAAGAGTATGGCTTCCGCCCTTTTCAGCTGATGACTTCTTCGATTGCTGTTTGCAGCGGCGGAGTGCTGCGCAAAATAATGAATAAAAGACACCAGACAGTGCATGATATTCAAATTGAGGCAGAGGTGGAACGGGATGAAAAGCAGGCAAATAAAATAACTGCTGTTCATCTGCATTTTATCGTAAAAGCAGAAAACGTAACAGAAGCTCAGATGCAAAAAAACATGGAATGGACGAAGAAAAACTGTTCGATGGTCCAGTCAGTAAAAGACAGCATTGCGGTTACAGAAACATTCGAACTTCTTTCCGACTAACAGTGCAAGAGGTCTTGGAAAAGAATTGGAGAGAAAAGTATGGCAAATGCCGGACGTAACCAGCTAGACTTCACGGAAGGCAGTATCATGAAGAAAATGGTGATATTCGCCTTTCCGATTTTTATTGGAAACCTGCTTCAAAGCTCTTATCAAATCGTGGACAGCCTGTGGGTCGGTAACTTAATCGGCGCGAGCGCCCTGGGTGCGGTTTCACTGGCTGCGACGATTTTATTTTCTGTGCTTTCCTTTATTATAGGAATTAACAGTGCAACATTAACAGTGCTTTCCCAGAGGGTGGGAGCGGATGATGATGAGGGTCTGAAGCGTTCTCTGAATGCTTTTGTATCCGTTTTAGGAACGCTTGCAATTATTCTCGGAACGATAGGTTTTTTTGCAGCTCCAACCGTTTTGACGTGGATGGGGACACCGCCGGACATCCTGGAAAGTGCAGTCATATACTTACGCATTAACTTTATCGGCATTGTCTTTTTATTTGGCTATAATTTTATAGGTACTGTTCTGCGCGCTGTCGGCGACAGTAAAACCCCGCTTCGCTTTATAATGATGGCTGTCGGGCTGAATATCTTTCTCGATCCGCTGTTTATTTCAGGCTTTGATATGGGCATTCAGGGAGCGGCAATTGCGACGGTTATCTCCCAGGGAAGCGCGTTTGTATTCGGGGTCGTCTATATGATTCTTGTGAAGGGACTTCCATTCGCAGTGCCAAGCATTCCCGAAAAAGCAGAATTTCAGCGTATTATGAAACTGGGTCTGCCGGCAGGACTGTCGATGATGGCTATTTCCGGCGGGCAGCTGGCGATTATGACAGTGGTAACGTCGTTTGGCTCTGTGGTTCTCTCGGGATACGGGGCAGCCCAGCGGCTGGACAGCCTGATTATGCTTCCGGCAACTACGCTCGGTTCTGCTATTACAAGTATGGCCGGGCAGAATATCGGAGCGAACCGCTGGGACCGTATCAGCTCAATTGCGAAAAATGCGTTAATTTTAATTTTAATCGTTTCAATCACGATGAGCACCGCTGTCTTTTTACTGGCTGAATTTTTGATGGGGCTGTTTGTAAATGACGAAGCCACCATTCAATACGGTAAAACGTATCTGCAGATTGTTGCTTTCTTTTATCCGTTTTTAGGGATAAATTTCGTGCTGAACGGTATTGTGCGCAGTTCCGGGGCAATGATCCAGGTGCTTGCCCTGAATATTATTTCTTTCTGGGTGCTTCGTTTTCCGCTTGCCTGGTTCTTTTCCGAAAGAATAGGGGAAAACGGAATTGCGCTCGGCATAGGCCTCAGCTTCGTGATCAGCGCTGTAATTGCGGTCAGCTATTATATTTTTGGCGGCTGGAACCGTATTGATATATTCAAAGAAGAAAAGAAAAAAGGAGGAGCGTCATGAGCACCCCAGTACACGACAAGAATCAGCAGCTTCAGTATATAAAACAGCGGCTGCATCTGCTTTCGACAATGGTGGATAACATTGATCCTGAAGAAGGCTCCGAATCGGAAATGAAGAGACTCGAAGAAATGGTGGAGCAGCTGCGGGTTAAATGCCGTCAGTTTCAGCCGGATTGGAAGGATGAATAATGCCTGATGTTTACTTTATCCGGCACGGGGAATCAGAAGGAAACTATGCCCAGGTGCTGCAGGGGTCGATGGATTATCCATTAACCCCGCATGGACAGACGCAGGCAGAAGCGCTTGGCAGTTACTTTCGCAGTATTCAGTTTGACGCTGTAATTGCAAGTGATTTAATGAGGGCTTCTGCGACCGCGGAGGCAATGGCACAATTTCAGCCGGTGGACGTATCCACCGATGAGCGGCTTCGCGAAGTACATCTAGGTGTGCTTGAAGGAAAGGCGAGAGACGTGATTCAAAACGAATTCCCGGATCTTATCGGAAGGGATCTTTTAACTGCTGAAGTGGAAGGGGCAGAAACAAAAAACGATCTGACCGAGCGGTGTGCGTGGCTGTATTATAAGCTGACCGAGGAATGGAAGGATAAGGATCAGATTGCTGTCGTTTCGCACGGAGGATTTATTACGATTTTCTTTATGTATTTACTGGCCAAAGACAACTGGGTATCGCTCCAGCGTTCCATGCGTATCGACAATACAGGAGTATCCCGGATTCACTTTCGAAAAGAACGTGCTTCTATTCAATACATCAACCGAATTACACATTTGGAGTAGCATAAAAAAGCAGGAGCCGGAGCTCCTGCTTTTAAACGTTTAGCCGTTGTATTCAATCGGACCGTTTGGACCGAGCGGAATGCCAGTGAGCATCCATACGACAAGCAGCAGGGACCAGAACAGGAGGAATGCGACAGAATACGGAAGCATAACTGCTATCAGGGACCCGATGCGCATGTTTTTGTCATACTGCTGGGCAAACGCGATAATAATCGCAAAATAAGTCATCAGCGGCGTAATAATGTTGGTGGATGAATCTGCCACACGGTATGCCATCTGCGTCAGTTCCGGCGAATAGCCAAGCTGCATCATAATCGGAACGAATACAGGCGCGAGTATTGCCCATTTGGCAGAGGCACTTCCGATAAACAGGTTGATGAAACCGACAATTAATACGAATACTAAAATTAAAGGAATGCCGGTAAGATTAATTGACTGTAAAAAATCCGCGCCGTACACAGCCATAAACGTTCCAAGATTGGTTTCTTCAAAATAAGCAACAAACTGTCCGGCTGTGAATGCGAGCAGAATGAACATGCCCATGCTAGCCATCGTATCAGAAAGCTGATTGGCGACATCCGTATCGTTTCTAATACTTTTTGTCACAATACCGTATACAAGCCCGGGAATGAAAAAGGCTATAATAATGACGACAACGAGGGAGTCCATAAACGGTGACTGAACGACGGCCCCTCCTTCACCGCGAAGCGGAGCATTAGATGGAACAATGAGCAGGGCAAGCAGAATAATGGTCAGAAGCGCTGAACCCATCGACCAGAAGATTCCTTTCTTTTCCGTTCCCGTTAATGAAGTGAGGCTCTCCCGGTAGTCGCCCTTGTATTCTCCGAGCCGCGGTTCGACGACGAACTGACTCACAAGTGTACCGATGACAGCCAGGAAAAATGTGGAGACGAAAATGAAGTAGTAATTCATCGCCAAATTCATCTGTTCGGCGTAGGCCGGATCGATGGTGGACGCCGCCTGGATTGTCAACTCACCGAGCAGGACATCGGTACCGGAAAGCAGGAGGTTGGCACTGAAGCCTGCCGAAACCCCGGCGAAGGCAGCAGCAAGGCCTGCGAGCGGGTGCCTCCCGAGTGCGGCAAACAGAATAGCACCTAGAGGCGGAAGAACTACGTAGCCGGCGTCGGAGGCGACACTTGACATAATACCGGCAAAAACAAGACCAAAGGTAATTAAAGATTTTGGGATAGACAGGATAAAACCGCGAAGCAGTACGCTGATAAGTCCGGTGCGCTCCGCAATGCCGATACCGATCATGGTAGCAAGCACCACTCCGAGCGGGGCAAAGTTAATAAAGTTGTCCACCATACTGGTGAATATGTATTCGATTCCGCTCGATGAAAGCAGATTGGTTACCTGAACCGTTTCTCCTTCTTCTCCCGGAGATTCTACCTGCAGGCCGGCAGCAGAAAGAACGGCAGACAATACCAATACAAGCGCGGCGAGAATGGCGAACAGAGTAACCGGATGGGGAAGCTTATTCCCAACTCGTTCAATCCAATTCAGTGACCGCTGCAGCACGGTTGATTTTTGTGCAGAAGAGCTCATAATTTACCTCCTAATTCGTTTAGAAATGACGAAAGTATCACAGGCACACAAAGATTATTGTAATGAACGAAAACAAAGGAAGAAAGCCATTTCATCGAGAATAGGAAAATAGAACGGAAAAAATAATTAACAATTTATTGAAAATTAATACTTTTATCCTAAAAATAGAAAATATGGCAGAATTTTAAGCGTCCCGGAGAGCAGGTCGCGTGAATAGGGGTAAACGTGATAAAATAACAAAGCTTCATGAAAGGACGTAATTACTGTGCAGCAGATAATAAAGCAGATCCCATCCGTATACGATGTTCAGCTGATGCTGAAACGGATGGCACTCGATCCGCTGTATAATGTAGATATCGATAAAAGAAAGGTGAAGCTGCCTCTGCCGGGTGAGAGGCAGCTTGATACAGTAACTGTTGCGTTTGTTGAACATCAACCGGAGACTTATGTATATGTAGAGGCCCCGGAGAAGAGAGAACAGGAAGCTCTGGATAAAATAGAACGTATTTTTCGTTTTCATCAGCCACTTGCTCAGGCAGCCGGGCATTTTCAGCAGACGGAATTAGAGCCGCTGTTTCATCGGTTTTACGGTGCGCCGCTCACCTGTGACTTTGACTTATACGGCTGTCTTATAAAAACAATTATTCATCAGCAGTTGAACATGGCCTTTGCCTATACTCTTTCAACAAGATTCGTTCAGACATACGGCACTTATAAAGATGGTGTATGGTTTTACCCCGCCCCTGCGACTGTGGCAGCTATTCATCCTGATGAACTTCGAAAGCTGCAGTTCAGCCGCCGGAAAGCGGAATACGTAGTGGATATTTCAAAAAGCATTGCGCAAGGTACGCTTGATATTGGTGCTCTTCAGAAAAAACCTGATGAGGAGGTTATACGGGAGCTTACGAAGCACCGGGGGATAGGGCCCTGGACGGCAGAATGCTTTTTACTGTTTGGACTCGGAAGAGAAAACCTGATGCCCGCTGCTGATATTGGCGTTCAAAATGGATTAAAGAAGCTGCTGGGACTTGAAGCGAAACCATCTAAGGCGGAAATAACAGAATGGTCCAGCCGGTGGAGCCCGTACAACAGCTATGCAAGTATTTATTTATGGCTTCATGTGGAAATACCAGATAAAGGAGAAGATACACGTGCCGAAAAATGAAAAATTTGAACAGCGCCAGCCGCTGCAGGAGGGTCAGGAATTTCCGCTGACCATTAAACGAATAGGTATTAACGGTGAAGGAATTGGATATTTTAAACGCCAGGCTGTTTTCGTGGAGGGGGCGCTCCCGGGGGAAGTGATTGTCGGCCAGGTCGAGGAAGTAAAACGGAACCGCGCGATCGCAAGCATTAAGTATATCCGCGAAGCTTCGCCGAGTCGGCAGAAAGCTCCCTGCCCGGTGTATAAAATCTGTGGCGGCTGCCAGCTGCAGCATGCCGAATACGACGAACAGCTGTGGATGAAGCAGGATCTGGTGCTGCAGTCATTTGAACGCTATGCTCCCGTCGTGCCGGAAATTCGTGAAACGATCGGGATGGAAAATCCATGGCGGTATAGGAATAAAAGCCAGTGGCAGACAGGCGAGGGAAAGAAAGGGCGAGTGGAAGCGGGTCTGTATTCGAGTGATTCCAATCAGCTGGTGGACCTCACCAATGTCGGCTGTATGGTGGAAAAGTCGATTCTAAATAAAATTACAAAAGCAATTACCGTATTTATGAAGGATGAAGAGGTGCCGGTACACACGAGTAAACAAAAAGGGGTTAAAACCATCGTTGTGCGGGCAAATGAACAAAAAAGCGAGGTTCAGGTCACGCTTGTGACGTCTTCGGTGGATCTGCCGGAGCAGGAAGAGCTGGTGGATTTCCTGCGTTCTTCGTTCGCTGAAATAAAGTCAATTCATCATCATGTGCAGAATGAAAGCAGCCCGACTGTTTTTGGCGGGACGACCAAGCGGCTGTGGGGTAAAGATACAATTAAGTACAACATGCAGGACTTTTCCTTTCATTTATCCCCGGAAGCATTTTTTCAGCTGAACTCGGAGCAGGCTTCCACGCTTTATGACGAAGCGAAGCAAGCGGCAAAGCTCACAGGCCGTGAAAAAGTGGTCGATGCCTACTGCGGCAGCGGCACAATTGGCCTTTGGATGTCCTCGGATGCTAAGGAAGTACGCGGCATGGATATGATTAAAGCAAGCATTCAGGACGCTAACAAAAATGCTAAACAGGCAGGAGCTTCCCATGCCAGGTTCTACCATGGCAAAGCCGAAGAAATGATGCTTCAGTGGCAGCGGGAAAACTGGAGCCCTGATGTAGTAGTGGCGGATCCGCCGCGTACAGGCTGCGGAGAGGCACTGCTGGACACGATTGGAAAGGTGAAGCCTAAACGTTTTGTGTACGTATCCTGTAATCCATCTACCCTGGCCAAGGATGCCGCGTACCTGAAAAAAGCAGGGTACCATCCAGAATATGCCCAGCCGGTGGACATGTTCCCGCAGACATCCCAGGTGGAAGCTGTAGTTCCTTTTGTATACAAACCGGAGAAAAAAGGCAAAAAATAAATATGCGTGGTGAACTGCAATGTGTTTATACTGGCTCGGTATCAGCCTGATTGTCTCCATTATTCTTACCATCCTGGCAAATCTGCTGCTCTACCTTTTTTTATAAACCTTGGAAGGAGAGCGCATAACTATGTTTGAAAAGCAGCTTTGGCAGCATACTGCCGATTCATTAAATGAATTTGCCGACTTTATCAGTGAAGCACTTGGAGGCCCGGTTACCATTGAGGATTCGACGCACCGTCTGCTCGCCTACAGCGGTCACCCCCAGGTCACTGACGGAGCACGTACGGCGACTATCATGGGGAGGCGCGTGCCGGAAGAGGTGATTCACCGTTTATGGAATGAAGGAGTGATACCAAGCCTTCATCAGCAGAGTGAGCCGGTCTCCATTTCCGCTATTGATGAAATAGGACTCGGAACCAGGATGGCCGTAGCCGTCAAGGAAAAGCAGACAGTAATAGGCTATATATGGGTGGTGGAGGGCGAAACGCCTCTTTCAGAAGAGGCAAAGCAGGATCTTCACTCGGCAGCTGTTGTGTGTGGTGAGCGTTTCCAGCGGCAGTTTCACCCAAGAAATCCGGCACAGCAGGACCATCAGGAATATTTTTGGCGTCTGTTGACAGGGGATGAAACGGATGAGCAGGCCATAGAGCGTCAAATGCTTCGTTTTTTTCCGGCGCGGCCACAGCAGTATTCCATTGTAATCATGGAGTTTTCAGAACAGCTTGAGCACAATGCCTGGGAGCGGCTCACCTATCTGCTGACGATTTCGCAGCGGGTGAAGGTGATGCTCAAAACATATGATCAGCACCGGGCTATTCTCATGCTGTACGGACTTGAAAGCAGAAATATAGAAGCAACAATCTCAGCATTTTTACGTCAGATGCATGAGTTATGGTACGAACGTTACGATGATACTTTAACGGCTATTGCTGCGTCTGAAATCTGTCATCAGTATATGGAGGTGGCGGGAGGTTACAGGCAGGCATTGACCATGCTTGATTTAAAAAAACAGGTTCGCCAGCTTCCCTTCCATTATTATTTTCTGCATGAAGCAGGCTATTACCGCTTTTTCCCAGTTCTTTTACAGAGGCGGGAGGAAGAAACATTTACACACCCTTCCCTGAAAAGTCTATCCGATTATGATGCAGAAAATGAAACGGAGCTTTTGAGCACGCTTTACATCTATCTGAGCGAAGACTGCAACGTTAACGCTGCCGCTAAGATACTTCATGTGCATCCCAATACGCTGACCTACCGTTTAAAAAGGATGCAGGCAATTGCAGGTGTGACTCTTTCCAGTGCCCATGAAAAATGGACGCTGCTGCTGGAATTGGAATTGCTGAAAGAAAAACACACAAACCTATTGTGAAAAATCACAAATGGATAATGGGAATATTATTTTAATCGGCCAATGCTTATAACCCGGAAACACGCTATACTAATAGAAAAGGTATTAGAGGAGGCGATGCATCGTGATTATAGGGGTTCCCAAAGAGATTAAAAACAATGAAAATCGAGTAGCGATTACGCCGGCGGGGGTTGTGCATTTAACACAAGCGGGCCATCATATATATGTTGAAAACCATGCCGGAGAAGGCAGCGGATTTTCGAATGAAGAATATGAATCAGCTGGGGCAAAAATTATTCCGGAGGCCGCAGACGTATGGAAGCAGGCAGAGATGATACTGAAAGTCAAAGAACCTCTGGCTTCGGAATATCAGTTTTTCCGGGAAAACTTGATTTTGTTTACCTATCTGCACCTTGCTGCTGAACCTGAACTGGTGAAAGCATTAACCGAAAACGGAGTCACTGCAGTAGCTTATGAGACAGTCGAGGAAAACCATACACTTCCGCTCTTAACACCAATGAGTGAAGTAGCAGGAAGGATGGCAGCCCAGGTTGGAGCTCAGTTTCTGGAAAGCGTACACGGGGGCAAGGGCGTCCTGCTTTCGGGAGTGCCCGGAGTGAAAAAGGCCAACGTAACGGTAATCGGCGGAGGGGTTGTCGGCACGAACGCTGCACGCATCGCCCATGGTCTCGGGGCCAACGTAACAATTATCGATCTAAACCCGGCGAGACTCCGCCAGATTGATGAAGACTTTGGCGGCCAAATTCAGACGCTTAGCAGCAATCCCCTGAACCTGGCGGAAGAAGTAAAACGGTCGGACCTGGTGATCGGGGCGGTCCTGATTCCCGGAGCCAAAGCACCTAAGCTCGTGACAGAAGAAATGGTGAAAAGTATGGAGCGGGGCTCTGTGCTGATCGATGTGGCGATCGACCAGGGAGGTATTATTGAAACTGCCGACCAGGTAACGACGCACGATCAGCCGACATATGAAAAACATGGTGTGGTGCACTACGCTGTGGCAAATATGCCGGGCGCGGTTCCAAGAACGTCTACAATTGCTTTAACTAACGTAACCATTCCCTATGCGCTTCAGATTGCAAACCAGGGCGTGGCAAAAGCTCTTACCAATAACCCGACCCTTGGCAAAGGATTGAATACAGCTCAGGGAAAAGTAACGTATCAGGCAGTGGCAGAGGATTTAAATTATCCTTACGCATCATTAGACGAAATACTTCCGATGTTGTAAAATGTGGAACGGGGCGCCGGAGCGGGTGCCCCGTTTTCTTGTGGGAAATAACTACAGCGGGCAACTGCTGTTCAAAGGAAGGGAGGGGCGGCAATGATTTCCTGTGCCGGTATTGATGCAGAAGGAAACACAATAAACAATATTACATTGGATGAATTTAAGAAATACGAATGGAAATGGTACTGGATTGATTATTCCTCTCCCACCGCTGAGGAAACAAACACGCTGGACTCAGTGTTTCATTTTCATCCACTGGCCATTGAGGACTGCTACATGGAGCGTCAGCGTCCAAAGCATGATTCCTATGATGGCTACAGCTTTTTCGTCCTTCATGCACTTGATAAGGAAACGCTTGGGGCTGAGGAAATCTGTATGTTTTTTGGACCCAATTTTGTCGTTACATATCATGAAGCTCCGTCTTCGGCGGTTAATCATTCCTGGAAAAAGCTGCAGGCTGAAGGAGCCGCGCTGAATCCGGATGATATCAGCTATCACATTATTGATAAAATGACGGATGAATACTTTCCGGTCCTGGATCAAATCGAAGACCGGCTGAATGAGATCGAGGAAAGCAACGCAGAGCTGACCTATGGTAAGCTGATAGAAGAAGTATTTGACTTACGGTCCGATCTGCTTAGGCTCCGTCGAACCATTGTTCCTATGAGAGACCTGGTGTACCGGGTGTTATTTGTGGAGCGTCTGCACCTGATTACCCAGCAGCGGGAATATTACCGGGATATTTATGACCATCTTCTAAAGGTCACCGAAATGATCGAATCCAACCGGGCAATGACCTCAGACATGAGAGACAACTTTCAGACGATGGCATCAAACAGAATGAATGCGATTATGATGACGCTCACGATTGTATCAACAATCTTTATTCCGCTGACATTTATTGCAGGGCTTTATGGTATGAACTTCGTGTATATGCCGGAGCTTGAATATAGATACGGATATTTCATAGCGCTTGGGGTTATGCTCTTAATAGCAGTAGTGCTGCTGGGCTTGTTTAAACGAAATGGATGGTTTAAGATTTTTAAATAGAAGAGTAGAAAGGGGGCGTTCGGATTGTCCTACCGGTTATATAAAGCACAGTTTAAGCATCCAATGCACGAAGAAGATTTGATCGTTTACTACGATAAAGATCAATCAACCTTTTGTTTTGCGACAAAAGATATTGAAGAACAATCCCCGGAGATATGTAAATTCCAATATCCTGCAGATTCTCTGCACGATGTGAAGCTTTTCATTGAAAAGCTGGGTGTTGACGCCCAGACGCTGACGTTTCGTCATTATCTTCTGCATTAATAAGCAAATCCCCTGATGCTTTTGGCATCAGGGGATTTTTTGATATTAGTCAAGATCTGCTGGATATACTCCGTTTTCATCATGAACTTCACGGCCGCTAAGCGGTGGGTTGAATACACAAACCATGCGCATATCTTTACTGCCTCCGCGAAGCATGTGCTCGTCGTTTTTATCGAGCGCATACAATACACCAGGCTCGAGCTGATATACTTTATTGTCGCTTAATGTTTCAATTTCTCCATCTCCTTCAATGCAGTAGACGGTTTCGAGATGGTTTTGGTACCAGATGTGAGTTTCAGTACCGGCACGGATAATTGTATCATTTACCGAGTAGCCCATATTATCATCTTTCATAATGAAACGGCGGCTGACCCAGTTACCGTCATCCACTTCACGTTCAGTACCGAGTAAATCTTCGAGCTTAATTACTTTCATTGTCTATTCCTCCATCTTGTCAGTTAAGGTTTTATATCATAAAAAGGCCGACCGTCGGGGTGCCGATCGATCGGCTTCTTTTTATCCAATTAATCAGGTTAGTTGGCGACAAGGTTGCTTTCTGCGGTAACTTCCTCAATTGCCTTCTGAAGAATCGACAGCCCGCGTTCAAGTCCTTCGTCGTCGATGGTAATTGGCGGGAATAGTTTAAATACTTCATCGTCTGCACCGGCTGTTTCCATGATCAGACCGTGTTCAAAGCACCTGCCGGCGATGTTATCGGACAGATCTTCGATAGGACTCATAATTCCCTGCATGAAGCCGCGTCCTTTGCGGACACCTTTCATTTCAGGGTGCTTTTTGATCATGTCATCAAGAAACGAAGCAATACGCTCGGATTTTTCCTGGACGTTCTTTTCCAAACGGTCATCCTTCCAGTAATTCAACGCTTCAGTACCTGTTACAAAAGCAAAGTTGTTTCCGCGGAAGGTACCGTTGTGTTCGCCGGGAGCGAATTTGTCATACTCCGGCGCGACTAAAGTGATGGCAAGCGGTGAGCCGTTGCCGCCAATCGACTTGGAAAGGCATATAAAGTCTGGCTTAATACCGGCTGGTTCAAAGCTGAAGAAGGTACCGGTACGGCCGACGCCTGCCTGGACATCGTCAAGGATAAGCTTAATGTCGCGCTCCCGGCAGATTTTTTCAATCGACTGAAGCCATTCGCTGCTTGCAGCATTTAAGCCGCCTTCGCCCTGAACGGTCTCTACGATAAACGCTGCCGGCTTATCGAGGCCGCTGCCTCCGTTATCAAGGAAGTTCTCGATATATTCAACGGAATTATCGCTTTCTTTTAAGAATTTATCATACGGCAGGATTGACGAATTGGATAAAGGCATGCCAGCCCCGCCACGTTTGAATTTGTTGCCTGTAACGCTCAAAGCGCCAATAGTCATACCGTGGAAGCCGTTGGTAAAGCTGACAACATTTGTGCGCCCAGTCACTTTACGGGCGAGCTTCAGTGCGCTTTCTACACTGTTTGCGCCAGTTGGCCCGGGGAACATGATTTTATAATCCATGTTACGCGGCTTCAGAATAATATTCTGGAAAGCATCGATAAATTCGCCCTTTGCTTTAGTCGCCATATCAAGGGAGTGAGTAACGCCGTCTTCCTGAATATAGGCAAGCAGTTTTTCTTTCATATTGTCATCATTGTGTCCATAGTTCAGTGCGCCTGCGCCGGAAAAGAAGTCAACATATTCTTTTCCGTCCAAATCCCAGAGCTTGTACCCTTTTGCCTGGTGGAACACAGTAGGAAATCCTCTGACATAGCTGCGCACTTCCGATTCGTATTCGTTAAAAACGCTAAGATCATTTTTCATCATAAAAGTAAGTATCCTCCTTGGGAATGTTATCGAAAAATTCAGTTTTTACATAACACATGACATGCGCTTTGCATGTCATGTTCACTACTTATTTTGTAAAGGGTCCTACTCGAAATGTCAACTCTTCTTCATGTTCATCATCCGGAAAAAGGTCTTCCGTAAAGCATTCAGAAACTGTCACTTCAGTCTCCCGTTTCTTGGCAAGCTTTTTAAACAGCGCCTGCGAAGCTTCATTGGAAGGGGTGATGGTAGCTTCTAAATACAGCACTTCTTCACATACATCCCGTTCCAGAAGAGCATCCAGCAAACGTGAAGCAAGACCTTTTCCCCGTTGGGAAGTATCCACGCCCACCTGCCAGACGAATACGGTATCCTGTTTTTCAGGTGGAATAAAGGCCGTTACGAAGCCCACTAATTCATCGTTTTCTTTAGCGACAACACATGTTTCGGCAAAAAATTCACACATCATGATATATTTATATGAAGAATTTAAATCCAATGTGGAGTTTTTGACAAGTTCCCACATGTCTGCCCCGTCTTCCACGGTTGGTTTGTCAAAAACGATTGAATCGACGGAACCGTTCGTTCCAGTCATTTTCGTTTCCATTTTCTTACCACCTTTTAAAAGTAATAGAGGGCTACCTGTACTATACCTCTTTATAGAAAAAACAAACGTAATATTGTATTGTTTTAAAATGTAATAAGATCTGCCGCACTCATAAATCAAATCTTAACGCTAATTATGAAAATTTTCAAACTTGCCTATCAGGCATTTATGAGTATTATTACTACTTATAGAGTGTTATGTAACCTGAACAGCGAAAACGATAAGTAATACTTGCGCAGAAGGACAATTCCTCCGCCTTTGATAAGAAAAGCCGTCCGAAAAGCCCCGGACGGCGTGTAGTTACTCTTTTAAAATATTGATCAGCGCAGGCTGCAGGCTTGGGAAATGAAAGTGGAAGCCATGATCCATGGATTTTTGGGGGAGGACCTTTTGGCCTCCAAGAATCATTACACTCATTTCGCCGAGCATCTTCTCGATAATAAATGACGGCACAGAAAGCCAGTGCGGACGTCCGGTTACTTTAGCTATCTCGCGTCCCAGAGTTTCCATCTGCGCAGGTTCAGGCGCGGTAATGTTCAGTGCACCTTTAATTTCTTTGGTGGTGGCTGCAAAAAGAAGCATTTCGACAGCGTCTCTTAAATGAATCCAGGAAAACCACTGTATTCCGCTTCCAAAAGTGCCGCCGCCAAACATTTTGTATACAGAGACGAGCGGCGGGATAAACTCCTGCAGCACGAGGCCGAATCTTGCGTGTACGACACGTATGCCGAGTTCTGCTGCTTTTGCAGCTTCGTTTTCCCAGCGAAGAGCGACTTCCTGTAAAAAGTTTGTTTCTCCTTTAGGGGATTCCTCAGTAAATTCCTCTTCATCGGAAATTCCGTAATAAGCCACGGCTGAAGCGCTGATGAGAACTTCAGGTTTATGGCTGCTCGCCTTAAAAATACGGATAACTTCTCTTGTAGAATCGATACGGCTGTTTAAAATATCTTCTTTGTTTTGTTCCGTCCAGCGCTGGGCAAGCGATGCGCCGGCGAGGTTTATGAAAGCATCTACCGGCGGCAATTCATATTCGGGTTTGCTGCCGGGATTCATCCATTCAACAAAGGTGATGCTTTCGCTATTTTTTTTATTTTTACTGTTTCTTGTTAAAATATAAATATGGTGGCCCATCTGTTCGAGGTAGCCTGTGAGGGCGGAGCCTACATATCCGCTTCCTCCTGCAATAGCAATATTCAATGTGTATTTCTCCTTTCACTACTTAAGGTGATGTAAAAACGTCACTTTTGAAGCTATTCAACTTTACCCAAAAGCAGATTGTCATAATCATTTTCCACTATGCAAAAGGAGAGGGCCTTTGTGAAAATTACAAAAATTGAAGTGCAGAAAAATAACCCCGAGCGATACAGCATTTTTACCGATCGGACAGGCCGGGAAGCATTCACGACCGGTGTGGATGAAGCCGTTTTGGTGCAGTGGGATCTCAAAAAGGGAAAAGAACTGACGGAAAAAGAACTTGAGCTTCTGATTGAGGACGATCATGAACGTAAGGCCTGGAACCGGGCGCTGCATTACTTATCGAGTGTGATGCGGACGGAAAAAGAAGTATATGATCATTTAATAGAAAAAGAGTTCACAGAGGCTTCTGCATCGAAGGCGGTCGACAAAGCGAAGGAATATAAATTCTTAAATGACCGGGAATTTGCCAAAGCGTTCGTGCGCACAAAAATTAATACGACCGATAAAGGGCCGAAGGTCATTAGAATGGACCTGGAGAAAAAGGGCGTGGCGGAGACTTACGTTTCCGAGGCGATGAAGACGCTGACTGATGAACTGGCTCTCGACCGGGCTGTGACCGCAGCGGAGAAAAAAGGGCGTCAGAAAAAAGGCGAATCGGGCGGTGCGGTGAAACAGCGTTTGTTGCAAATGCTGCTCCGAAAAGGATATGATCATGAAACAGCTTCAGCCGCTGTAAAAGAAGCGGATTTTGCTCCTTCAGAGGAAGATGAGTGGAATTCGGTGCTCGTGCAGGGAGAAAAAATTTACCGAAAATGGGAAGGCAGGCTTGAAGGCCGCCAGCTTGAACAGAAAATTAAAGAATACCTGTACCGGAAACAATTCCCGATGGAGCATATTCAGCGGTTTTTAGATGAAAAGAGAGAGGAGTCTGAACATGGGAATGGAAAAAAGATACAGCCAGATGAGCAGGTATGAGCTTGAACAGGAAATAGCAAGCTTAAACGAAAAATCCAAAAAAGCGGAACAGATGGGACGAGGAAATGAATTTGCGGTTTATGAGCGTAAAATCGCAATGGCGAAAACGTATATGCTTGACCCAGCGGACTATCAGCCGGGGAAAACCTACCGGATCGCTCAGGAAGGATCCACTTTTGAAATAGAATTTATTAATGGCGTGTTCGCCTGGGGCTACCGAAATAATTCAAGCCAGATCGAAGCACTGCCGTTCTCCCTGTTGGTCGAAAAATAAAGAATGGAGGCACGAGCGGAATGGAAAACCAGAAAAATTATTTATTGGAACTTCTTCTTTCAGTCAACACTCAGTTAACAGATGAAAAAGCCCGGGAATGGGTGGACTTTTTATGGGAAGACTTTGAATCCACTCAGGCGAAGGCGGGCCGTTCGTACAAAGGTGAAGAAGTAACCGGGCAGATTGTGGAGAAATGGGTCCGGCAGTATGGACCGCACCTGCACCGCTATGAAGCGACAAACGAAAAGTTTTTTGGTATTAATTAGATATAAGTAAAGAGTACGGAGAGCGGCTCCGTACTCTTTATTATTGAGTATAATAGGAAAAATCCCGGCCTTTGTCGAGTTTTTTGTAAAGGGTGTCATCACTGAAAATCCAGCCGGTATAGGAAGTCATAATCTCCAGCTCCTCGTTCAGTTGAACGACCGCGACAAACGGATAGTATCCTTTACTACGGTAGCGCAGGTCAATGAATTTCACTTCATATCCCTCGTCTGTGCTTCGGACGATCCAGCGGTACGTAGGGGAGAAGGATAGAAAAGAAGCAAGGTTCCGGTCGTCTCTGGCCGCATTGATAACAGGGTCGTCGGGAATTGGCTCGAATGGGTACGTTTCAAAGTAGCGGAGGCGTCCATTCCGGTAATTGGTAACGAATAACTTGTGCGGCGTACGGATAACTAGGTGCCATCGGTACCAGTTGTAAGTCGGCGAAATAAACAGATGTGTGGCATCCGGGTGCAGGCGGCGGGCTCTTTGCAAAACAATGTTTCGGGCCTGGAACCGCCATAAATAGTAAAAAAACAAAAAGATATATAAGACAATCATTGAGGCTGCTATCGGTACATCGAACCACCACAGAATAAATACAAAGAGGTGGGAGAAAAAGATTACCGAATCAAAAATATTAATCACGCCGAGCGCTATCCATCGTTTCGTAAACGGGGACAGCGCCTGGGTGCCGTAAGCATTAAAAATATCCACAAAAACGTGAAGAGCGACAGCGATAAAGGACCAGAGCCATAAATGTGAAAAAGCAACGTCCGGGGAAAACATATATATAATAGCTGCCAACAGCACCGGCCAGATTAAAACGGCGGGTATGGAGTGTGTCGGGCCGCGGTGGTAGCGGATATAGACGGCGTTATTTTTCAGTTTTAATACGGTATCAAAATCAGGGGCCTGTGACCCTATAATTGTTGCGATCAGGATTGTACCCATTGCTCCGCCTTCAGATGAAATAGAAGGATCAATGGTAGCAAGACCGCCCAGGCCGATCCCCATCACAGTGTGAGTTGCTGTATCCATTGGCACCACCTTTAATTTATGGCATGCTGAAACAAAAAAAGCCTGTGGCATCATACAAGCACAGACTGTACCAGCGTAGTTTCATGATACCCTAAACAGTTTATTTCAAAAAGGAGAATTGTATGAATCCGCAGAAATACGTCGTTTTTATGGAATACCGGATTTTAGAAGATAAAAGAACTGAATTTTTAAAAGCAATGAAAGAAATTTCTTCAGCTATGCTCAACGAGCAGTTGAACAATTATGAATGGTTTGAGTCTGTGGATCAGGGAGCATTATTTGTAGAAATGTTTGCAGTTAATACATCCGAACAGTACCAAGCTCTGAAAACAAAACGAACAGAGACAGATGAAGAAATATATGGCCGCCTTGATAAATTCGTCCCCGGGGGAATAAAAAAAGTCCACTGCTGGTGTTTTGAGAAAAAAGGACCTTACGATAACCAACATAAAGAGAAAGAGTGAATTGCTATGCATCCACTATTGGAGAATTTTTCGCCGGAACAGTTTCAGCAGGATCTAGTCGACTGGTACCGGCATCAAAAAAGAGACCTGCCCTGGCGAAGGAGCGCAGATCCTTATCACATATGGATTTCAGAAATTATGCTTCAACAGACAAAAGTCGATACAGTCATTCCATATTACTACCGTTTTTTAGAAGCTTTTCCCACTATTGAAGCTCTGGCAGAAGCTGAAGAAGATCAGGTGATGAAGAAGTGGGAAGGCCTCGGTTATTATTCACGGGCGAGGAACCTGCACCAGGCGGTCAAGGAAGTAGCTGAAGAATACGGTGGAGAGGTTCCGAGTGGAAAAAAAGAGTTTCGGTCGTTAAAGGGCGTCGGTCCCTATACAGCAGGAGCAGTACTCAGTATTGCTTTTGATAAACCGGAGCCGGCAGTGGATGGGAACGTAATGCGCGTGTTTTCGAGGCTGCTGTGTTTGTATGAAGACATCGGCAAGCAGTCCACAAAAAGTACTTTTGAAGCAGTGCTTGGCGAAATTCTGCCGCTTACCTCGCCATCAGATTTTAATCAGGCAGTGATGGAGCTTGGTGCTCTTATTTGTACGCCCACCTCGCCGGGATGTCTGCTGTGCCCAGTGCAGGAACACTGTAAAGCAAGAGCAGCAGGGGTGCAGGAAGAACTGCCGGTAAAAGAAAAGAAAAAGGCCCCGAGAAAGCAGGAAATGGCAGCAGCGATTATTTGGAACGATGAAGGGGAATTATTAATTCATCAGCGTCCGGATAAAGGTCTTCTGGCAAGACTGTGGGAATTTCCGAACACAGCAGTGGAAAATGAAGCGGAGCGTGCCAAAGAAATAGGTGCTTACCTTGAGGCAGATGCATTCATAACCCCCGAAATTGAGCGTCCTGTACAGCGTGTGGAACAAACATTTTCACATTTGATCTGGAATGTGCACGTATATGAGGGGCAGGCGGAAAAAAGCGCTCTGCCGGAGGATTGGAAGTGGGTTTCGCTGAAGGACGTATCGAACTACGCGTTACCCGTGGCCCACCAAAAAATATATAATACGCTGGTTGAAAGGATGGAGTTAAAATGAGCAAAGCTTTTGAGGGGAAAAAAGTATTGATTACAGGCGGTTCCAAAGGAATAGGAAAAGGCATTGCCCGGGCATTTTACAGCCAGGGAGCCGACGTTGGTATCTTGGCTCGTTCTGAAGAATATCTAAAAGCTGCCAAAGAAGAGATAGGAGACATTGAGACCTACGTCTGCGATGTCACTGTAGATAAAGAGAGGCAAAAAACCTTTCAACGGTTTATCGAAGCGTTTGGAGGTATTGACGTACTTGTAAACAATGCCGGGGGAAGCAGCGGTGGAAAAATTGCGGATACTTCTATGGAAGAGTTTACACAGGCGATGGAAACAAATTACTTCCAGGCTGTACACTTTAGTAAAATGGCATATGAGCAGATGAAGGAACGCGGCGGAGCAGTTATTAATATCACATCGATCTTTGGAAAGGAAGCTGGCGGAAAAGCTACGTATAACAACGCCAAAGCGGCGCTGATCAGCTTCACAAAAGCAGCAGGTAACGAGTGGATACAGGACGGGGTGCGGGTTAATTCAATTGCTCCGGGGTCCATTCTGCATCCTACCGGTAATTGGCAAAAGCGGATAGATGAAAATCCAGAAGCGATGGAGCGGTTTGTGGAACAGAATATCCCCGCCGGAAGATTCGGTAATGTGGAGGAAGTGGCAGACGCAGCGTTGTTTCTCGCTTCGAAGGAGGCACGATGGCTTGTTGGCACAACGCTTACTGCTGACGGCGGCCAGTCCCGGATGAATATATAAAACCGGAGGCCGCAGCCTCCGGTTTTATGTTTATTCAGAAACAGTAAGCACAAGGTTGCCGGAGTAACGCTTGTTTTCCAAATCTTTGTGAGCCTGGGCAGCTTCATCCATAGAGTAGGTACGGGCTACGTGCGGGGAAAAGACTCCTTTTTCATAAGCCTGTTGTACTCCGGAAGCTGCTTCCTGCAGCGCCGGAACAGGAGCTGTGAAAAGCAGAATGCCGAGGATGGAAGCATATTTTTTGTTTAAAAGCTGCCACGGAAAAGACGGCATAGTATTCACCGGGGAGCCGACCGCAACGATTCGTCCTCCGGGAGAGAGAATCTGCAAATCTGTATCGGCATTTTCGCTGAAGGACATATCAAGAATAACATCAGCGCCGGGCTGTCCTGTAGCTGAAGCAAAATCCTCCTTCCAGCTTTCATCATTTAGGTTCAAAACGACATCAGCACCGGCGCGGCGTGCGGCTTCGTGTTTTTCAGTGCTGCTTGCTGTAGTGATGACAAAGGCATTATGATGCTTGGCCAGCTGAATAGCGGCATGACCGACCGCCCCGGCCCCGCCGTAAATAAGCACGGTTTCTTCAGGCTGAAGCGCTGCCCGGAAAAATAAGGCCATATGAGCAGTAAGGGCGGGAATTCCAAGAGAAGCTCCTTCGGTATAGCTCATAGCTTTTGGAAGGGGAAAAATGTTTGAAGCCGGGGCGGCTGCCCACTCGGCGGCGGCACCTGGAATGTTTGTGCCCCATACCCTGTCCCCCGGCTGGAAATTTCCTGCACTGCTGCCGACTTTTTCGACGATTCCGGCAGCATCAAAATGAGGAATAGCCGGGAAAGAAGAAACGGGGCGTTTGCCGGAGCGAAAATACGTATCAACGGGATTGAGGCCTACCGCTTTCACCTGTATGAGTACTTCATCCGGCTGAATATCGGGTTTATCCACTTCTTCCATGGTGAGTACATCCGGCGTTCCCTGTTCATGGTAAACGACTGCTTTCAAAAAAATCGTCTCCTTTCGTTTTGCACATAATAGTTTTTTGCCTGCCCTTTTATCCTAACAGTTTTTCAGATCGACAGAAGAAATGTATAATGGAAAGTGATAGAAAAAAGAAGGCAGCAAAAATTGCAGAAGAAGGGAGGCGGGACACATTGGCCGAGCGTAACGAAATCGCCGCAAGCTTCCCGGAAACAGGTAAGCCTATCCAGGTGCAGAGTTATAAGCATAACGGATCGCTCCACCGTGTATGGGAAGAGACATTAATACTGAAAGGCACAAGCAGAGAAGTTATTGGCGGGAACGATCGTATTCTGGTTCACGAATCGGACGGGAGAGTCTGGAGAACGAGAGAGCCTGCTATTTGTTATTTTCATGCCGAAAAATGGTTCAACGTTATCGGCATGATCCGGTCGGACGGAGTGCATTATTATTGTAATCTTGGCACCCCGTTTGTCTATGATAGTGAAGCTCTTAAATATATCGATTATGATCTGGATATTAAAGTTTTTCCGGACATGACCTACAATTTACTGGACGAGGACGAGTATGCCCAGCATAAAAAAGAAATGAATTACCCTGCGCAGATAGATGAAAAGATGGAGACGAGTATTCGGGAACTGCAGAATTGGATCTGCCAGAGAAAAGGCCCATTTAACTCTCAATTTATCGAACAGTGGTATGAGCGTTTTTTGTTTTTTCGATAAGAGGTGAAAAAGATGGGCAGTATTAAACGCTACATGCAGTTTGTGCGGCCGTACAATAAAATAATTGCGGTGACAGTGATTATTGGCATTTTTAAATTCGGTCTGCCGCTTTTAACGCCGCTCATACTTGCTTATATTATAGACCATGTGCTGTTGGCCGATGGCATGGCAACAGCTGAGAAAGCACGAGTGCTCGCCTGGCTGGCAGGCGGAGCGGTTGTGCTTTTTATTATCGTTCGTCCGCCGATTGAATACTACCGGCAGTACTTTGCCCAGTGGACGGGAAATAAAATTTTGTATGATATCCGTGATCAATTATTCAGCCACATCCAGAAACTGAGCCTGCGTTTTTATTCCAACCGCAAGGCGGGCGAAATCATTTCTCGGGTGATCAACGATGTTGAGCTGACCAAGGACTTCGTCATTACCGGCCTGATGAACATATGGCTTGATCTCGCGACTATTATTATTGCACTGATTATTATGTTTACGATGGACGTGGAATTAACGCTGGTGGCGATGTTGTTTTTGCCCATTTATGCCTTTTTCATCAAATATTTTTATTCAAGGCTGCGGGATTTAACAAAAGCAAGGTCGCAGGCTCTTGCAAACGTGCAGGGCCATCTGCATGAACGGGTGCAGGGAATGAGCGTCATCCGGAGCTTTGCGCTCGAAAATCATGAGCAGGGACAGTTCGATACGAGAAACCGGCAGTTCCTGGATCGGGCAGTGGACCACACGCGCTGGAATGCTAAAACATTTGCTGCCGTTAATACCGTGACAGATGTAGCGCCGCTGGTAGTTATCCTGGCGGCCGGCCTGGCTGTATTATACGGAAATTTATCCGTCGGGGAGATGGTGGCGTTCACCTCTTACATGGAGAGGCTTTACAGTCCGCTGCGGCGTCTGGTGAATTCATCTACCACCCTCGTGCAGTCGATTGCTTCAATGGACCGGGTGTTTGAATTTATTGATGAAAAATACGATATTACCGATAAAGAAACAGCGGTGCCGGTGAAGCACGTCAAAGGCGACATTAGGTTTGACCACGTATGGTTTAAATACGAAGAGGATACTAACGATGTATTAAAAGATGTTGATCTGCATGTGAGACCGGGGGAAACTATCGCACTGGTTGGCATGAGCGGCGGCGGTAAGAGTACGATCGTCAGTCTCCTTCCGCGGTTTTATGATGTAAGCGGCGGTGCTCTGCTTCTTGACGGAAAAGACGTGCGGGACTATGAAGTGCGCACACTCCGGGATCATATCGGCATGGTGCTGCAGGACAATATTTTATTCAGCGAATCGGTGAAAGAAAATATCCGGATGGGAAAACCGGAAGCCACGGATGAGGAAGTCATACAGGCAGCTCGTATGGCTAATGCAGAGGTTTTTATTAACGAACTGCCGCTCGCCTATGATACCCCGGTCGGAGAACGGGGCGTGAAGCTTTCCGGCGGACAGAAGCAGCGGATTGCTATTGCCCGTGTGTTTTTGAAAAACCCATCAATACTTGTATTCGATGAAGCCACTTCAGCGCTGGACCTGGAAAGTGAGCATTATATCCAGGAAGCGATGGAGCGGCTTGCACGTGACAGAACGACTTTTATTGTAGCGCACAGGCTTTCAACGATCACCCATGCGGACCGGATTGTCGTAATCGAAGACGGCCGTGTAGTGGAATCAGGCAGCCACGAGCAGTTAATGATGGCAGAAGGCTCTTACCAGAGGCTGTTTGACGTTCAGCATGTGTAATTGAAAAGCAGGGAGGGCAACCATGGAAGAAGTCAAAAAGTATTTCAAATATCATCGAAGCAGCCACTTGAACCAGCTGCAAGAATTTTTATCGATACCAAGTATTAGCGCAGACCCTAACCACAAACCCGATATGGGGGCTGCGGCCTCCTGGGTAGAGAGAAGTATGCAGGCAGCCGGTCTGGAAAACACGGCTGTAATGGAAACAGGCGGTCACCCGGTCGTGTACGGGGATTGGATGCACGCCCCGGGGAAGCCTACAGTCCTATTTTATGGCCATTATGACGTGCAGCCGGCCGATCCGGTTGAGCTGTGGGAAACACCGCCGTTTGAGCCGGAGATACGGGACGAAAAAATCTATGCCCGTGGGGCCACGGATGATAAAGGCCAGGTGTTTATGCATCTTAAAACGATTGAAGCCTTCATGCAGACCAAAGGAGAGCTCCCAGTGAATGTAAAGTTCTGTATTGAAGGAGAAGAAGAGGTTGGCAGTCCCAATCTGGATGAGTTTGTAGAAAAGCACCGTGAACTGCTGCAGGGAGATGTACTGCTGGTTTCCGATACGCCGATGCTTGAAAAAGGCCGTCCCACAGTCTGCTATGGACTGCGGGGTCTGGCTGGTATTCAAATTGATGTGAGGGGGCCAAAAGGAGACCTGCACTCCGGTCTGTACGGAGGCGGAGTCGCAAATCCGCTTCATGCCCTGGCTGACATACTTGCGTCTATGCATGACAACAGAGGCCGTATTACCGTCGATGGTTTTTACGACCGGGTTCTTTCGCTTACGGAGCAGGAACGCCGGGCGTATGCGGAGCTTTCGTATGACGAAGAAAATACAAGGGAAGAATTAAACGTACCGGAGCTGTTCGGCGAAGAAGGGTTTTCATTTCTGGAGAGAACGTGGGCCCGGCCGACGCTTGAAATTAATGGTATGCACGGAGGCTTTCAGGGGGAAGGTATCAAAACGGTACTGCCTTCTGCTGCTTCAGCTAAGATTACGTGCCGGCTCGTGCCTGACCAGGACCCGGATGAGATTGTTGAAAAGCTGAAAGCTCATGTTCAGCAAAAGACCCCGGAAGGCGTAGAGGTGGAGGTGACTCCGTTTGATAAAGGCCGGCCATTTGTTACCCCGTTTGACCATCCGGCCATCCAGGCAGCCGGGAGGGCGCTTGAAACAGCGTACGGTACAACAGCAGCATATACGCGAATGGGAGGATCTGTGCCTGTCATTGAAACGTTCTCCCAAACGTTAAACGTGCCGGTAGCGTTGATGGGGTTCGGTCTTCCAACCGAAAACTTCCATGCACCGAATGAACATTTTCATCTGGAAAACTACGACAAAGGCCTTGAGGCTTTAGCAGAATACCTGATGGAGATCAGTGAAAACTTATAAATAAAAAAGGAGGGCGCCCGTGCTGGGAGTCCTCCTTTTAGTTTTCAATAGCGAAGAAATCTTCACTGCTGTGATAGCGGAAATAGGTCTCGACAAGCCGGTCGAGATGTTCAAGCTGCTCATTATACTCGACGATATGTGCAACAATAGGAAGCAGATGAAGCCATTCCGAACGGTCAATGTTTTGCTGCTCATACATTTCCATGAGCTGATCTGTCAAAGACGCTCTGCCCTCATCGACCTCTTCGGCCATCTCCTCGGTAAGATGAGTGGTCACCTTGCCTACATAGCGCTGAAGAATTCTGTCATGATAATCCATAAGATGATCAAGCTGATTGCGTATGGCTTCCTGCATGTCTGAAGGCGTGTGCTGCATATCGTTTTCAAATTTATCAAGAGTGCGCAGGATGGTCACGATTTTATTCATCGAAGCGATCATCTGTTTAAAAAGAACAACGCGCCGGTCCCTGGTGAGCCGGGCTTTTTTTGTATACACTCGTTCCTCTTTAAACAAAAGGTACAGGTTTTCGATGGAAACGGTCTGGTCTTTAAGAGAGGAAAGGTCTTTCCGCAGCGTCTGACGGTTAGTTTCGTGCCTTCCAAGCAGCCGGATCCACTGAATAGTATCCTGGGTTACGTCCCGGATCTGCTGATACAGCTTAGTTTCATGCTTTGGCGGCAGAAACAGCATGTTGACCAAAAAAGACGCAAGAATCCCGAGCATTATTAAAGCAAACCGCTCTGAGGCAAATAAAATAAAATTGCCGTCTCCGGGCCTTCCCATGATAATGATGACTGTCACAACAGCAATCGGAATGGTGGAGGCATCCAGCTTCAAGCCTAAAATGCCTGCAATAATAATCATCACCGTGACGCCGATAATTACCGGATCGTGTCCGAAGGCAAGTACCATAACAATAGCTGTGCCAGCTCCGATAATATTAGCCTGAAGCTGGTCGAGCATTGTCTGGAATGTGCGGGATATGGACGGTTGAATAGCGAAAGTAGCGGCGATAGCTGCGAAAAAAGGAGGATTCAATCCAATCCAAGATGCTGCGTATATAGCGAGAACGATCGCAAGACCGGTCTTGAAAATTCTGGCTCCCAGCTTCATAACGGATTGTATTCCTTTCTGTATTGAACTTAGTGAATGTAGCTGCTTAAGGCTGCGAAGGCCTGGTCCGAAGCTTCCAGCGTTTTTTCTATGTCGCCTATACTGTGTTCAGTGGTGAGAAACCAGGCTTCGTATTTTGAAGGAGCGAGGTGCACGCCCCGGTCGAGCATTTCTTTAAAAAAGATGCTGAACCTCTCTAAGTTCGAACGCTCGGCCCCTTTATAGTCTTTTACTGTTTCGTCTGTGAAATAAATGGTAAACATTCCTTTTAACCGATTGATCGTAACGGGAATGCTGTATTTTTCAGCCTGATCGAGGAGACCTTTTTCAAGGCGTTCACCCAGATGATCTAACGTGTCGTACACTCCGTCTTTTTCCAATACTTCAAGACAGGCAATGCCGGCACGCATAGAAGCAGGGTTTCCGGACATTGTTCCTGCCTGATAGGCTGGACCCAGGGGAGCGACCTGCTCCATGACATCAACCCGGCCGCCGTAGGCACCGATCGGCAGACCGCCTCCTATAATTTTCCCCATGGCGGTCATATCCGGTTCCACCTGGAGCATGTTTTGGGCAGCACCGTAGGTGAAACGAAAAGCAGTAATGACTTCATCAAAGATAAGAAGAGAGTCCGATTCGTGTGTGAGTTTTTTGATCTCTTCAAGATAACCGGGCTCCGGCTCGACAAGACCGAAATTTCCCACGATAGGCTCGATAAGGACCGCCGCCGTCTCGTCTCCCCAGCGTTTAATGGCTTCGCGGAAGCTTTCAATGTCGTTAAATGGAACGGTGATGACTTCTGCGGCAATATTGGGAGTCACGCCCGCAGAGTCCGGGGACCCGAGCGTCGATGGGCCGGATCCGGCTGCGACAAGCACAAGGTCGGAATGGCCGTGGTAGCACCCTTCGAATTTAATAATCTTATGTTTACCGGTATAGGCTCTGGCTACACGTATAGTGGTCATTACAGCTTCAGTGCCCGAATTGACGAACCTTACTTTCTCAAGAGAAGGAACGGCTTCCTTCAGCTTTTTAGCAAAAATATTTTCCCATTTGGTGGGAGTGCCGAGCAGCGTGCCTGTACGGGCAGCTTCATTGATAGCTTCAGCGATGTGCGGATGGCCGTGCCCGGTAATAATAGGACCATAGGCTCCGAGGTAATCAATGTAGCGGTTGTTATCCTCATCAAACAAATAGGCGCCGCGTCCTTCTTTCATAAAGACGGGAGTGCCGCCCCCGACACCTTTGAAAGAGCGGGAGGGGCTGTTCACTCCCCCTACAATTAAGTCGCAGGCTTCGTTATAGAGTTCGACTGATTTTTCATAGGACATATTTTCCTTACTCTCCTTACTATCAACTATTTCTTATCTATTGTATCATGGAGAAGAAAAGCAAAAACCATGATATCATAAGATAAAAACAAGTGCTGAGGTGATCGACATGAGTACAGAAGAAAGCAGTGTAAATCCAAAAGATCTGGAAGGGAAACAGGCTCCTGATTTTGAACTTCCCGCTACTACTGGAGAAAATATTCGTTTAAGTGATTACCAGGGACAAAACGTGATTTTGTATTTTTACCCGAAGGATAACACGCCTGGATGTACAACTGAAGCCTGCGATTTCAGGGATGCTCTCCCGGAATTGAATGATAAAAACGTTAAAGTACTTGGGGTCAGCCCTGATTCAATGAAAAAACACGAAAATTTCACCGCCAAGCATGAACTTTCCTTCCCGCTCCTGTCTGATGAAGAACAGGAAGCAGCCAACGCCTTTGGAGTGTGGAAATGGAAGAAAAACTTCGGTAAAGAATACCTTGGAATTGTGCGTTCCACCTTTTTTATTGATACAGAAGGAATCGTGCAGAAAGTATGGGACGAAGTGAAGGTAAAGGACCATATCGCGGAAGTATCCCGGTATGTTGATGAATTCTTGTCATCTTCTAAAAAATAGCAGGCAGGTGAAAAGATGAAACTGCTTCTTTGTATTATCGATAATTTTTATACTGATCAGGTAGAGATGGAAATGAAAGATAAAGGCTACCGTATGACAGAGATTGCGAGCAGCGGCGGTTTTTTGAAAAAAGGAAATACGACGTTTATGTTTGGCGTGAATGAAGAAGAAGTGCCGAAGCTGAAAACAGATTTAAAGGATATATGCCTGGCTTACGAAAAACACAGAGGAAAACGGCCCGAACATTCAAACAGGTTTACTTCTTTTCTTTTAGACGTATCGATGCTTCCTTTTTTTCAATCAGCCCAAGCAGATGAGAATCGCTGACCCCCTTTCATTGACAAGGATCAGGGGGTTCCGATAGAATAGATTATAAGAATTACAAATAAAGAATCGTTTTACAGGAAGAGAGGTGCATGACGATGGCGAGCGCTAGCCTACAGGAAGCAGTAAGTGTCTTGAAAAGCACGAACGTTCGGATGACACCGCAGCGTCATGCTATTTTAGAGTTTCTGCACTCTTCAATGAGCCATCCTACTGCTGACGATATCTATAAATCTCTTGAAGAACGTTTTCCGAACATGAGTGTAGCCACAGTCTACAATAATCTTCGGGTTTTTAAAGATGCTGGTATAGTGAAAGAATTAACCTACGGGGACTCCTCAAGCAGATTCGACTGCGTGACTTCAGATCATTACCATGTAATATGTAATGATTGCGGGAAAATTGTAGACTTTCATTATCCGGGCCTGGATGAAGTAGAAACGTTAGCTGAACATGTAACGGGCTTTGAAATTGAAGATCACCGGCTGGAGATTTACGGAACATGCCCGGAATGTACAAAGATGAGCAAACAGTAAGCTGTTTTAAAAGCCTTCATCTTTTTAATGGATGAAGGCTTTTGTATGCTTTTTGAACACAGGAAGTTCTCTCAAAAACTAATTTAAAATTATTTTGCAAAAGTGGTTGACGGTCTTATAGGCCGATGTTATATTACTAATTGTCGCCAAAACGGCTGACAGAAAAGAGAATAACGAATTAAAACTTCTTCAAAAAGTTGTTGACATTCATTATTCAAAAATGATAAATTATAAAAGTCGCTATTTAGCGGCAGATCGTTCTTTGAAAAGGAAAGACAAGCCAGAGCCCCAATCAAAAGCAACACATTTTTAGGGCATTTCAG
>NZ_JBQLIB010000014.1:0-58459 GCF_056034365.1 Marinococcus sp. LNHM5E3-2.1
CGAACACGGAAGTTAAGCTCTTCAGCGTTGATGATAGCCGGGGGTTCTCCCCCCGTGAAAGTAGATCGCTGCCGGGCGAGTTCAACCGTTTCCCTTGTTGGGGAAGCGGTTTTTTTATATCATGAAGCGTTAAACAAAGTAAAAAAGATAAGGTATAATAAATGAAAGGATGTGACTCAGGTGGAGCAGTGGATGGAATATGAATCAATTACGATACTCATTCGTTTAATTCTTGCTGCCTTTTTGGCGGGAGTAATAGGAATTGAACGTGAATCGAAAGGCCATCCAGCTGGTTTTCGGACCCACATGCTGGTTGGGACCGGTTCCTGTTTAGTGATGCTGCTTGCGTTGTTTGGCTTTCAGGATTATTTAAACCAAAACGGGGATTTGGTTGCTTATGATCCTTCACGTCTGGCCTCTTATGTAATAAGTGGGATTGGCTTCCTCGGCGCTGGTACCATTATAGTCCAGGGTGCTTCTATCCGGGGGCTGACTACTGCTGCTTCCATCTGGATAGTCGCTGCTATCGGCTTGACTATAGGAGCAGGCATGTTTTTTGCTGGTATTGCCGCTACAGTTCTTGTATTGACAAGTCTTATCTTTTTAAACCACGTAGACAAATGGTTTAAAAACGTTTCTGATACGGACGTATTGTTTATAGCTATGAACAAAGAGGCAAATGAGCTCGGCGAGACGATTCAACGTCTGGAAAGCATGGAAGTTCAAGTTCAAAAAATAAAGGGCAAGGAATTTGATGAAGACGAAGCCCCTCTGCTTCATTATTATATTAAAGTTCAACTGCCGGAGGGGATAGCTGAAACAGAACTGTATGAGTCTTTATATAAAATAGAAAGCATAAAAGAAATAGAGCTTAATCCGTCCTATGAGTAACATACTGCAGGACGGATTTTTCATTTTGCTCGTCTCTAGCTTGAAAACAGTTGAATAATATTATATATTATAGTCAAAGATAGTCAAAATCAATTTTTTGATAATAGCAAGACGAACCGGGGCGGAGAGGAGGTCGCGGGAATGAAAAGCATGTCTGATGTTATTGAAAATTATTTGAAACAAATTTTAACACAGAGTGAACAGGATCTAATTGAAATTAAAAGAAGTGAACTTGCAAAGCGCTTTGAGTGTGTCCCCTCCCAGATTAACTATGTCATAAGCACGCGTTTTACTATTGAAAAAGGCTATGTAGTAGAGAGTAAACGTGGTGGTGGCGGGTATATACGAATTACAAGGGCTAAAATTTCAGATCACGCAGAACTGCTTCGGCAAGTTTCAGATCTTGTAGGGCACGGTATTGACCAAAGAACAGCAGAGAGCGTTATTATGCGTTTGTTTGAGGAAAACGTGGTGAATAAGCGTGAAGCAAATTTGATGCTTGCGGCAGTTGATAGGTCTATACTGGCCTTAAAGTATCCAGAAGAAAGGGATATTGTTCGTGCGCGGATTATGCAAGCTATGATAGAAAGTCTGCGCTATGAATAAGGGAGGGAAGATATATGATCTGCCAGAATTGCGGTCAGCGTCCGGCCTCTTTGCATTATACGAAAATCGTTAATGGAGCTAAAACAGAGCTTCATTTATGCGAAGAGTGTGCCAAAGAACAGGGGGAATCCTCTGAAACAGAGCATTCTTTCATGTCGGCTGCGGGCGGCTATACCATCCAGGATTTATTGTCGGACTTACTAAACATGGACCAGCCCAGTACAGCTGGAAACGCTGAAAAAAAACAGCCGAAAAAAACAAACACAAACAGGCCGCTGACATGCGACAACTGCGGACTGACGTATAAGCAGTTCACTAAAACCGGCCGATTGGGCTGTGCTCATTGTTATCACGCATTTGAGTCGAAGCTGACGCCTGTTTTTCGCCGGGTGCACAGCGGCAATACCAATCATACCGGCAAGGTCCCAAAACACAGGCACGAGAAGCTGCATGCCCAAAGAGAGCTCGAGGAGAAAAAACAACAGATTAACATTCTCGTCCAAAATGAAGAGTTTGAAAAAGCTGCGGAATTAAGAGACGAAATCCGTACCCTTGAAAAGCAGTTTCAGGGAAGGGAGGAAGACAGCTGATGGCATCCGAGCACTTTTTTTCAGAAGCGATCAGTCCGTGGATGCAGGAAGGGCCGGGACCGGAAGGCGATATTGCCCTCAGCACCCGGATCCGGCTTGCTCGTAATATAGAGCAGTACCCCTTTCCTGTTTTTGCTTCAGAAGAAGCAAGTGCAACACTTCTGCGCTATGCTTCCTCTACTCTTTTGAATCAGTCAGAAGAAGTAGGCTCTCTTGAAGCGTTGAATATGAATGAGCTTCGTCCGAATGAACGGCAGGTACTGGTGGAAAAGCATCTTGTCAGCCCGTATTTAATAAAAAACATGGAACATAGTGCTGTTCTTTTGAATAACGATGAATCAATCAGTATTATGGTTAATGAGGAAGATCATTTGCGTCTTCAATGTCTGAGTAACGGCATGCAGCTTGAAGAATGTTACAATGAAGCTGACCGTCTGGACGATTGGGCAGAGGCTAACCTTACCTATGCGTTTGACGAACGGCTCGGTTACTTAACAAGTTGCCCGACGAATGTAGGGACAGGTATGAGAGCTTCAGTAATGGTACACCTGCCTGCGTTAGTCTGGACCAATCAACTCAGCCGTATTCTCCCGGCTATTCACCAGCTTGGCCTGGTCGTAAGAGGCATTTACGGAGAAGGCAGTGAAGCACTCGGCAATCTTTTCCAAATTTCCAACCAGATGACACTGGGAAAATCTGAAAAAGATATTATCGAAGATCTGCGCGGTGTAGTAATGCAGGTGATTCAAAGAGAACGCCATGCACGCGAGTCTCTGCTCAGCTCTTCAAGGTTAAAGCTCGAAGACAGGGTGTTCAGATCCTACGGTATCCTTGCATACAGCCGGACAATGACGACAAAAGAGGCTGCTAACCGTTTATCAGATGTAAGGCTTGGTATCGATCTGGATTTAATTAAAGGGATTCCGGGTAATATTTTGAATGAACTTATGTTACTGACTCAGCCTGGTTTTCTTGAGCAGTATGCAGGAAAATCACTGAGTCAGGAAGAAGCAGATATAAGACGGGCAAATGTGATCCGTGAGAGAATAAAACTTGAACTATAGATTTACTAATGCGTAGGAGGTGCGTGCAACATGATGTTCGGCCGTTTTACAGAACGAGCGCAAAAAGTACTGGCGCTAGCTCAGGAAGAAGCTATCCGCCTTGGCCATAATAATATAGGAACAGAGCATATTCTGCTCGGTTTAGTGCGTGAAGGTGAGGGCATTGCTGCAAAAGCTCTGCAGGCACTGAATTTGGATACAGACCAGATTCAGCAGGAGGTGGAAACCCTTATCGGCACAGGCCAGCAGGGGTCGAAAACGATTCATTATACCCCGCGGGCGAAAAAAGTTATTGAGCTTTCCATGGATGAGGCACGAAAGCTTGGCCATTCCTATGTCGGCACAGAGCATATTCTGCTTGGATTAATCCGGGAAGGAGAAGGCGTTGCAGCCCGGGTGCTGAATAATCTTGGAGTTAGTCTGAACAAAGCCCGCCAGCAGGTGCTTCAGCTTCTCGGAAGCAATGAAGGGGCTTCGAGCTCCGGAAGCCAGCAGGCTCCGGGAGCAGGTGGAAGTGCCAACACGCCGACTCTTGACAGTTTAGCAAGAGATTTGACGGCAGTAGCTAAAGAAGAAGGTCTTGATCCGGTAATCGGAAGAAGCCAGGAAATTGAACGTGTTATTCAGGTATTAAGCCGCCGGACGAAAAACAACCCGGTTCTTATCGGGGAGCCTGGTGTAGGTAAAACAGCTATCGCTGAAGGCCTCGCTCTGTCGATCGTTTCCAATGAAGTGCCGGAAACACTCCGCAATAAGCGGGTTATGACTCTCGATATGGGTACTGTTGTTGCCGGCACAAAATACCGCGGTGAATTTGAAGACCGTTTGAAGAAAGTAATGGAAGAGATTCGTCAGTCCGGAAATGTGCTGCTGTTCATTGATGAACTGCATACATTAATCGGTGCCGGCGGTGCAGAAGGTGCAATCGATGCCTCGAACATCCTGAAGCCTTCACTCGCACGCGGAGAGCTTCAGTGCATCGGTGCCACCACCCTGGATGAGTACCGCAAGTATATTGAAAAAGATGCTGCGCTTGAACGTCGTTTCCAGCCAATTCAGGTGGACGAACCGACACTTGAAGAATCCATTCAAATTCTTGCCGGACTGAGAGACCGTTACGAAGCCCATCACCGGGTAACTATCGGAGACGAGGCGATTGAACAGGCAGTAAAATTATCCGATCGGTATATTTCGGACCGTTTCCTTCCGGATAAAGCAATCGACTTAATCGACGAAGCAGGTTCACGGGTGCGTCTGCGTTCTTATACAGCGCCGCCGAACCTGAAAGAACTCGAGCAGAATCTCGAAGAAACGCGTAAGGAAAAGGATGCGGCCGTGCAGAGTCAGGAATTTGAAAAAGCGGCTTCACTCCGTGATTCCGAACAGCGGCTTCGGGCGGAAGTCGAAGAGATGAAAAACGAATGGAAAGAAAAACAGGGGCAGGAAAACTCTGCAATTACGACAGAAGACATTGCTCAGGTGGTTTCAAGCTGGACAGGCGTTCCGGTCTCCAAGCTTGCAGAAGAAGAAACGGACCGCCTGCTTCATATGGAAGACATTCTGCATAACCGGGTTGTCGGCCAGGATGAAGCAGTCAATGCCATTTCCAAAGCAGTGCGCCGTGCCCGTGCCGGATTGAAAGATCCAAAACGGCCGATCGGCTCCTTTATCTTCCTCGGGCCTACCGGTGTAGGTAAAACGGAGCTGGCACGCGCTGTTGCAGAAACATTGTTTGGCGATGAAGAATCGATTATCCGAATCGATATGTCCGAATATATGGAACGCCACGCGACGAGCCGCCTGGTCGGTTCTCCTCCAGGCTATGTCGGCTATGAAGAAGGCGGACAGCTGACAGAAAAAGTGCGCCGTAACCCGTACTCCGTAATTTTGCTGGATGAAATCGAAAAAGCTCACCCGGAAGTATTTAATATTCTGCTTCAAGTACTTGAAGACGGTTTTCTTACCGACTCTAAAGGACGCCGGGTCGACTTTAGAAATACAGCGCTGATTCTGACATCAAACGTCGGGGCAAGTACTCTGCGTCAAAATAAAAGTGTCGGCTTCGCTGCCCAGTCCACCGAGCAGAAATTCGATGATATGCGGGATAAAATCATGGGCGAGCTGAAAAACACGTTCCGTCCTGAATTTATCAACCGTTTGGATGAAATCATTGTCTTCCACAGCCTGGAAAAAGAGCACATCAAAAAGATCGTGCGCTTAATGACAGAGCAGCTTAAAAAGCGTGTGGAAGAGCATGGTATCAGCATTGAAATTACTGAAACAGCACTTGATAAAATTGCTGACGAAGGTTTCGATCCTGAATACGGGGCCCGCCCGCTCAGACGTGCTCTGCAGCGTCACGTGGAGGACCGTTTGTCCGATGAGCTGCTTAAAGGTACGCTTGAAGAAGGCAACACTGCTGTGATTGACGTGAAAGACGATGAATTTATCGTTGAAACAAAATCAGGCACAGCGAAAGCGCAATAAAGCTATACTCGAAACAGCTGCCTTGTGGCATATTAATGTCAGGGGGCAGCTTTTTTTCTTTTTATGAACGATAAAATTACGTGGAATCGAAACGAAAAATAGATACAGCCCGTAGTAAAAGAGGAGGATCGTATGGCAAAAGCTAAAACAAAATTTGTCTGCCAGGAGTGCGGGTATGAAACCCAAAAATGGATGGGGCGCTGTCCTGCCTGCAGCAACTGGAATACGATGGTAGAGGAAAAAGAAGCACCGGCATCGAAAGCAGGCCGCCGCCCGGCGGCAAATGTATTCAGCGAAGCTGACAAACCGACACCGATTACCCAGGTAACCGGAGAAAAGGAAAACCGCATTTCAACGTCTGTAGGCGAACTAAACAGAGTATTAGGCGGGGGCATCGTGCCCGGGTCACTCGTACTTGTTGGGGGAGACCCGGGAATTGGGAAGTCAACGCTGCTTCTGCAGGTCTCTGCTCTGCTTGCTTCTCAGAAGTACCGTGTCCTTTATGTTTCCGGAGAGGAGTCGGTCAAGCAGACGAAAATGAGAGCGGAACGGCTCGGTGTGGAAGCAGACACGCTGTTTGTCTTTACAGAAACGAACATGGAGCGCATTGAAGCTGCGATGGAGGAAGTGAAGCCGGATCTTGTGATTATCGATTCGATTCAGACCGTCCATTCGGATGAAATCCAGTCGGCGCCCGGGAGCGTAGCGCAGGTGCGTGAATCGACGTCGACATTTATGCACATTGCAAAAAATCAGGGCATTGCTGTATTTGTTGTAGGACACATGACCAAGCAGGGGTCCATTGCCGGACCTAAAATGCTCGAGCATATGGTGGATTCTGTGCTTTATTTTGAAGGCGAACAGCATAATACGTACCGGATTTTACGGGCCGTTAAAAACAGATTTGGTTCGACGAACGAAATTGGAATATTTGAAATGAAGGAGGCTGGACTGAAGGAAGTAACAAATCCTTCAGAAATCTTTCTTGAAGAGCGGACGGAGGGTACTTCGGGATCAGCTGTTGTAGCTTCTCTGGAGGGGACCCGGCCGGTGCTTGTAGAACTGCAGGCGCTGATCGCCCCTACCAGCTATGCTTACCCGCGCCGTACGGCTACAGGAATCGACCAGAACCGGATTGCGCTTCTGATGGCAGTGCTTGAAAAGCGTCTTGGCATGCTTCTTCAAAACCAGGATGCCTATATTAATGTCGCCGGAGGCGTGAAGCTCGACGAGCCGGCAGTCGACCTTGGTATTGCTATATGCGTTGCCTCGAGCTTTCGGAATCAATCCACAAACCCGGGGGATATTGTTATGGGAGAAGTCGGCCTTACCGGAGAAATCCGGCGTATTTCGAGGGTGGAGGAGCGCGTGAAAGAAGCAGCGAAGCTTGGGTTTTCGCGGGCGATTATTCCATCGAAGAATATCGGGGGCTGGACATTTCCGGAAGGCATTCAGGTAGTAGGCGTCAAAACGCTTGAAGAAGCACTTGATGCTGCACTCGAACCAGCGCCGCTTAGATAAATTAAAGATGAAGGTCCTGATCGCATAGGGGGACCTTCTCTATCCTTTTTCCTAATAATTAAGAAAATTCAACAATCTCATGAACATATTGTATCAAATTGTCCAAAGTTATGATAAATATGACGTTAGTGGTTTGTACCAGAGGAAAAATGTTTATAATACACTTAAGGAGGTGTTTGGAAAGTGTTGGAAAAGATTGTACAATTATTTTTTGTTCTTGCCGGTATTACGTTAGGATTCCTTTATATTCCTGAACTTATTTCTTTATTTCCTTTTTATACTTTTCCTGAATGGGTTTACAATGCCTATATCGGTGCTGTTGTAGGAGCGGTAATCGTTGGGTTTGTGTTTTGGGCCGTGAGCCTTTGGATCGCAACGCCAATTGTCAACGGCATGCGGTTCCTTGAAGAAAAGGTCGTGAAAGCTCCTGTCACAGACGTGCTGTTTGGAACGCTTGGACTGATTTTTGGCCTGGTGGTTGCCTTTCTAATTTCTCTTCCACTCAATTCTATCCGTATTCCAGTAATTGATTCCGTTCTTCCCCTATTTTTATCCTTTTTCTGCGGCTATTTTGGCTTTCAGATTGGATTTAAAAAGCGTGATGAACTGTTGGGCCTTTTTTCAAGCTCAAAAAACGCTGCAGCAAAGGAAGAAGCAGCGCTGGCTGCTGCAGCAGCTTCAGAAGAAAACCAGGCGTGGGAGAAGCTGCTCGATACAAGTGTGATTATTGACGGGCGCATTGCAGATATCTGCCAGTCAGGATTTATTGAAGGGAAGCTGGTGATCCCGGAGTTCGTACTTGAAGAGCTTCAGCATATTGCGGATTCCTCAGACGTATTAAAGCGTAACCGGGGCCGTCGAGGACTCGATATTTTAAATCGTATTCAGAAGGAGCTTCCTATCGAAGTAGAGATTACGGACGCCGATTTTGAAGACATTCATGAAGTGGACAGCAAGCTGGTAAAGCTTGCGAAAGTGCGAAATGGTATTGTCGTCACCAATGATTTTAATTTAAACAAAGTGTGCGACCTTCAAGGCGTCAGTGTATTAAACATCAATGATTTGGCTAATGCAGTCAAACCGGTGGTTCTTCCTGGTGAGGAAATGATGGTCCAGGTAATCAAAGACGGCAAGGAACAAAGCCAGGGGATTGGATACTTAGACGATGGCACGATGATTGTAGTCGAAAGCGGCAAAGGCTATATCGGCCAGGAAATAGAAGTGGTAGTCACGAGTGTCCTGCAGACAAGTGCGGGACGGATGATATTTGCAAAACCAAAGGTATCGAAACGTGAAAAAGCTTTATAATGAGATGCCCTGTGCCTGCACAGGGTTTTTTTATGCGGATTTCCATCAAATATAAATAGCTGGCAGCTTTTCCTATAGGGGAAGTTTTGGTAAAATTAATGTTTGATAAGCGGTGCGGTAGAATAAATACAGCGTTTTTCGGGTATCAGCATATTATTAACAGGCGGACTTTGCTAAAAAAGCAGAGAAAAAGCAATACATACAACGGGAACATAATGTCTTGAAATTGGAGAGGTACTATGAACTATGCGGTAGTCATTCCTGCAGCCGGCCAGGGAAAACGAATGCTGGCAGGCCATAATAAACAGTTTCTCGTTTTAGAAGAACGGCCATTAATAATTCATACTGCATCTGTTTTCGAGCAGGATCCGTGGTGTAAAGAAATTATTGTTGTTGCCAATGCTTCAGAAATTTATGACATGGAAGAGCTTTTCGAAGAGTGGGGCATTCGGAAGGTGAAGCAGGTGGTTGTAGGTGGAAATGAGCGACAGAACAGTGTGCACGAAGGCTTGAAACGCCTTCTTCCCGAGCACCGGGTCGTTCTGGTGCACGACGGGGCCCGCCCATTCGTGGAACAGGAAGATATTCACCGCCTCGTGGAACAGGCAGAGCAAACAGGGGCAGCAGTGCTTGGCACAAAAATGAAAGACACCGTCAAACGTACAGATGGGGAGACGGTGCTTGAAACGATCGACCGTTCCAGCTTATGGGCGGTACAGACCCCGCAGGCGTTTCAGGCAGCGGTGGTGACGGAAGCCTACGATTACGCAGCAACCCACCAGATTATTGGCACAGACGATACCAGCCTTGTGGAATATATGGGCCGGCCGGTAAAGATTGTGGAAGGAAGCTACGATAATATTAAATTGACCACTCCTGAAGACATGGTGGTAGCCCGGGCGATTTTGCAGAAGCGAAGAGAGGGAAGAAAGTAATGAGAATTGGACATGGATATGATGTACACCAGCTGCAGGAAGGACGGCCTTTAATCCTGGGAGGGATAAACGTTCCTCACGATAAAGGACTGCTCGGACATTCGGATGCAGACGTTTTACTTCATGCAGTAACAGATGCGATACTAGGGGCAGTCGGGCTCGGCGATATCGGCAGGCATTTCCCGGATACGGACCCGGAATTTAAAGATGCTGATTCTGCGGACCTGCTTGCTCATGCCTGCAGTCTTGTGAAAGCAAAGGGATGGAAACTTGGAAATGTCGATGCGACCATACTGGCCCAGCAGCCAAAAATGGCTCCGCATATTCCGGAAATGAAAAAGCGTATCGGCGAACTGCTTGAAGCACAAGCAGAGGACCAGGTGAATGTAAAAGCGACGACCACAGAGAAGCTAGGATTCGTCGGCCGAAAAGAAGGTATTGCTGCTCATGCTGTTGTACTTCTGCAGCCAGCCGATTAAATATACGTAAAAATAGAGAATATAAAAAACAGAAAGTCTACGGAGGGTGAAGGAAATGAGTGAAAAAGTACGTGTACGGTTTGCTCCGAGTCCAACCGGCCATCTTCATATCGGCGGAGCGCGCTCGGCATTATTTAATTATTTATTCGCGAGAAGCCAGGGCGGAGATTTTATTCTGCGGATTGAAGATACAGACCAGGAGCGTAATGTGGAAGACGCTACGGCCCGTTTAATGGAAAGCCTGCGCTGGCTTGGCATTGAATGGGATGAAAGTGTGGATGTCGGCGGCCCGCATGCTCCTTATCAGTCGATGGAGCGAATCGGACTGTATAAAGAATATGTCCAGCGTCTTCTCGATGAAGGCAAGGCCTACTATGATTATATGACAGAAGAAGAGCTTGCCCAGGAAAGAGAGGAACAGATGGCCCGCGGGGAAGCGCCGAAATACAGCGGACGGGATCGGGATCTTACACCAGAGCAGCGGAAAGCATATGAAGACCAGGGCATTAAGCCGGTCGTTCGTTTCCGTGTTCCTGAAGGACAGAGCGTCATCATTGATGATGTTGTAAGAGGAAATGTTATTTTCGAATCCAACGATATCGGTGATTTTGTCATCGCCCGTAAAGACGGCATACCAACATACAACTTTGCGGTAGTGATTGATGATCATTTGATGGAAATTTCCCACGTCATCCGTGCAGAAGAGCATCTTTCCAACACGCCGCGGCAGGCTCTGGTCTACGATGCCTTTGACTGGGAAAAGCCGCGTTTTGCCCACGCTTCACTGATTTTGAATCCGAACCGCCAAAAAATGAGCAAGCGTGATGGCTCCGTTATTCAATTTGTAGAACAGTACCGTGATCTTGGATATCTTCCGGAAGCTATCGTGAACTTTCTGGCACTGCTCGGGTGGTCTCCAAAAGGAGAAGAGGAGCTGTTTACGATTGAAGAATTAAAAGAACAGTTTTCACTTGAGCGGGTTTCGAAGGCGCCGGCGGTCTTTGATACGGACAAACTTGCCTGGATGAACAACCAGTACGTAAAAGAAGTGGACACAGAACGTCTTACGCTGCTTGCACTTCCGCATCTGCAGGAAGCAGGAAAGCTGCCGGCAGAACTTTCGGAAGACCAGTACGAGTGGCTGAAGCAGCTTGTCGGGATCTATCAGGAACAAATGCACTATGCAGCAGAAATTGTCGATCTGACAGATCTGTTCTTCAAAACAGAAATCGACTATACCCAGGAAGCCCGGGAAGTACTCGAGCAGGAGCATGTAAGCACCGTACTTCAGCACTTCTCGAAAGAGCTTGACGAGGCTCCGGATTTTGAACCGGAAACGGTGAAAAAAGCGGTAAAAGCTACCCAGAAAGCGACAGGCTATAAAGGAAAGCAGCTATTTATGCCAGTCCGGGTGGCAACGACCGGGCAGACGCACGGACCCGAGCTCCCGGCAGCCATTTCGCTCCTCGGAAGAAACGTCGTGCAGGCAAGACTGCAGCAGGTTATCTCCTCCTAAATAAATATCGGTAAAACTATGACAGGAAGAAGTAAAAAACAACAGGCTTTATACAGAGATGCTCTCCGTTGGCTGAGAGAGGGCACTGAGCCGGTTTTTGAAATGCATCCTGGAGTCCTCTGCTGAATATAGTAGGCAGCGGCGGAGTGTGCCCCGTTACGGCAAAAAGAGAAGCGTCTGTCCCGGCGCTTAAACAGAGTGGAACCGCGCTTTAAAGCGTCTCTGTGCGAATTCGCACAGAGACGTTTTTTTTATTGATATACTAAGCATATAATATGAAAGCCTGAGAGAAGGAATAGAAAGTGGGGAAGCACCATGTGGAAAACGCTGAAAAATGATTTGGACGTCGTATTTGACCAGGATCCGGCAGCGAGAAACCGTCTGGAAGTGGTCTTCACGTATGCGGGGGTACACGCAGTATGGTCTCATCGTTTCGCTCATTGGCTGTGGAAGAAAAAGATGTTTTTTCTTTCCCGCGTGATCTCTCAGCTCAGCCGCTTTGTCACCGGAATTGAAATTCATCCGGGAGCGGTGGTCGGCGAACGGTTGTTTATTGATCACGGCATGGGGGTCGTTATCGGAGAAACATGTGAAATTGGCGATAATGTCACGATTTTCCAGGGCGTTACTCTGGGCGGCACGGGCAAAGAAAAAGGCAAGCGGCATCCGACGATTGAAGACCACGTATTAATCGCAAGCGGCGCCAAAGTACTCGGTTCCATGACGATTGGTAAGCATTCCCGTATTGGTGCGGGCTCGGTCGTATTGAATGAAGTGCCGCCCAACTCGACGGTCGTCGGCATTCCGGGAAAGGTCGTTGTACAGGATGGCGTGAAAATCAACAGAAACTCGCTCGACCATCAGAATCTCCCGGATCCGGTGGCTGATAAGATCCGTTCACTCGAAGAGGAAATCGAGCTGCTGAAAGAACAACTCCCGGAACATAAAAGTGCAAACCGCGAACAATCGGTGAAAGGAAGAGAGCAGTAATGGCGATTCATATATACAATTCGTTAACTAATCAAAAAGAGCTGTTTCAACCGATAGACCCGGACCGGATTACGATGTATGTGTGCGGGCCGACTGTGTACAACTACATTCATATCGGCAACGCCCGTCCTGCTATCGTTTTTGATGCTGTCCGCCGCTATCTGATCTACCGTGGATACAATGTGTATTACGTGTCGAATTTTACCGATGTGGATGACAAAATTATTAAAGCTGCGCAGGAAATGAATGAAGAAGTGCCTGTGCTCGCTAATCGTTTTATTGATACGTACCTTGAAGATATCGAATCGCTCGGAGTTGAAAAAGCGGATCTTCATCCACGGGCGACCGAAACAGTGACAGAAATGATTGAGTTTATCGAGCAGCTGATCGCAAAAGGATTTGCCTATGAATCAAACGGTGATGTGTATTACCGCACGAAGAAATTCAAAAACTACGGGAAGCTTTCCTCCCAGTCTGTCGGGGATCTGCAGATGGGCGCGCGGATTGAAATAGGCGAACAGAAAGAGGACCCGATGGACTTCACGCTCTGGAAAAAAGCGAAGGAAAACGAAATCGCCTGGGACAGCCCGTGGGGCGAAGGACGCCCGGGCTGGCATATTGAATGCTCGGCGATGGTGAAAAAATATATGGGAGATACTATCGACATCCATGCCGGCGGCCAGGATTTAAAATTTCCTCACCACGAAAACGAAATTGCCCAGACGGAAGCATTGACCGGAAAACCGATGGCCCACTACTGGATGCATAACGGCTATATTAATATTAACAATGAAAAAATGTCGAAATCGCTCGGTAATTTCGTGCTGGTGCATGACATGATTCAGCAGCACGATCCGGAAGTAATCCGCTTTTTCATGATGCAGGCGCACTACCGCAATCCTATTAACTTTGACAACGACCTGCTTGAATCAGCCAGGGCCGGGCTGGAACGACTTCGTTCGACGATTGAAAACGTCAAGCACCGCCGGGGCGAAAGCGCGGACGGCGGCAGCAGGGAAGGACGGGAAGCAGCAGAACGGGCGAAAGCGCGCTTTCTGGAGGAAATGGACGATGATTTTAACACGGCAAATGCCATCAGTGTGCTTTTTGACCTGGCCCGGGAAGCAAATAAATACATGCAGCAGCCGCAGACAAGTATTGATTCGCTGGACGCAATTATTGAAACGATGACAGAAATCGGAAACGTCCTGGGGGTTTCTTTGGAAAAAGAAGAAGAAATGCTCGACGAAGATATTGAACAGCTTCTCGAAGAACGGGTGGAAGCAAGAAAAAACAAAAACTTTGCCCGTGCCGATGAAATCCGGGACCAGCTCGAGAACGACGGAATTTTATTGGAAGATACGCCGCAGGGAATCCGGTGGAAGAGGAAATAACATGATAAACTATAGTAAAGTGGATGAAAAGCAGTTAAATGCGCTGGCGCTTGCCTATATGGGAGATGCAGTGCTTGAAACCCACATCCGTCATTATTTAATTTCGGAAGGGAAAGTTCGGCCGCAGGAGTTGCATAAGCAGGCTACCTCCTACGTATCGGCTCAGGCACAGGCGGAAGTGCTTCGGTCCATGTGGGATGAAGGGTATTTAACTGAAGAGGAGACAGCCGTAGCCAGGCGGGGACGTAACGCGAAATCCGGAAGCATTCCCAAAAATGCGGATCTGGCCACCTACCGCATGAGTACGGCTTTTGAAGCAATGCTTGGGTATCTGTATTTTGCCGGCAGACAGGAACGGGTGAACGAAATTATTGCATTTGCGATAGACAAAACACAAGAAAGAGGCCAGTCATTATGAGCCAGGAATGGATCGCGGGGAAAAATCCTGTTATAGAAGCGTTAAAAGCCGACCGGAAAATTGAAAGAATTATGATCGCAGACACTTCCAAAAAAGGAGCAGCACAGGAAATACGCGCTCTCGCAGGAAAAAAAGGCATAACGGTTCAGGAGGTTTCAAAGAAAAAACTCGATGAACTCGATGCAGGCGTGCATCAGGGAGTGGCAGCTGCTGTCCCTTCGTATCAGTATGCAGGGCTGGATGATTTATTCCGTAAAGCAGAAAAACAGAATGAGGATCCTTTTTTCCTCGTACTGGACGGGGTGGAGGACCCTCATAATCTGGGGTCCATGATACGAACCGCGAATGCCTCCGGCGTGCACGGCGTCATTATTCCGAAAAGGCGGGCGGCGGGTGTGACCCAGACTGTGGTAAAAACATCAGCAGGAGCCGTCGAGTACGTGCCGGTAGTCCGGGTAACTAACATTAATAAGACGCTCGATGAATTAAAGGAAAAAGGTCTTTGGGTAGCCGGGACAGGCACAGAAAATGCCTCTGATTACAGGCAGATGCAGGCGGATATGCCTCTTGCTCTCGTAATCGGAAATGAGGGTAAGGGATTGAGCCGGCTCGTAAAGGAAGCCTGTGACTTTCTGGTAGAGATTCCGATGCACGGACCGGTTACTTCATTGAACGCTTCTGTCGCTGGTGGTGTTCTAATGTACGAAGTGCTGCGCAAACGCCAGGAGAAGGGAAGGCAGACACCATGAAGGACATTCTTCTCGTAGATGGATATAATGTAATTGGCGACTGGCCGGAGCTGAAGCCGCTCCGGGCCGGTCATCTTGAAGAAGCACGGGACCGGCTTATTGACGCGATGGCGGAATACCAGGCGTATAAAGGATGGAGAGTTATTGTTGTTTTCGATGCCCACATGGTCCCCGGTATCGGAAAAAACTATCAGCTGAAACGTGTGGAGGTCGTATATACGAGAGAACACGAGACAGCTGATGAGCGCATCGAAAAATTAGTTGGAGAGTTAAAAAATGTGGAAACAAGAGTACACGTCGCCACCTCTGATTATGCCGAACAGTCAATGACGTTTGGGAGCGGGGCATTAAGAAAATCAGCCCGGGAGCTCCGGCATGAAGCAAAGCTTGTTGAAAAAGGCATTGAAGAACAGCTTGCAAATCAAAAAAAAGCAATTCATAAGACTACTCTTCCTATAACGGAAGAAATGGCAGAAATTTTCGACAAATGGCGCAAAAGGGATCTGTAGGCAGTTGACGCTCTTATGAACACTCCGATATAATGATTGCTATATTTACACTACTACGCGCATGGGCGGAGGGATTGTATTGAGTACAGACCTCAAGAAACCGGAACAACGTCAAACTACCCGAACCGAAGATGAAATATTGATTGAATTTGCACGTGCAGGCGATAACCAGGCGTTAGAACGACTGATTGAGAAATACCGGCATCTGGTGCGGGCGAAATCGCGATCGTATTTTCTCATCGGGGGAGATTATGAAGATATTATACAAGAAGGAATGATAGGGCTGTACAAAGCTGTACGAGATTTCCGGGGAGACAAACTATCCTCATTCCGTGCCTTTGCTGAGTTGTGTATTACGAGGCAGATCATTACAGCTATAAAGACGGCGACGAGGCAGAAGCATTCGCCGCTGAACTCATATATTTCATTGGATAAACCAGTGTATGAGGAAGACTCGGAACGGCCGCTGCTCGATATTTTAGTAGAGACCCACGCCAAAAGTCCGGAGGATCTGCTGATTATCAGGGAGAAGCAGGAGGATATGGAAACGAAAATTGGCAATGTACTGAGTGAACTCGAACAGCAGGTGCTGCAGCTGTACATCGATGGCCGTTCCTATCAGGAAATGTCCGGACTGCTCGGCAGAAGAAATAAATCAATCGATAATGCGCTTCAGAGAATCAAGCGGAAACTTGAAAATTGTGAAGAGTGGAATGCGTTAATCTCTTGAAAGACGGGGTTTGTAGGCTTTTTGATTTCAGAAAAATCAAAAATAATTATGTGACAAGTTATTGACAGCGTTTTCTCGTAGTGGTAAGCTTTATTTAAGTTAATACGTTAGGTTGAGTATATGAAAGCCGCACACCAGTCATTCCATTGGGATACGTGTGCGGCTTTTTCTAGGCTCACCCGGTTATTTCCGGTTGTTCATGCTAATTTTTATTCATTATTATGAAAGCGTTTTTCTGGAAAATAACCGGGATTAAAGGTCTGGGTCTTGCGGCGCCGCAACAAATAATAAGACGAACCGCCTAACGTTATGACGATAAGTAAGCTTTAATAAAAAAAGGAGGAAGAAGAAATGTCTGTTTATTTAGCAGAGCTTATCGGTACGATGATTCTTATTATCTTTGGCGGCGGCGTAGTTGCCAATATCAGCCTGAACAAATCAAAAGCTCAGGGCGGAGGCTGGATTGTTGTAGCACTTGGGTGGGGGTTTGCGGTGGCAATGGCAGTTTACGCAGTAGGCCAGTTCTCCGGAGCGCATATTAACCCGGCTGTAACGCTCGGTCTTGCTTCTGTTGGGGAATTCGCATGGGCCCAGGTTCCAGGCTATATTATTGCTCAATTAATTGGTGCTGCACTAGGCGGCGTAGTAGTTTATCTTCACTTTCTCGGTCACTGGAAAGAAACAGATGACCCGAATACAAAGCTCGGGGTATTTTCGACCGATCCGGCTCTTCCAAATAGGTTTAATAACTTCTTAAGTGAATTCATCGGCACAGCCGTCCTTGTCGGCGGTATTTTGGGAATTGGTGCCAACCAGTTTACTGAAGGATTGAACCCGTTAATTGTCGGCTTTCTAATCGTAGCGATCGGTCTTTCACTCGGGGGTACGACAGGATATGCTATCAACCCTGCCCGTGACCTTGGCCCGCGTATTGCGCACGCTTTGCTGCCGATTCCGGGTAAAAGAGATTCCAACTGGTCCTACGCCTGGATCCCTGTAGTTGCTCCGGCTGCGGGCGGTGTGTTTGGTGCAATGGTTTACCGGTCGTTCTTCTTAGGAGAAGGCGCTGTGGCATTAATGATTTACTCGGTCATCGTAGCAGTTTTCCTTGGAAGCCTGTACTATATGGGCAAACGTTCTGAGAAAACAGTCATGTCCAACCCTGAAGTTAAAAACTAATACAATTTATATACGAAAGAGGAGATGAGGCGGATGGAGAAGAAATACATTTTAGCAATCGACCAGGGAACCACAAGCTCGCGTGCCATTATTTTTAACAAAGAAGGAGAAATTGTAGGCACCGCGCAGAGAGAATTCAAGCAATACTTCCCAAAATCCGGCTGGGTGGAACATAACGCCCAGGAAATCTGGACTTCTGTCCTCGCAGTACTCGCAGAGGTGCTTGGTGAAAACAATATTCAGGCTGAAGAGATTAACGCGATTGGGATCACGAACCAGCGTGAAACAGCGGTTGTATGGGATAAACACACCGGACGCCCTGTCTATAATGCAATTGTATGGCAGTCGCGGCAGACGATGGACATCTGCAACGAGCTGAATGAGCAGGGCTACGGGGAAATGTTCCGAAACAAGACCGGTCTCCTGATTGATGCTTATTTTTCAGGAACAAAAGTAAAATGGATTCTCGATAACGTGGACGGTGCCCGGGAAAAAGCGGATAACGGAGATCTTCTATTTGGAACAATCGATACGTGGCTCATCTGGAAGCTGTCCGGAGGAAAAGCGCATGTCACGGACTATACCAATGCCGGCCGGACGCTTATGTACAATATTTATGATCTGCAGTGGGACGACGAACTGCTTGATGTTCTGGGAGTGCCGAAGAGCATGCTGCCGGAAGTACGTTCTTCTTCCGAAGTGTATGCCAATACAGTGGACTACCACTTCTTTGGTCAGGAAGTTCCTATTGCCGGCGTAGCAGGAGACCAGCACGCTGCCCTGTTTGGCCAGGCATGCTTTGAAAAAGGTATGGCAAAGAACACGTATGGCACCGGCTGCTTTATGCTGATGCATACGGGGGATAAGCCAGTGCCTTCAAATAATGGATTGCTGACTACTATTGCTTGGGGAATTGATGGTAAAGTTGAATACGCTCTTGAAGGAAGTATTTTCGTAGCCGGATCGGCTATTCAGTGGCTGCGGGATGGTCTTCGGATGTTTACTAACTCTCCGGACAGCCAGAAATATGCCGAGCGCGTCGATGATACGAACGGTGTATACTTTGTACCGGCATTTGTAGGACTCGGTGCTCCTTATTGGGACAGTGAAGCGCGCGGAGCTATTTTCGGACTCAGCCGCGGAACGGAAAAAGAGCATTTCGTAAGAGCAACCCTCGAGTCGCTTGCGTATCAGACAAAAGATGTTCTCGGCGCAATGGAAACAGACTCTGGTATTGAAGTGAAATCTCTCCGTGTTGACGGCGGCGCTGTTTCAAATGATTTCTTGATGCAGTTCCAAAGTGATATTGTCGGAGTGCCCGTAGAGCGCCCGGCTGTTATTGAAACAACTGCGATGGGAGCAGCATATTTAGCGGGGATCGCTACTGGCTTCTGGAGCAGCAAAGAAGAAGTAAAAAAGCAATGGAAAAAAGAGAAACAATTTGACCCGCAGATTAATGAAGATACGAGAACAGAACTGTACGAAGGCTGGAAAGAAGCAGTGGACGCTACCAGAGCGTTCAAACCGGGAAAAAAGAAAGCACCAACGCAGTCAGCTAACTAATAATTATGAAGGGACCGGCGCTTACCGCGAGCGCCGGTTTTTATATGCACTTCAATTTCTTCTTGATTATAGTGGGGAAGTTGTTTATGATTGATATTGGTAGAAATATATGTGCACCTAAAGCAAACAGACCGCAGAGCCCTTAGGAGCGGCTGTTTTTTTAATGGTTGAAAACAAGCAGGGCAAAGAAGCCTGGTGGTACATTCGATGCAGAAAAAGATGCAGATACTTTGTTCGTACGAGACCTTATATTAATAATTCTATAACCGTAAACACCGGTTGATGGAGGTGGCTGCATGGCTGGGGGTACGAAAAAAAGCCCTATCCGCTTTCTCAAAGAAGTAGGGCAGGAAATGAAGCGTGTTACATGGCCGACACGCAAAGAGCTAACGAAATATACGATTGTCACGGTACTGACTATCATCTTTTTTGTGATCTATTTTTCCGTTATCGATTTAGGGCTTTCTGAGCTTGTTCGTGTATTTTTAGAGTAGTAATGGTTGAACGTTTGGAATAAAGGAGGGAAGGGACTTAGCTCCCACTCTAGATATGGAAAAAAGCTGGTATGTAGTCCATACTTATTCGGGCTATGAAAACAAAGTAAAAACAAACCTGGAAAAACGGGTGGAGTCCATGGGGATGACGGATAAGATTTTCCGTGTACTGGTACCTGTGGAAGAAGAAACGGAAACCAAAAATGGGAAGAGCAAAACAGTCTCCAAAAAGGTTTTCCCGGGATATGTCATTGTTGAAATGGTAATGACAGATGACTCCTGGTACGTAGTCCGCAATACGCCCGGAGTAACCGGGTTTATCGGTTCGACAGGAGCTGGGTCGAAGCCAACGCCGCTGCTGCCGGACGAAGTGGATGCTATTCTCGGTCAGATGGGCGAGAAGGAACCAAAGGCAGAGGTTGATTTTGAGCTTAAAGAAGCAGTGAAGGTTACCGAAGGGCCGTTTGCTGATTTCACCGGCACGGTCGAAGAAATTAATGCAGAAAAGCAGAAGGTCAAAGTTTATGTAAACATGTTTGGCCGCGAAACCCCGGTTGAACTGGAGTTTACTCAGGTAGAAAAAATCTAGAGCCGGCTTATTGTTTTCGCCCACTCTTGAATTAGCTGTTGCTTATTTTGGCTGCAGGTGATAAAATCATCCTGTTTGGTATTGAAAGATATCACAGCCTAAAGCACATGGTGTTTTAGAATGAGTGGGAGGATACATTGTATCCGGCTACCACATCACGGACGAAGGAGGTGTGTCGCGTGGCTAAAAGAGTCGAGAAGGTTGTTAAACTTCAAATTCCGGCTGGTAAAGCGAACCCGGCACCACCGGTAGGCCCAGCGCTTGGTCAAGCCGGTGTGAATATCATGGGATTCTGTAAAGAATTTAACGCTCGTACACAGGAGCAGACAGGGACAATCATTCCTGTAGAAATCAGTGTCTATGAAGACCGTTCGTTCACTTTTATTACGAAAACTCCGCCAGCTCCTGTACTTCTTAAAGAAGCAGCTGGAGTCAAAGGCGGTTCCGGTGAGCCTAACCGTAACAAGGTCGGTTCAGTAACCCGGGATCAGGTTCGTGAAATTGCTGAAACGAAAATGCAGGATTTGAACGCATCTGACGTTGATTCAGCAATGCGTATGGTTGAAGGAACAGCCCGCAGCATGGGCTTAAACGTTGAAGACTAATTGAAAGATTTGCCTTGCTGAAGGTTGTGTGGACGCCTCTGACGCTTTTGCCGAAGGGACGGCTCGCAACCTTTACTAGTGGGAGGTCTTACCGTTAAACCACAACAAGGAGGAAAAACAATGCCTAAAAGAGGTAAAAAATACCGCGAGGCGGCGCAGCTCATCGACCAGGAGCAGCAGTACAATGCTGAAGAGGCGATTGAGCTTGCGAAGAAAACATCGATCGTAAACTTTGATGCAACGGTAGAAGTGGCGTTTCGTCTTGGAATTGATCCGCGTAAAAACGATCAGCAGATCCGTGGCGCGATTGTACTTCCAAACGGAACAGGAAAAAGCCAGCGCGTGCTTGTTTTTGCTAAAGGCGAAAAAGCTCAGGAAGCAGAAGCAGCCGGCGCTGATTATGTAGGAGAAGAAGATCTGGTGAACCGCGTGCAGCAAGGCTGGTTTGACTTTGATGCAGTAGTAGCCACTCCTGACATGATGGCCCAGGTAGGGAAATTGGGCCGTACCCTCGGACCGAAAGGCCTTATGCCTAACCCGAAAACTGGTACGGTTACAATGGATGTTACAAAAGCTGTTGAAGAAATTAAAGCAGGTAAAGTGGAATACCGTGTCGATAAGTCCGGTAACATCCATGCGCCAATCGGCAAAGTATCCTTTGATACTGCAAGCCTGGTGGAAAACTTCAACACGGTTGCCGAAGCGCTTCAAAAAGCAAAGCCGGCAGCTGCTAAAGGAACGTACATGAGAGGCGTTGCTGTAACGACTTCCATGGGTCCTGGCGTAAAAGTAAGCACTTCGTCGTTGAAATTCGCATAAATTAAACCGTAATACTTTGTTTGCCGGCAGCTCCCGGGCGATCTTGAAAAAGCTCTTGACCCGGGTGCTGCTTCCATTTATACTAAATGACGGATCAGCCAACAATTTTATATTGTTGCCGCAGACAGCAGGGGTGCAAAGCACTTAAACGTCCTGCCGAGGTACCATTCCTATACATTGAACGTTTTAATGCGTTTTACGGGAGTAGTGTCTTCGTGTCTGCTAATTGGACAGGAAGATTTTTTGTGTCTGCGGTTGCAGGCGGCAAACAATAAAGAATGGCAGGAGGTGGAACGGATGAGCAAAGTAATCGAACAAAAGCAGGCGGTTGTTGATGAAATCGCGGCTAAGCTGAAAGACAGCGTATCGACCGTACTGGTGGATTATCGTGGTCTGGACGTATCGGAAATCACAGAATTGCGTGCGCAGCTTCGTGAAGCAGACGTTGACTTCAAAGTATATAAAAATACAATGGCGCGTCGTGCAGCAGAAGATGTGAATCTGAAGGACGAGTTGAACGATTACCTGGTAGGTCCTACAGCCATTGCGACAAGCAAAGAAGACGCAGTAGCACCTGCGAAAGTGTTGTACAACTTCGCTAAAGATCACGAAGCACTGGAAATCAAAACAGGTGTCATTGAAGGCAGCGTTGTTTCCCAGGAGCAGATCAAGGAATTGGCAAGCCTTCCATCCCACGATGGACTTGTGGCTATGCTGCTTAGCGTTATGCAGGCGCCAATCCGTAACTTCGCACTGGCTACAAAAGCAGTGGCAGAGCAAAAAGAAGAAGAAGAGAGCGCCTAACCAACCGGCGTTTAAATCGGCTTAAATATTAATATTAAGAGGAGGATTATCCATGAGTAATCAAGAAATGATTGATGCGATTAAGGAAATGTCCGTTCTGGAACTGAACGAATTAGTAAAAGCAATTGAAGAAGAATTCGGCGTAACAGCAGCTGCACCAGTAGCAGCTGGCGGTGGCGGCGGTGAAGTCGTTGAGGAAGAGCAAACAGAATTCGACGTAGTACTCGAAAGCGCTGGTTCTTCTAAAATCAACGTCATCAAAGTTGTCCGCGAAATTACCGGCCTCGGCTTGAAAGAAGCTAAAGCATTGGTAGACGGAGCTCCTGACACGTTGAAAGAAGGCGTATCTAAAGAAGACGCTGAAGAAATGAAAGGTCAACTCGAAGAAGCAGGCGCTTCTATCGAATTGAAGTAAGTTTCGTATAAAACTCATCCGCATCTGTGCGGGTGAGTTTTTTGTTGCAATAAACTGTCTGGCCCTGCTATGATAATATTCCAATAATTAGAACGGAGCGATGCTATGAGCGGTGAACAATATTTTCATGCAAATCCAAGCGCGGCGAGCAACGAGAAAGTCATTCATGCAGAGCTTAGGGGAAAAGACTGGTCATTTATTACAGACAGCGGAGTCTTCTCGAAACAAACGGTGGATTTTGGTACGGAGACCCTGCTTGAAACCTTTGAATGGCCGGAGGTAGACGGGGACATCGTAGATGTTGGCTGTGGTTACGGCGTAGTAGGAGTTACTCTCGCCAAAGAAACCACCCGAAGCGTTCTGCTTTTTGATATCAATCAGCGCGCCGTGGAGCTGGCAAAGAAAAATATCCAGCGGTACCAGCTGGATAACGCAGAGGCGGCGGAGAGTGATTTGTTTAGCGCCTATAAAGGCGGAGCGGCAGCAGTTTTAACAAACCCACCCATCAGGGCCGGAAAGAAAGTAGTACACCGGCTGTTCGAAGAAGCTTATGGAGCACTAAAGCCGGGGGGCGAATGCTGGATTGTCATTCAAAAAAAGCAGGGCGCCCCTTCAGCGAAGGAAAAGCTTAATGAGCTTTTTCCGGTCGTGAAAAATGTGAAAAAGAATAAAGGCTATTATATTTTTCGGGCACGTAAATAAATAAAACAGCACCATCAGAAGTTGACGGTGCTGTTTTGATATGGTATTATAATTTAATGCGTATAAGTATCCATACGCGCCAAACTACATGTGATATTCTACTTATTAAATCAGGTGATACCGTAAGAAGTATCATCCATTTCTTTTCTATTTGCCACTTCACGGCTGGGCTGAATTACGGTTACAGCAAGCTTATCCACTACAACGAGAACGTTTGTGCTTTTGATTCCTTCTTATTCTAACACACTCGAATGAGAAATGGGAGAATCGATCGTAATAAGTATTAGGAAAAACAATTCCATTTAAGATAATCAACATAAGTCAGGGAGAAGCGATCAGCGTTCTCAAACTGGCTATTCGGTTTGTGAAGCTTTTTTAACGACGAAGTGTGCGCGGGCTGTTCTCTGTGTTCTGATACGCAGGCGTTTTTATCAGAACAGAAAGAGCCGTCCGTCTACATGACGACGCGTCTCTGCATTTATCACTATTTAGCTATATTACCGATAATTGCCTTGGAAAAACGCTTGTTTTTAAAACGGGCGGATATCATGCGAGATTTGAGGGGTGAATCTGTTGTCAAGTCAACTTATTCAATTTGGACGTCACCGCCAGCGGAGAAGCTATGCCCGAATCAATGAAGTATTGGACCTTCCAAACCTCATTGAGATTCAGACGGCTTCTTATCAATGGTTTCTAGATGAAGGTATTCGCGAAATGTTCCAGGACATTTCGCCGATTGAAGATTTTACCGGAAACTTGGTGCTTGAATTCATCGATTACAATTTAGGGGAGCCTAAATATCCGATTGATGAATCAAAAGAACGCGATGCCACATATTCTGCACCGCTCCGGGTCAAGGTTCGCCTGATGAACAAAGAGACCGGCGAAGTAAAAGAGCAGGAAGTATTTATGGGTGATTTCCCGCTTATGACCGACACAGGTACTTTTGTGATAAACGGTGCTGAGCGTGTTATCGTATCCCAGCTCGTACGTTCACCAAGCGTATATTTTAATAATAAAGTGGACAAAAACGGCAAGCGCGGCCACACTGCAACCGTTATTCCAAACCGCGGTGCATGGCTCGAGCTTGAAACAGACGCAAAAGACGTCGTTCACGTTCGTATTGACCGCACGCGGAAAATTCCGGTTACCGTGCTCCTTCGTGCGCTTGGGTTTGGCTCGGATCAGGAGATTATCGATCTTCTGGGTGAAGACCAGTACCTGCGAAATACGCTCGAAAAGGATAACACAGAAGGCAGTGAAAAAGCCCTTCTCGAAATTTATGAACGTCTCCGCCCTGGAGAACCGCCAACGGTGGACAGCGCTAAGAGCTTATTAAACACGCGCTTCTTTGATCCGAAGCGGTACGATCTCGCAAACGTCGGGCGTTATAAAATGAATAAAAAACTTCATATCCAGAATCGTTTATTCAACCAGCGTTTAGCAGAAACGCTTGCTGATCCAGAAACGGGAGAGGTCATTGTTGAAGCGGGTACGATGCTCGACCGCCGGACATTGGACCGTCTGATGCCGTACCTGGAAAACAATCTTGGATTTAAACGGTACACCGTTTCCGGTGGAGTGGTGGAAGATGCAGATTTGGACGTACAGTCTATTAAGATTTATGCAGATGACGGTCAAGGCGAAGACCGTGAAATTAACGTAATCAGTAACGGAAATATTGATAATGATACGAAGAATATTACTCCTGAAGACATGATTGCTTCGGTTAACTATTTCTTCAATCTTCTTCACGGTGTCGGCCGGACAGATGATATCGACCATCTGGGCAACCGTCGTCTCCGTTCTGTCGGGGAGCTGCTTCAAAATCAATTCCGTATCGGGCTTTCCCGTATGGAACGTGTCGTACGTGAGCGTATGTCCATTCAGGATCCAAGCTCCATTACGCCGCAGGCGCTTATCAATATCCGCCCGGTAATTGCTTCCATTAAAGAGTTTTTCGGAAGCTCGCAGCTTTCCCAGTTTATGGACCAGACAAATCCTCTGGCTGAGTTGACACACAAACGCCGTCTGTCAGCGCTTGGACCGGGCGGTCTTACCCGTGAACGTGCCGGCTTTGAAGTTCGTGACGTGCACTATTCCCACTACGGGCGTATGTGTCCGATCGAAACGCCGGAAGGTCCGAACATCGGTTTGATTAACTCCTTATCAAGCTACGCCAAGGTAAACAAATTCGGCTTCATCGAAACTGCCTACCGTCGTGTAGATCCGGATACGGGAGTGGTCACCGAACAGTGTGACTACCTGACTGCCGATGAAGAAGACAACTACGTAGTCGCCCAGGCGAACGCTTCACTTGCTGAAGATGGCACGTTTGCCGACGATGAAGTTATTGCCCGTTTCCGCGGGGATAACACGATCGTTCCAAAAGAAAAAATTGACTATATGGACGTATCGCCAAAGCAGGCAGTTTCTGCTGCGACAGCGTGCATTCCGTTCCTTGAAAACGATGACTCCAACCGGGCATTGATGGGTGCGAACATGCAGCGTCAGGCAGTACCGCTTCTTGAACCGGAAGCGCCTCTTGTAGGTACCGGCATGGAATATGTTTCAGCAAAAGATTCAGGCGCTGCCATTATCGCACGTCACAAAGGCGTGGTTGAGCGGGCGTCCGCACGTGAAATCTGGATCCGCCGCATTGAAAATGTGGATGGAAAAGAAGTCGAAACTGATATCGACAAATACCGTATGATGAAATACGTCCGTTCTAACCAGGGAACAAGCTACAACCAGCGTCCGATCGTAAAAGACGGGGATCGTATAGAAAAAGGCGAAGTACTTGCAGACGGTCCGTCGATGGACAATGGGGAAATGGCATTGGGCCGTAACGTATTAACCGCCTTTATGACGTGGGACGGCTATAACTATGAGGACGCCGTTATCCTGAGTGAACGTGTAGTAAAAGACGACGTTTATACTTCCATTCACGTCGATGAATACGAGTCAGAAGCCCGCGATACTAAGCTCGGACCGGAAGAAATCACCCGTGACATTCCAAACGTCGGCGAAGAAGCGCTGAAGGATCTGGATGACCGCGGTATTATCCGTGTCGGTGCGGAAGTGAAGGATGGCGACATTCTTGTTGGGAAAGTAACGCCAAAAGGCATGACAGAGCTTTCAGCAGAGGAACGTCTGCTTCACGCGATCTTTGGGGAAAAAGCCCGTGAAGTACGGGATACTTCGCTTCGTGTTCCCCACGGGGCAGACGGTATTGTACTCGACGTAAAAATCTTTAACCGTGAAGACGGAGATGAACTTCCGCCAGGAGTGAATCAGCTTGTCCGGGTGTACCTCGTGCAGAAGCGTAAGATTCACGAAGGGGATAAAATGGCCGGCCGTCACGGAAACAAAGGTGTTATTTCGCGTATTCTTCCAGAGGAAGATATGCCTTACCTGCCGGACGGAACACCGATTGATCTCATGCTGAACCCTCTCGGGGTGCCTTCTCGTATGAACATCGGACAGGTTCTTGAAATGCACCTCGGCATGGCGGCCCGTTCCCTGAACCTTCACATGGCGACACCGGTATTTGACGGTGCCCGTGAAGAAGACGTGTGGGAAACCATTCAGGAAGCCGGTCTCGCCCGGGACGGAAAAACCGTATTGTATGACGGGCGTACAGGGGAAACCTTTGACAACCGTATTTCGGTCGGGGTCATGTATATGATCAAGCTTGCCCACATGGTTGACGACAAGCTTCACGCCCGTTCAACCGGACCTTACTCCCTCGTTACCCAGCAGCCGCTTGGTGGTAAAGCCCAGTTCGGCGGCCAGCGTTTCGGGGAAATGGAAGTATGGGCTCTTGAAGCGTATGGTGCAGCTTATACGCTGCAGGAAATTCTTACAGTGAAATCCGACGACGTTGTGGGTCGTGTGAAGACGTACGAAGCGATTGTTAAAGGGGAAAATGTGCCGGAACCTGGCGTTCCCGAGTCGTTTAAAGTTCTGATTAAAGAGCTTCAAAGCCTTGGGATGGACGTGAAAATGCTTTCGAGCAATGAAGAGGAAATCGAGATGAAAGAACTCGATGATGAAGATGAACAACCCGGAGATAACTTGAATCTTAGACTCGAGTCCTCGGAAAACGCATAAGGTCTCATCGGTAAAATGGAGAACACGGGGTGTCTAATTAAAAGCTTATCAGCTTTTGTAGGCACCTCTTGTCCCTCTTTCAGCCATGCCACCTTTATAGATCGAAAGGGAGGTCGACCTCTTGATAGACGTCAATAACTTTGAATATATGAAAATTGGACTTGCCTCTCCGGAAAAAATTCGTTCCTGGACACACGGCGAAGTGAAGAAGCCAGAAACGATCAATTACCGGACGTTAAAACCGGAAAAAGACGGGCTGTTCTGCGAACGTATTTTTGGTCCGACAAAAGACTGGGAATGCCACTGCGGCAAATACAAGCGTATTCGCTATAAAGGCGTAGTCTGTGACAGATGCGGAGTGGAAGTTACCCGTTCGAAAGTGCGCCGGGAACGCATGGGCCACATCGAGCTTGCAGCTCCGGTATCTCATATTTGGTACTTTAAAGGTATTCCGAGCCGTATGGGACTTGTTCTTGATATGTCCCCGCGCTCGCTCGAAGAAGTTATTTATTTTGCTTCTTATACAGTAACGGAGCCAGGGGAGACGCCGCTTGAATACAAGCAGCTGCTTTCCGAACGAGAGTACCGTGCATATTACGATAAGTACGGCAAAACCTTCTCTGCTCAAATGGGTGCAGAAGCCATCCGCAAGCTTCTTCAGGATATTGATCTTGAAAAAGAAGTGCATGGCCTAAAAGGTGAACTCGAAACAGCACAGGGACAGCGCCGCACTCGTGCGATCAAGCGTCTGGAAGTACTTGAAGCGTTCCGTCACTCTGGCAACCATCCAGCATGGATGATTCTCGACGTGCTCCCGGTTGTTCCTCCGGAAATCCGTCCAATGGTTCAGCTTGATGGCGGCCGGTTTGCAACCTCTGATCTGAACGATCTGTACCGTCGTGTGATTAACCGGAACAATCGTTTGAAGCGTCTTCTTGATCTGGGAGCACCGAGCATCATCGTACAAAACGAAAAACGGATGCTTCAGGAAGCTGTCGACGCCCTGATCGACAACGGGCGCCGCGGCCGTCCAGTTACCGGTCCCGGAAATCGTCCGCTAAAATCTCTTTCTCACATGCTTAAAGGGAAGCAGGGACGTTTCCGTCAGAACCTTCTCGGTAAACGTGTTGACTATTCTGGTCGTTCTGTTATCGTGGTCGGGCCAAGCCTGAAAATGTATCAGTGCGGGCTTCCTAAAGAAATGGCTCTTGAGCTCTTCAAGCCGTTTGTAATGAAAGAACTCGTGAACCGGAGTCTGGCACACAACATTAAGAGCGCAAAGCGGAAAGTAGAACGCGTGCATCCGGAAGTGTGGGATGTGCTTGAAGACGTTATCCGCGAACATCCGGTTCTTTTAAACCGTGCTCCAACGCTTCACCGCCTTGGTATTCAGGCGTTTGAACCGACGCTGGTCGAAGGGCGCGCCATCAAGCTTCACCCGCTCGTATGTACAGCGTATAACGCCGACTTTGACGGAGACCAGATGGCTGTACACGTGCCGCTTTCGGCAGAAGCGCAGGCAGAAGCCCGGGTGCTCATGCTTGCAGCGCAGAACATCCTGAACCCTAAGGATGGCAAGCCGGTTGTTACACCTTCCCAGGACATGGTGCTTGGAAACTATTACCTGACACTTGAGCGTGAAAATGCGATGGGTGAAGGTTCTACCTTTAACGATATAAAAGAAGTGCTCACTGCCTATCAAAACGGCTATGTGCATCTGCATACCCGGATTGCTCTGCCTGTCCGTGCGTTAAATAAAACGAATTTCAGTGAAGAAGAGATGAGCAAGCTCGTCTTAACGACACCAGGAAAGCTCATTTTCAATGAAATTCTGCCGACATCGTTCCCTTACGTGAACGAGCCGACAGCATTAAACCTTGAACAGGAGCTCCCGGAAAAATATGTAGTACCGAGCACGACAGATGTAAAAGAAGAATTTAAAAACCGCGAACTCATACAGCCATTTAAAAAAGGCTTCCTGGGGGATATCATCGCAGCGGTATTTAAGAACTTCCAGATCATCGAAACGTCGAAAATGCTTGACCGTATGAAGGATCTTGGCTTCCATTACTCTACAAAAGCAGGTATTACTGTTGGTATTTCGGATATTGTTGTACTTCCGGATAAGCAGGACGTGCTGACGGATTCCGAGGAACAGGTTTCGCGGGTGATGAAACAGTTCCGACGCGGTTTGATTACCGAAGAAGAGCGCTACGATAAAATCATCAGTATTTGGGGCAGCGCCAAAGACGTCATTCAGGAAAAACTTATGGGTACGCTTGATATAAGAAACCCTATCTTTATGATGAGTGACTCCGGTGCCCGTGGTAACGCATCGAACTTTACCCAGCTTGCAGGTATGCGCGGACTGATGGCCAATCCATCCGGACGAATCATCGAGCTTCCGATTAAATCAAGTTTCCGTGAAGGACTTACTGTACTTGAATACTTTATTTCCACGCACGGTGCGCGTAAAGGTCTTGCCGACACAGCGCTTAAAACTGCCGACTCGGGTTATCTGACCCGTCGTCTTGTGGACGTGGCCCAGGACGTTATCATCCGTGAGGATGACTGTGGCACCGACCGCGGACTTGCGGTAGCAACGCTTCGTGAAGGTAACGAAATCATTGAAAAACTTCAGGACCGCCTCATCGGCCGTGTAGCCTTTGAAACAGTGCGTCATCCTGAAACGAACGAAGTACTGGCTCAAAAAGGCGAGCTTCTGAATGAGGATTCGGCCCGTATTATTGAAGAAGCCGGCGTCGAAAAAGTCGTTATCCGCTCTGTCTTTACGTGCGATACGCATCACGGCGTCTGCAAAAAATGCTACGGCCGTAACCTTGCTACAGGAGCCGACGTTGAAGTGGGCGAAGCAGTAGGAATCATTGCTGCCCAGTCTATCGGTGAACCGGGCACGCAGCTTACAATGCGTACGTTCCACACAGGCGGGGTAGCCGGGGATGACATTACCCAGGGTCTTCCTCGTATCCAGGAGCTTGTTGAAGCCCGTAATCCGAAAGGTCAGGCTGTCATTTCTGAACTCTCCGGCGAAATTGTCGATGTGAAAGATCTGACGGATAAAAAAGAAGTTACGGTGCAGGGCGCGCTTGAAAGCCGCTCCTATACAACTCCTTATGGTGCCCGTCTCCGCATAGGAGTAGGAGATCAGGTGGAAGTCGGCCAGGCTCTTACTGAAGGTTCGATCGATCCGAAAGAACTGTTGAAAGTAACCGGGCTCGACCAGGTACAGCAGTATCTTCTGAAAGAAGTTCAGAAGGTATACAGCATGCAGGGCGTTGAAATTGGCGACAAGCACATTGAAGTAATGGTTCGTCAAATGTTCCGTAAAATCCGGATTACTGATTCCGGTAATACAGATGCTCTGCCTGGCAGTCTGGTGGAAGTGCATGCGTTTGAAAAAGCAAACCGTGAAGCACTTCAAAAACACCATCAGCCAGCCGTCGGTCAGCCGGTCATTCTTGGTATTACGAAAGCGTCGCTTGAAACAGACTCCTTCCTTTCGGCCGCTTCGTTCCAGGAAACGACAAGAATTCTTACGGACGCAGCCATTCGCGGCAAACGCGACGAGCTTTTAGGTCTGAAAGAAAACGTTATTATCGGGAAACTGGTTCCGGCCGGTACAGGCATGCAGCGTTACCGCAGCCTCGAACAGGTTCTCCCGGAAGAAGCTGTTCAGGAAATGCAGGAATCGGGCGAAGAAGTATATTCGTCGGAATGAAATAGTGTTGACATCGCAAAAACGCGGTGATATGCTATCTAAGGTGCGTTAAGCTCCTGTGCTTTGGAGGATGAATGATGTCTTATGAAAAAGTAACACAGGCTGACGAAGTTTTAATTGGAACTAAACAAACGCTTAAAGCGATTGAACATGGCACAGCTTCCGAAATCATTGTGGCAGAAGATGCCGCTGTAGAAATTCAGCAGCGTATTCTTAAAGCTGCAAATGAAAGCAGTGTTTCCATCCAGTTTGTCGATTCGATGAAAAAACTTGGAAAAGCTTGCGGAATTGATGTAGGAGCGGCTACGATCGCTTTAAAAAAGCAATAACGAGTTTTTGCTGGTGGGATTTCGGATCTCATCGGCAAAAACTTTCATTTTGCTTATCAATGAACCACCTGGAACGGTGGTCTTGAAATAACTTAGTCGGAAAGGAGGAAAACAACTATGCCAACTATTAATCAGCTGGTTCGTAAAGGCCGTCAGATGAAGACTAAAAAGACTGACTCTCCGGCGTTGAACCGAGGTTACAATAGCTTGCGTAAAGTCCCAACAGATCAAAATGCTCCGCAGAAACGTGGTGTATGTACTCGTGTAGGCACACTTACCCCGAAGAAACCAAACTCGGCTCTTCGTAAGTACGCACGTGTGCGCCTGACTAACCAAATCGAGGTTACAGCATACATTCCTGGTATTGGTCACAATCTCCAGGAGCACAGCGTAGTATTGATCCGTGGAGGCCGTGTTAAGGACCTTCCTGGTGTGCGTTATCACGTTGTTCGTGGTGCTCTTGATACTGCCGGTGTACAAAACCGTATGCAAAGCCGTTCCAAATACGGAACCAAGCGCGGGAAGAAAAAGAAATAATAACAGCTCGTTCATAATATAAAGAAAGGAGGAGGATTTATGTCTCGTAAAGGACCAGCACCACGCCGTGATGTTCTGCCTGATCCTATTTATAACTCCAAGCTTGTTACACGCATGATCAACCGTGTAATGAATGATGGTAAAAAAGGAAAAGCGCAAAATATCCTATACAGAGCATTTAACCTCGTGCAGGAGCGTTCCGGTCAGGAGCCGATGGAAGTTTTTGATCAGGCTATGAAAAACGTTATGCCTGTATTGGAAGTAAAAGCCCGCCGTGTAGGGGGAGCTAACTATCAGGTTCCAATTGAAGTTAAACCAGACCGTCGTACGACTCTGGCACTTCGTTGGATCGTGAGCTACGCTCGTCTTCGTGGAGAAAAAACCATGGAAGAGCGTCTTGCAAATGAAATTCTTGATGCTTCCAACAACACAGGATCTGCTGTTAAGCGTCGTGAAGATACTCATCGTATGGCTGAAGCAAACAAAGCGTTTGCTCACTACCGCTGGTAAGCACTACCGCGGAAAATACTACTTTGATGAATGGAAGGAGAAAGAAAGTCCATGGCACGTGAATTCTCCTTGGAAAAAACCCGTAATATTGGAATCATGGCTCACATTGATGCTGGTAAAACGACAGCAACAGAGCGTATCCTTTATTACACGGGTCGTATCCATAAAATTGGTGAAACCCATGAAGGTGCTTCTCAAATGGACTGGATGTCGCAGGAACAAGAGCGTGGTATTACTATCACCTCCGCTGCGACGACAGCCCAATGGAAAAACCACCGTATCAATATCATCGACACTCCGGGTCACGTAGACTTTACCGTAGAGGTAGAGCGTTCCCTGCGTGTGCTTGACGGAGCTGTTGCTGTATTGGATGCGCAGTCCGGCGTGGAGCCGCAGACAGAAACTGTATGGCGCCAGGCAACTACCTACCATGTTCCACGTATTGTTTTCGTTAACAAAATGGACAAGGTAGGCGCGGATTTTGTTTATTCCTTAAGCACACTGACAGAGCGTCTCGGCGCGAATGCTCAGGCAATCCAGCTTCCGATCGGTGCTGAGGATGATTTTGAAGGAATTATTGATCTTATCGAAATGCAGGCTTACTACTACCTTGATGATCTCGGAACCCGTGCGGAAGCACGTGAAATTCCGGAAGAGTATCAGGCACAGGCTCAGGAGTACCGCCAGAAGCTGGTGGAAGCTGTATCAGAACTCGATGAAGATCTTATGATGAAATACCTTGAAGAAGAAGAAATCACAAATGAAGAACTCAAACTGGCAATCCGTAAAGGAACGCTGAACGTTGAGTTTTATCCAGTACTTTGTGGTTCTGCCTTTAAAAACAAAGGCGTTCAGCTTATGATCGACGCTGTTCTCGACTATCTTCCATCTCCATTGGATGTTCCTGCTATTAAAGGTAAATATCCGGATTCGGAAGAAGAGGAAGAGCGGCCGGCAGACGACAACGGGAAGTTCTCTGCACTGGCCTTCAAAGTGGCCACAGACCCTTATGTCGGTAAGCTGACTTTCTTCCGCGTATATTCTGGTACACTCAGTTCCGGGTCGTACGTCAAAAACTCCACGAAAGATAAACGTGAGCGCGTCGGCCGTATTCTTCAAATGCACGCAAACTCCCGTGAAGAAATTTCAACGGTATATGCCGGTGATATTGCAGCGGGCGTCGGTTTGAAAGATACGAGCACCGGTGACACACTTGTGGCAGAAAAAGACAACATCGTGCTTGAATCGATGGACTTCCCTGAACCGGTTATTTCCCTTTCTGTAGAGCCGAAGTCGAAAGCGGACCATGACAAAATGAGTATCGCTCTCGGAAAGCTTGCAGAAGAGGATCCGACCTTCCAGACAGAAACAGACGAAGAAACCGGACAAACGATCATCAAAGGTATGGGTGAGCTTCACCTTGACATTATCGTTGACCGTTTGAAACGGGAATTCAAAGTAGAAGCGACTGTAGGTGCCCCTCAGGTATCCTATCGTGAAACAATCCGCCAGGAAGCTAACTGCGAAGGTAAATTCGTACGTCAGTCCGGTGGACGCGGTCAGTACGGACACGTTTGGGTGAAATTTGAGCCAAACGAAGAAGGCGCCGGCTTTGAATTTGTAAACAAAATCGTCGGCGGTGTGGTACCTCGTGAGTATGTACCTTCCGTGCAGTCCGGTATTGAAGAGTCCCTTCAAAGCGGTATGCTCGCCGGTTATCCGGTTATCGACGTAAAAGCTACTCTTTTTGACGGTTCCTATCACGATGTCGACTCTAACGAGATGGCATTTAAAGTTGCGGCTTCCATGGCTCTGCGTGAAGCAAAGCAAAAATGTAAGCCGGTACTGCTTGAACCGTTAATGAAAGTAGATATCGTGGTTCCAGAAGAATACATGGGCGACGTTATGGGTGATGTAACATCCCGCCGTGGCCGTGTAGACGGTATGGAAGCACGAGGCAACTCTCAGGTTATCCGGTCATTTGTACCGCTTGCTGAGATGTTTGGGTACGCCACGACTCTTCGTTCCAACACGCAGGGCCGCGGAACGTATTCCATGTTCTTCGATCATTACGAAGAAGTGCCAAAAAGTGTTTCTGAAGATGTTATCAAGCAGGCAACAGGACAGTAAAAATCCGGCAGCTTGATGATTGTATGCATGACGGATTTATTGTAAGCTAAGGTAGGGCGTTTACTGATAGCAGCGCCCGCCTGGCTGCTATACAACATTAATTACCTGAAATAAAGGGAGGACAATTATAATGGCAAAAGAAAAATTCGACCGTTCGAAAACGCATGCGAACATTGGTACTATCGGTCACGTTGACCATGGTAAAACAACTTTGACTGCTGCGATCACAACGGTACTTCACAAAAAATATTCCCGCGGAACGGCTATGGCTTATGACGCAATCGACGGTGCACCTGAAGAGCGTGAGCGTGGAATCACGATCTCCACTGCACACGTTGAGTATGAAACTGATTCCCGTCACTATGCACACGTTGACTGCCCAGGTCACGCTGACTATGTTAAAAACATGATCACTGGTGCAGCTCAAATGGACGGAGCGATTCTCGTTGTGTCCGCAGCTGACGGCCCAATGCCTCAGACTCGTGAGCACATCCTGCTTTCCCGTCAGGTTGGTGTACCATCCATCGTTGTTTTCTTGAACAAAGTTGACATGGTAGACGACGAAGAGCTTCTCGAACTCGTAGAAATGGAAGTTCGTGACCTCTTATCCGAATACGACTTCCCTGGTGACGATGTACCAATCATCAGCGGTTCTGCTCTGAAAGCCCTCGAAGGCGACGAAGAGTATGAAAACAAAATTCTTGAACTGATGGAAGCTGTAGACAACTACATTCCAACTCCAGACCGTGACAAAGACAAGCCATTCATGATGCCTGTAGAGGACGTATTCTCTATCACAGGCCGTGGTACAGTTGCAACTGGCCGTGTTGAACGTGGCGTTCTTAACGTTGGGGACGAAATTGAAATCATCGGTATCGATGAAGACTCCCGCAAATCCACGGTTACTGGTGTAGAAATGTTCCGTAAGCTTCTTGACTATGCAGAAGCTGGCGACAACATTGGTGCGCTTCTCCGTGGTGTGTCCCGTGATGACATCAAACGTGGCCAGGTTCTTGCAAAGCCAGGTTCGATTACTCCACACACTAACTTCAAAGCAGAAGTTTATGTACTTTCCAAAGACGAAGGTGGACGTCATACTCCATTCTTCTCTAACTACCGCCCACAGTTCTACTTCCGTACTACGGACGTAACTGGTATCATCCAACTGCCTGAAGGCGTTGAGATGGTAATGCCTGGCGATAACGTAGAAATGACAGTTGAGCTCATCAACCCAATCGCTATCGAAGAAGGAACTAAGTTCTCTATTCGTGAAGGCGGCCGTACAGTTGGCGCCGGCGTTGTTTCTACTATCCAAAAATAATCACCCGATTATTCTCCTCTAATGCTGAAAAGCATTAGAGGTTTTTTTATTTCTTCCATATTAATTAAAGCTCTTAAAGATAAAAGGGAAAAAGGGGGGACACACCGAGATTTTTTTGAAAAACCCCTTGCGTAAAAGGCGAACGATCACTATAATAGATGAAGTGTGACCATGGGAGACATAGAAATACTTCTATATCCACCCACGGTCAGGCGATGATGCGGAAGGTTGCTGACACACCCGGGTCCATTGCCATGACCAGGTGTGAGGAAATTTTCGCGGAGTATGTCTGTAAAATCGGACGAGAAGGAGGGCTTTTAATGGCAGCTAATGAAAAAATTCGTATTCGTTTAAAAGCGTATGATCACAGAGTGTTGGATCAATCCGCTGAAAAGATTGTAGACACGGCAAAACGTTCTGGTGCAGGTGTTTCTGGACCGATTCCATTGCCAACAGAGAAATCTGTTTATACAATTCTTCGTGCTACGCACAAATTTAAAGATGCTCGTGAGCAATTTGAAATGCGTACACATAAACGTTTAATCGACATTTTAACGCCAACGCCACAAACGGTAGATTCGCTTATGCGTTTAGATCTACCATCGGGTGTAGACATCGAAATCAAATTATAATAACAAATATATGAAAATCAAAATTTATTAGGAGGTGTGACTCATGGCCAAAGGAATCTTGGGTAAAAAACTCGGCATGACGCAACTGTTTAAAGAAAACGGCGAACTGCTTCCAGTTACGGTCATTGAAGCAGAGCCAAACGTTGTGCTTCAAAAGAAAACTACTGAGTCCGATGGATACGAAGCTATTCAGCTAGGTTTTCACGACAAAAAAGAAGCACGCGCAATCAAACCGGAAAAAGGACATGCTGAGAAAGCAAACACGACCCCCAAGCGCTTCGTTAGAGAAATCCGCGGGACAAACCCAGGGGATTACGAGGTTGGTCAAGAGGTCAGTGTAGCAACATTTGCAGAAGGAGATATCGTAGACGTCACTGGGAAATCCAAAGGGAAAGGGTTCCAGGGTGCTATCAAGCGCCATAACCAATCCCGCGGACCAATGACGCACGGCTCCCGTTTCCACCGTGCCCCTGGTGCGATGGGCGTTATCGACCCTAACCACGTATTGAAAGGCAAAAAGCTCCCTGGACGTATGGGTAACAACACGGTTACAGTACAAAACCTGGAGATTGTTAAAGTAGATACCGAGCGCAACGTGCTTTTAGTTAAAGGTAACGTTCCTGGTGCGAAACGCAGCTACGTAACAGTACAGAACGCTGTGAAAGCAAACACTGAAAAAGCATAATAGAAAGGAGGGCGCAAGATGCCAACAGTAGATTTACTAAACCAAACCGGTTCCCGCGTAGGAGATATCGAATTAGCAGACACTGTCTTCGGTATTGAACCAAATGAGCACGTCCTGTATGACGCAGTAATCATGCAGCAAGCATCGTTACGACAAGGAACGCACAAAGTGAAAAACCGTTCCGAACGCCGCGGTGGCGGACGCAAGCCATGGCGCCAAAAAGGCACAGGCCGTGCCCGTCAAGGTTCCATCCGTTCCCCGCAATGGGTGAAAGGTGGTATCGTGTTCGGTCCGACGCCAAGGTCTTACGGCTATAAGCTTCCGAAAAAAGTTCGCCGTCTGGCTATCAAATCAGCACTCGCAAGCAAAGCACAGGAAAATGATCTTGTCGTGCTTGATGAGCTGAAGTTTGATGCTCCGAAAACGAAAGAGATGGTTAAAGTACTTTCTTCTCTTTCCATTGATACGAAGGTATTGATTGTTACCGGCAACGACGATGAAACAGTCGGTCTGTCTGCACGCAATCTTCCTAACGTAACATTCCTCACGGCAAGCAGTGTAAACGTCCTGGACGTTGTGAAACATGACAAATTGGTTATGACACAGGACGCCGTGAAGAAAGTAGAGGAGGTGTTCGCATAATGGAAGCACGTGACCTAATTAAAAAACCCGTTATTACAGAACGCTCCGCTGACTTGATGGACGAAAAGAAATACACGTTTGAAGTAGACGTGAAAGCTAATAAATTCCAAATCAAAAACGCGGTTGAAGAAATCTTTGATGTTCAGGTAGAGAAAGTAAATACAATGAACAAAAAAGGTAAATTCCGTCGTTTTGGCCGTCATGAAGGGTACAAACCCAACCGTAAAAAAGCGATCGTGACGCTTACAGCAGATAGCGAAGATATTGAATTCTTCGAAGGTGCTTAATTAACAAATAGATACGAAGGAGGGTAATGAGCATGGCTATCCAAAAGTATAAACCGACCACAAACGGCCGCCGTCACATGTCGGTAAACAAGCACAGCGAAGTCACTTCAGAAACACCAGAACGTTCGCTGCTTGAACCGCTTCATAAAAAAGGCGGTCGTAATAACCAGGGTCGTATGACCAGTCGTCACCAGGGCGGCGGGCATAAACGTCAATACCGTGTTATTGACTTTAAACGTAATAAAAACGACGTACCAGGTAAAGTTGCTGAGATCGAGTATGACCCAAACCGTTCAGCAAATATCGCGCTTATCAACTACGTTGATGGCGAAAAACGGTACATCCTTGCTCCAAAAGGGTTGAAAATCGGCCAGGAAATCATGGCTGGTTCGAGTGCAGATATCAAACTTGGTAACGCATTGGACCTTCGTGATATTCCGGTAGGTACTGTTATTCATAACATCGAATTGAAGCCGGGCCGCGGCGGACAGCTCGTTCGTTCCGCTGGAGCAGAAGCCCAGGTTCTTGGTAAAGAAGGCAAGTACGTACTCGTGCGTCTTCGTTCCGGTGAAACCCGTCTAATCCTCGCTTCCTGCCGTGCAACTGTCGGTCAGGTTGGAAACGTAGAGCATGAGCTGGTGAACATCGGTAAAGCCGGACGTTCCCGTTGGTTAAACAAACGTCCACACGTTCGTGGTTCCGCAATGAACCCTAGCGATCACCCACACGGTGGTGGTGAAGGCCGTGCGCCAATCGGACGCGTTGCACCTGTATCCCCTTGGGGTCAGCCTGCAGTTGGCTATAAAACAAGAAAACGCAATAAAGATTCCAATAAATATATCGTGCGTGGCCGTCGCCGTAAGAAAAAATAATAAAAAGATGAAGCTGCGGTTCTCCGGAATCGCAGGTTAATCGCGAAAGGAGGTTCTCTCATGGGTCGTAGTTTAAAAAAAGGACCTTTCGTCGACTTGCACTTGATGAATAAAATCGAGAGACTAAACGATTCGAACAATAAAGAAGTTATTCGTACCTGGTCACGCCGTTCCACAGTATTCCCGGAATTTGTCGGCCATACGATTGCAGTGTACGACGGACGCAAGCACGTACCTGTTTATGTATCTGAAGATATGGTAGGCCATAAGCTTGGTGAATTCGCACCAACTAGAACGTTTAAAGGCCATAAAAATGACGATAGAAAAACGAAAAGATAAGACCTGAGGGGAGGTAAAGAAACATGGAAGCAAAAGCAGTAGCAAAGCAGATCCGTATCGCCCCCCGCAAGGCTCGTCTTGTGATAGACCTAGTCCGGGGAAGATCCGTCGGAGAAGCTATTGCCATCCTTAAGAACACGCCAAAATCGGCGTCTCCGATTGTTGAGAAAGTTATTAACTCTGCTATCGCCAACGCAGAGCACAACTATGAGATGGAACCAGAAAATCTTTACATCAGCCAAGCATTCGTAGACGAGGGAGTAACACTCAAACGTTTCCGCCCACGTGCAATGGGGCGCGCAAGCCGCATTAACAAACGTACGAGTCACATTACTGTAATCGTCGAAGAAAAAAAGGAGGGATAACGCGTGGGACAAAAAGTTAATCCTATCGGACTTCGTGTTGGAGTCATCCGTGATTGGGAATCGAAATGGTATTCGGAAAAAGAATACGCGACTTTGCTTCATGAAGACTACAGAGTGCGCCGTCACATCGAAACGAAGCTCGTTGACGCTTCTATTTCTACTGTGGAAATCGAACGTGCGGCAAACCGTGTGAATATTACGATCCATACTGCGAAACCAGGAATGGTTATCGGCCGCGGTGGTTCGGAAGTGGAAGCACTCCGTAAAGACTTGAACAACCTGACTAACAAGCGGGTTCACATTAACATTGCAGAAATAAAGCAGGCAGACATGGATGCCCGTCTCGTAGCGGCAAACATTGCCCGCCAGCTTGAAAATCGTATTTCTTTCCGTCGTGCAATGAAACAGTCTATTCAGCGTACGATGCGCGCAGGAGCAAAAGGGATCCGGACAGAAGTAAACGGACGCTTAGGCGGCGCAGACATCGCCCGCTCTGAAAGATACAGTGAAGGAACAGTACCTCTCCATACGTTGCGTGCAGATATTGATTATGGCACTGCAGAAGCAGATACAACGTACGGTAAACTGGGTGTAAAAATCTGGATTTATCGCGGAGAAGTCCTTCCAACGAAAGGAACGAACAAAGAGGAAGGAGGCAACTAATATGTTATTGCCAAAACGCGTAAAGTATCGTCGCGAACACCGTGGCAAAATGAGAGGCCGTGCAAAAGGCGGCAAAGAAATCACTTTTGGCGAGTACGGACTGCAGGCAGTGGAAGCTTCCTGGATCACGAACCGCCAGATCGAATCTGCACGTATCGCTATGACTCGTTATATGAAACGTGGCGGTAAAGTCTGGATCAAAATCTTCCCGGACAAGCCATACACAGCGAAGCCCCTCGAAGTCCGCATGGGTTCCGGTAAAGGTTCTCCTGAAGGCTGGGTAGCTGTTGTAAAACCAGGAAAGATCATGTTTGAAATTGCCGGGGTTAACGAAGAAATTGCCCGTGAGGCTTTGAGACTTGCAGCTCACAAGTTACCGATTAAAACGAAATTTGTGAAACGCGAAGAAGTGGGTGGTGAGGCAAATGAGAGCTAATGAATTGAGAGATCTAACCACAGTAGAAATCGAAGACCAAACAAAAAGCCTGAAAGAAGAACTTTTTAACCTTCGTTTTCAATTAGCGACTGGTCAGTTGGAAAATCCCGCCCGCATCCGTACTGTAAGAAAAGATATTGCACGTGCCAAAACCGTGTTGCGTGAACGTGAACTCGGGATGAACAAAGGCTAAAAGGAAAAGGAGGTTAAACCAATATGGCTGAAGAACGTAACAACCGTAAGGTTTATAACGGCCGCGTGACATCCGATAAAATGGATAAAACGATTGCTGTTGTTGTTGAAACTTATAAAAAAGACCCGTTGTACGGCAAACGTGTCAGAGACTCCAAAAAGTTTAAAGCCCACGATGAAGAAAACACTGCAAAAGTTGGCGACATCGTCCAGATCATGGAAACCCGCCCGCTTTCGAAAGACAAGCGTTTTCGTCTCGTGAAAGTAATAGAAGAATCAGTTATTCTTTAAATCGTTTTTAAAGAAAGGAGGTACCGTGACTTATGATCCAACAAGAATCACGCTTAAGAGTAGCGGATAACTCTGGTGCCCGCGAAGTACAGTGCATAAAAGTTTTAGGCGGTTCCGGCCGTAAAACTGCTAATATCGGTGATATGATTACATGCTCTGTCAAACAAGCAACACCAGGGGGCGTTGTCAAAAAAGGCGAAATAGTTCAGGCAGTTATTGTACGTTCCCGCAGCGGCGTTCGCCGTCCAGACGGTTCTTACATTCGCTTTGACGAAAACGCAGCTGTAATCGTACGTACGGACAAAGGACCACGTGGAACACGTATCTTTGGCCCAGTAGCAAGAGAGCTTCGTGATGAGCAGTATATGAAAATTATCTCCCTTGCACCGGAAGTTCTGTAATACAAATATCATGCGAAGTCGTGATGTCCCGTTAAGGAGGTGCGAAAATGGCCCAAAATAAGCTTCATGTTAAACAGGGTGAAAAAGTAAAAGTAATCAGCGGCAAGGATAAAGGCAAAGAAGGCGTTATCCTTAAAGCAATGCCTGCACAGGAACGTGTAATCGTCGAAGGTGTTAACATCGTGAAAAAACATGCGAAGCCTTCCCAGGAAAACCCACAAGGCGGTATCTTAAACCAAGAAGCTGCCATTCACGTATCAAACGTTATGCCGCTTGATCCGAAATCCGGCGAACCAACACGTGTTGGTCACAAGGTAGAGAACGGCAAAAAAGTACGTGTCGCCAAAAAATCAGGTGAAGCCCTGAACTAAGTAAGACAAAGGACGAGAGGAGGTCACACGAATGAACGCTTTAAAAGAAAAGTATCAAACATCAATCGTACCGAGTCTGCACGAGAAATTCGACTACTCTTCCGTAATGGGAGTACCGAAGGTTGATAAAATTGTTATTAACATGGGTGTTGGGGAAGCAGTACAAAACCCTCGCTCATTGGATAAAGCAGTAGAAGAGCTGGAAGCAATCAGCGGGCAGAAGCCTTTGATTACAAAAGCAAAACGTTCTATTGCAGGATTTAAACTTCGTGAAGGTATGCCAATCGGTGCAAAGGTAACTTTGCGCGGAGCACGTATGTATGACTTCCTGGAGAAATTAATCCACGTCACGCTTCCACGTGTCCGTGACTTCCGCGGTGTGTCAAACAAAGCATTTGACGGCCGTGGCAACTACACGCTTGGTGTACGCGAACAATTGATCTTCCCGGAAATTTCCTACGATCAGGTAGAAAAAGTACGCGGAATGGATATCGTTATCGTTACTACTGCTTCTACTGATGAAGAATCTTACGAGCTGCTCGATCAAATGGGCATGCCATTTCAAAAATAAATTATTCACGTAAACGCCGGCAGGCGCCGGCGCACGACCCCGTAACTGGGAGGGAGGTATTCAAATGGTCATGACAGATCCGATTGCTGATATGCTTACTCGTATCCGCAACGCAAACATGGTGAACCACGAGAAAGTAGAATTTCCTGCATCGAACCTTAAAAAAGAAATCGCTGAAATCCTCAAGCTGGAAGGTTTCATTCGCGACGTTGAATATGTCGATGATAAAAAACAGGGAATGATCCGCTTATTCTTAAAAACAGGTACGGAAAACAAGAAAGTTATTTCCGGTATCAAACGTATCAGTAAACCAGGTCTCCGTGTTTATGCAGGATCCAACGAGGTTCCTAAAGTGCTGGGCGGACTTGGTATCGCAGTGATTTCTACATCTAAAGGTGTTATGTCTGATAAAGAAGCAAGAAAACAAAACGTTGGCGGCGAAGTACTCGCATACGTTTGGTAATAAAATCGTTATAAAGAACGGAGGTGTGCAATATGTCTCGTATTGGCCTGAAACCAATCGAAATTCCAGAAGGCGTAACAATCGCTAAAGAAGGAAATACAGTAACAGTTAAAGGACCAAAAGGTGAATTGAGCCGTGATCTTCACCCGGTTATTACTGTGAATATTGGAGAGTCGGAAGTGACTTTTGAACGCCCTTCTGACAATAAAACGTACCGTTCGCTTCATGGTACGACCCGAAGCCTTGTAAACAACATGGTAGAAGGTGTAACAAAAGGGTACGAAAAGAACCTCGAGCTCGTCGGCGTAGGTTATCGTGCGCAAAAGACTGGCGAGAAGTTAGTGTTAAACGTTGGTTACTCCCACCCGGTAGAATTCGTTTCCGAGGAAGGAATCGATATTGAAGTACCTTCTAACACGAAAGTGACCGTCCGCGGTATTGATAAAGAACGCGTCGGGGCAGTAGCTTCCAACATTCGCTCTGTGCGTCTTCCTGAACCTTACAAAGGCAAAGGAATCCGCTACGAAGGTGAAGAAGTTCGCCGTAAAGAAGGTAAAACGGGTAAATAATCGGTTAATTAACATCGCAACAAGCACGAAAGGAGGAACTGTACGATGGCTCAAGCAACAAGTTATGAAAAACGTAAGAAACGCCATATGAGTATCCGCCGCAAAATCAGCGGCACACCAGAACGTCCTCGTCTGAACGTTTTCCGTTCTGCAAAGCATATCTATGCGCAGCTGATTGACGACGAAGCAGGAGTGACTCTGGCAGCAGCATCGACAATGGAGAAAAATTCCGGAATCGAAAATGGCGGCAATAAAGAGGCAGCCCGCAAAATCGGAGAAACTCTCGCCAAGCGTGCTACAGAAAAAGGCTATGACACAGTCGTTTTTGACCGGGGTGGATTTGTTTATCACGGCCGTGTTCAAGAACTCGCTGAAGCAGCCCGCGAGAACGGACTAAAATTCTAAAAAGTAAGGGAGGGACAAGAATGCAAAGTATTGATCCGAATAAATTGGAGCTTGAAGAACGTGTTGTAACCATCAACCGTGTCGCAAAAGTTGTAAAAGGTGGACGTAACTTCCGCTTTGCAGCACTCGTAGTAGTTGGAGACCGTAACGGCCACGTCGGCTTTGGCCAGGGTAAAGCTATTGAAGTACCAGAAGCAATCCGTAAGGCGGTAGAAAACGCTAAAAAGGACCTTGTACAGATTCCGATCGTAGGAACAACTATTCCACACGAAATCACTGGTCACTTCGGCGCAGGCAACGTTCTATTGAAGCCTGCATCTGAAGGTACTGGGGTAATCGCTGGAGGACCGGTACGTGCCATCTTAGAGCTTGGCGGCGTACAGGACATTCTGTCGAAATCTCTCGGTTCCAACAATCCTATTAACATGGTTCGCGCTACTATCAACGGATTAACTTCTTTGAAAACAGCTGAAGAAGTAGCTAAATTGCGTGGTAAGAGCGTCGAAGAATTGTTAGGATAAGGGGGGAAAGCAAATGGCCAAACAATTGGAAATCACCCTTACCCGCAGTATGATCGGGCGCCCGGAAGAACAACGTGTTACAGTCCGTACACTTGGTTTGCATAAAATCAACCGTACGGTAGTAAAAGAAGACAATCCTGCAATCCGCGGTATGGTGAACAAAGTAGCTCACCTGCTGACGGTAAAAGAACTGAACTAATAAATTTCATTCCTAAATGACAGGGAGGTGGCAACATGAAACTCCACGAACTTCAGCCTGCAAAAGGCAAAAACAAACAGCGTAACCGTGTAGGCCGCGGGCCGGCTTCCGGCAACGGCAAAACTTCCGGCCGCGGACAAAAAGGGCAGAACGCCCGTTCCGGCGGTGGTGTACGTCCAGGTTTTGAAGGTGGGCAGAACCCTATCTTCAAGCGTTTGCCAAAACGCGGCTTTACGAATATTAATCGTAAAGAGTACGCTATTGTTAATGTGGAAACGCTCAACAGCTTCGACAACGGTACAACAGTAACTCCAGAAGCGTTGCTTGAAAAAGGCGTAATCAGCAAGTACAAAGATGGCGTGAAAATTTTAGGCGACGGCAAGTTGGAGAAAGAGCTTCAGGTGCACGCGAACAAGTTCTCTGCTTCAGCAGTGCAAGCAATTGAGGCAGCAGGCGGAAAAACCGAGGTGGTCTAATGTTCCGCACGATTATCAACATGTTTCGTGTGAGTGACATTCGAAACAAGGTGTTGTTCACCTTAGCCATGTTGATTATATTTCGGATCGGAAGTTTTATTCCGGTACCTGGAACAAACCGCCAGGTGCTAAATTTCTCTGATGAAGCAAGTGCATTTGGCTTTTTAAACACGTTTGGAGGCGGGGCGCTGTCGCAGTATTCCATATTTGCGATGGGCGTCATGCCATACATTACCGCTTCAATTGTGGTACAATTGCTTCGTATGGATGTTGTGCCTAAATTTTCGGAATGGGCAAAGCAGGGGGAAACAGGAAGACGGAAACTGAATCAGTTCACCCGTTATTTTACTATTGTTCTTGCGTTTGTTCAGGGACTTGGAATGTCAGTTGGGTTTAACAACTATTTTCCAGGGCTTATTCCGGACCCAAATGCTGCAAAGTATATATTTATTGCGTTGATAATGACAGCCGGCACGGCTTTTTTAATGTGGCTTGGTGAGCAAATCACTGCAAAAGGTGTGGGGAACGGTATCTCTATCCTGATCTTTGCCGGTATTGCGGCGGGTATTCCTAATGGAATCAACCAAATTTATGCGACGCAGATCGAGGATGCTGGCGGAGAGTTATATATAGGCATTATCACTATAGCGCTTCTGGCAGTAGCAGTTCTTGCTATTATTGTAGGCGTCATTTTTGTACAGCAGGCGCTGCGCAAAATTCCTATTCAATACGCAAAACGAACTGTTGGACGGAGCCCGGTTGGCGGCCAGTCGACACATCTTCCTTTAAAAGTAAACGCTGCAGGGGTTATCCCGGTAATTTTTGCTTTGGCGTTATTTATTTTTCCGCCAACAGCAGCGAGCTTTATTGGGGAAGAGAATGCGATTGCCAACTGGATTGTAAATAACTTTGATTATACGCAGCCTATAGGAATGGTCGTATATGCAGCTTTAATCATTGCGTTTACGTACTTTTATGCCTTTGTGCAGGTGAATCCCGAACAAATGACGGAGAACCTGAAAAAGCAGGGTGGCTACATTCCCGGCATACGCCCAGGGTTTGCCACTGAAAAGTACATTCGGCGGACGCTCTACAGGCTTACATTCGTCGGAGCCCTGTTTTTAACCGTGGTTGCCATCATTCCAGTCTTTTTCATCACACAGATGGGTCTCCCACAGTCGATTCAAATTGGCGGTACAGGCCTTCTAATCGTTGTAGGGGTTGCTTTGGAAACGATGAAGCAAGTAGAAAGCCAGTTAGTTAAACGGAACTATCGCGGTTTCATTAAATAGAATTGGCCTCGAAGACGAAGCTCGCCTATGCCGCTTCCCTTCGGGTAAAATAGTCGTTGGAGGAGATAGCGTGAATCTGATATTGATGGGGCTGCCGGGTGCTGGAAAAGGCACGCAGGCTGCAACAATTAGTGAAGAATACAATATTCCCCACATTTCTACTGGGGATATGTTCCGCACAGCCATTAAAGAAGAGACCGAGCTTGGTAGACAGGCAAAGTCTTACATGGATGCTGGTGATTTAGTTCCAGACGAAGTCACAAACGGTATTGTTGAAGAACGTTTGCAGAAAGAAGACTGCCGAAACGGATTTTTGCTCGATGGTTTTCCTAGAACTCCGGCGCAGGCTGGTGCACTGGAAAAAATGCTGGCGGATATGGGCAGGCAGCTCGATTACGTACTGAACATCGATGTTCCAAAAGAAAAACTTGAAGAACGTCTTACCGGCCGTCGCGTTTCCCCTTCTTCAGGCAGGACTTATCACGTGATTTACAATCCGCCGAAGCAGGAAGGGATTGACGATGTAGACGGAAGTGAACTCGTTCAGCGCGATGATGATAAACCGGAAACGGTTAAGCGCCGTTTGGAAGTGAACATTGAACAGCAGCAGCCGCTGATTGATTTCTATGAAGAAAAAGGATATCTCCGTAACATCGATGGAGATCAGGATATAGATAAAGTATTTCATGACATTGAAGCACTCTTGAAAGACCTTCGTGCATGATTGTTTGTAAAACGGGTCGGGAACTCGTTATAATACGGGAAGTGCGATGTGGCAGAAGCGTTTCATAAGTAACGCGGAGCCCATCGGATACGACCCGGGAACATGATGCAATACCATCATTTTAGGGGTACACTGAATTTGCCTAGAGCAAACACGTATACACCCTCTCCGATGGTTGGACAACCTGGTCCGTTTATTACGGTTTCAGGTTGCTAAATCCTAACGAAGCCTAAGGAAAAGAGGATGCATGCATGAAAGATTCGGAGTCAAGGCGACCCGATCTGGGACAAATCGTTCGAGTGACCCGGGGGCGCGAAGCTGGTCAGTACGCGGTAGTAATCGATGTGCTGGATGATAAGTTTCTGATGCTGGCGGACGGGGAAAGACGAAAGTTCGATCGGGGAAAGAAGAAAAACACGTCCCACGTAGAATTGCTTTCGTATATTTCGCCGGAGGTACAGTCGAGTTTAATAGAAACCGGCCGAGTGACTAACGCGAAAATCCGGCACGCTCTTTACACCTTTTTTGAACAAGAAGCCTTATTTGAAAAGGAGAATTAATTCATGGCTAAAGATGATGTTATTGAAATGGAAGGTACGGTGGTTGAGCCTCTTCCAAACGCTATGTTTCGTGTCGAGCTTGAAAATGGACACAAAATTTTAGCGCATGTTTCCGGTAAGATCCGTATGCACTTTATCCGGATTCTTCCTGGTGATAAAGTAACTGTAGAAATTTCACCGTACGATCTTTCCCGCGGACGTATTACGTACCGCTACAAATAGACCCGCAAGTTCATTCTTGAGCACTCTTACCAATGCATGGCATGCATGCAGTGAAGGAGGTAAATGGAAAATGAAAGTAAGAGCTTCCGTTAAAAAGATTTGTGACAATTGTAAAGTTATTCGCCGTAAAGGTTCGGTAATGGTAATTTGCTCGAACCCGAAGCATAAACAAAGACAAGGATAATAAAAAGGAGGTGCCCGCATGGCACGTGTTGCAGGAGTAGATATTCCGCGTGATAAGCGTATTGCTATTTCACTCACTTACGTATACGGCATCGGCAAATCGCTTGCAGTTCAGGTTCTGAACGAAGCTGACGTTGACCAAAACACCCGTGTGCGTGATTTAACTGAAGACGAACTCGCCCGTATCCGTACGGCTATTGATAACAACCATACGGTAGAAGGGGATCTTCGCCGTGAAACGTCCCTCGACATCAAACGCTTGATGGAGATCGGAAGCTATCGTGGAATCCGTCATCGTCGTGGACTGCCGCTTCGCGGACAAAACACGAAGAACAATTCCCGTACCCGTAAAGGTCCGCGTCGTACAGTAGCAAACAAACGTAAATAATTTATTCATAAAGGAGGTTACCTATTATGGCAAAAGCAAAGTCGAACGCACCACGTAAACGCCGTCAGCGCAAGAATATAGAGTCGGGTGTGGCTCATATCCGCTCGACGTTTAACAACACGATTGTAAACATTACGGACGTCCAGGGAAACACACTTGCATGGGCAAGCGCTGGAGTGCTTGGTTTCAAAGGTTCCCGTAAATCCACTCCATTCGCAGCTCAAATGACTGCAGAAACAGCAACAAAAGCTGCAATGGAACACGGATTGAAAAGCGTAGAAGTTACAGTGAAAGGTCCAGGAGCTGGACGTGAAGCTGCAATTCGTTCCCTTCAGGCAACCGGTGTAGAAGTTACGGTCATTCGTGATGTTACGCCAGTACCTCATAACGGGTGCCGCCCGCCAAAACGTCCACGTGCATAACTGAAAGCGAACATGACTATTGCAAAGGATTCAGGCTAAAAGGAGTGCTTTTGCATTTCGCTTTCCTGTTTTCCTTACTTTCCGGCACCGGCTGCCGGATGTACGACGTTTGAAGGAGGGTACGCAAACAAATGATCGAAATTGAAAAGCCTAACATTGAAGCGGTCGAAGTGAGCGAAGATGCCAAGTTTGGCAAATTTGTTGTTGAACCATTGGAACGTGGTTATGGTACTACCCTGGGGAATTCCCTGCGTCGTATTCTTTTATCCTCGTTACCGGGAGCAGCGGTTTCTACGGTTCAAATCGATGGGGTTCTTCACGAGTTTTCTACGATTGAAGGCGTACTTGAAGACGTAACAACCATTATTTTGAATTTGAAAAAGCTTGCTTTAAAGGTGTACTCTGATGATGAAAAAGTGCTTGAAGTTGATGTGCAGGGAGAAGGTACGATATCTGCACGGGATATCACGCACGACAGCGACGTGGAAATTCTAAATCCGGATCTTCACATCGCTACGTTATCAAAAAACGCCAACCTGCATATGCGCCTTACCGCTCATCGCGGACGCGGTTATGTCCCGGCTGAAGGAAACAACAGCGACGACCTTCCAATCGGTGTCATTCCCATTGATTCTATTTATACGCCGGTCGAGCGTGTAAATTACCAGGTGGAAAATACTCGTGTCGGACAGATTACCAACTACGATAAGTTAACGTTGGATGTCTGGACAGACGGCAGCATCCGTCCCGAAGAGGCAGTATCCCTTGGTGCAAAAATCATGAATGAGCACTTGAATATCTTTATCGGCCTGACCGATCAGGCACAGAATGCGGAGATTATGGTGGAAAAAGAGGAAGACCAAAAAGAAAAAGTGCTTGAAATGACAATTGAAGAGCTTGATCTTTCGGTCCGTTCTTATAACTGCCTGAAACGCGCAGGCATCAATACTGTGCAGGAGCTGACGCAGAAGTCAGAAGAAGATATGATGAAAGTCCGCAACCTCGGACGCAAATCGCTGGAAGAAGTTCAGGAAAAGCTCGGTGAGCTCGGCCTCGGATTGCGCGAAGAGGACTAATCATAAATATTTGTTTGATCAAAGGAGGGAATTGTAATGCCATACTCAAAGCTTGGACGCGACACATCGGCAAGAAAAGCGCTCTTTCGTGATTTGACTACCGACCTTATTATTAACGGCCGGATCGAAACAACTCACGCAAAAGCGAAGGAAGTACAGCCGATCGCAGAAAAAATTATTACTCTTGGAAAACGTGGAGATTTGCACGCCCGCCGTCAGGCAGCTGCATTCGTTCGCAAGGAAACAGCTAATGAAGAAGGCCAGGATGCTGTTCAGAAGCTGTTCTCTGAAATCGGTCCTCGTTACGAAGACCGTCAAGGCGGATACACGCGCGTACTGAAACTCGGACCGCGCCGTGGAGACGCTGCTGAAATGGCTATTATCGAACTTGTATAAACGGGAAGCCCTCGTTTATACATTTCTTTCATTTGCAAATGAAGGTAACATGTAAAAGAGGCAGGACGATGTCTGTAAAGACTGCGTCTTGCTTTTTTTCTATGCAAAAATCGAACATTAAAGGGAGGGGAGAGGGCATGGCGATTATCGAACTCCAGAATCTTGAATATCAATACGAGGAAAGCGACGAAAAGGTGCTGAAAGGATTAAATAAAAAGATTCATAAAGGGGAATGGCTTTCGATTATAGGAGCCAATGGTTCCGGGAAATCGACACTCTCCCGTCTCTTTAACGGTCTGTCCCAGCCGACCGGAGGGTCCGTTCTTGTGCTGGGTAAAAAGACCACAGATGAGGATTCTCTGCAAATGATTCGGCGGGAAGTGGGGATGGTTTTCCAAAACCCTGAGCATCAGTTTGTGGCTCCGACGGTGCGTGACGATATTGCTTTTGGAATGGAAAACGCCGGAATTCCGCGAGAAGTAATGCTCGAACGCATTGACGAAGTCAGCCGTTGGGTAAACATCGGGCATATTTTACATATGGAGCCGCACCGCCTGTCCGGAGGCCAAAAGCAGCGGGCGGCGATAGCCGGAGTTCTTGCTTTACGTCCTCAGGTGATGGTGTTTGATGAATCGACCTCCATGCTTGACCCGAATGGCAGAAAAGAAATTTTGGAAACAATGAACCGGCTGTGCCGCGAATCGGGCATCACAATCGTATCGATTACTCATTATCTTGAAGAAGCCTTTATGTCCGATCGTATTTGGTTCATGAAAGCAGGACGAATCGAAAAAGATGTAACTACGGCCAGCATCCCGGATCAGCTGGAGTGGATGGAGGCAGAAGGGATGCCCCTTCCGTATAAATATCAGCTTTACAGAGAAGCAAAGAAGCGGAGGATCGATATACGAACGCTCCGTACCATGGTTGAAGGAGAGTAGCAGCATGGATGTGAATTTTCAAAACGTAAGCCATGTGTATATGAAAAAAACGCCGTTTGAAACATTAGCACTTAAAAACATAGATGCCTGCTTCCGCTCTTCTTCAGTGACGGCTGTTATTGGGCGTACCGGCTCCGGGAAATCAACACTTGTGCAGCACATCAATGGACTGCTTAAGCCGTCCGCCGGCGTGGTAACAGTAGGGGATTACCAGCTGGAAGCCAAAACAAAGCGAAAAATGGTCAAAACGGTGCGGAGTCATGTAGGAATGGTGTTTCAGTATCCCGAGCACCAGCTGTTCGAGGAAACCGTCGAAAAAGATTTATTGTTTGGGCCGAAAAATAAGGGAATGGACATAGCGGAGATACAAAAGAAGCTTCCAGAATTGCTGCAGCAGGTGGGGCTTAGTGAAACACTGCTGGAGCGCTCGCCGTTCGAGCTGAGCGGGGGGCAGATGCGGAGGGTAGCAATAGCCGGGGTGCTTGCCACCAACCCGGACATTCTTATTCTGGACGAACCAACTGCTGGTCTCGATCCCCAGGGACAAAAAGAAATTCTGGAGCTATTTATGAACTGGCAGCTTATGTATCAGCCGACAACGATTATGATTACGCATCAAATGGAGGAGGCGGCTGCATTTGCTGAGTACATGTATGTGATGGAGGATGCAGAGATCAAAATGCAGGGAGAACCGGAAGCCATTTATGCCCAGCGGGAAAAGCTGCAGGGAATGGATTTGGATATCCCGGAGCAGGTACGGGTGCTTCAGCAGATTGAACGGGACAGCGGTATCCGCTTCCCCCATTATAAGCTTTCTCCGGCAGAAGCTGCAGATTACTGGGAGCAGGCCGTTCAGAACGGAGAGGTGCCACATGTTTGAAAATGTCATAATCGGCCAGTATCTGCCGGGGCGCTCCTTTCTTCATCATATGGATCCCCGGGCGAAGATTGCCGCCGTATTGTTTTTAATCATTGTAGTTTTTCTCGTGAACAGCTGGAATGGATATGCGCTTTTCGGAGCGGCGGCGATAGCCGTTTATTTTCTTTCCGGAGTGCCATTTCGATATATCCGCAAGGGAATGTTTCCGGTATTTATTTTAGTGATATTAACATTTTTTCTGCACGCTTTTTTTACAAGAGAAGGAGACATCCTCTTTTCGATCGGTATATTTTCGTTTTATGAGGAAGGCATCCGCCAGGGACTGTTTATTTCTCTTCGCTTGCTGCTGCTCGTGTATTTCACGTCGCTTTTAACGCTGACAACGAGCCCGATTGACCTTACAGATGCATTAGAGCAAATGTTTTCCCCGCTCGAGCGCTTTAGGTTTCCCGCCTACGATGTGGCGATGATGATGTCGATTGCGATCCGGTTTATTCCTACGCTCCTGCAGGAAACAGAAAAAATTATTAAAGCCCAGACGGCCCGCGGCGCTGATTTTAACAAAGGCTCCATGCGGGACCGGATGCAGGCATTTGTTTCTCTTCTAGTGCCGTTATTTGTACGTGCCTTCCGCCGGGCGGAGGATTTGGCCTATGCTATGGAGGCCCGCGGCTATAACGGAGGAGAAGGGCGGACAAAGCTCCGTCTGCTCGTGTGGGGCTGGAGAGATACTTTATGCTGCGTTCTGATCGCGGCATTTGGAGTTATTTTATTGTTTTTACGCCAGTAAACGAAAGGAGGAAAGTCCAATGCCTAGAGTGAAAGCAACAGTAGCGTATGATGGTACGTTTTTTGAAGGCTGGCAGGTGCAGCCGGGCCGCCGGACGGTCCAGAGAGAAATCGAGGAGGCGCTCCAGAAAATGCACAAAGGTGTCCATGTGCCAATCCATGCTTCAGGCCGGACGGATTCAGGTGTGCATGCAAAAGGCCAGGTATTCCATTTTGATTCTCCGCTGCAGCTGCCGGAGCACAAATGGGGAAAGGCCCTTGAATCCTTTCTGTCAAAAGATATCCACGTCTGGCACTCCGCGTATGCCAATGAAGATTTCCACGCACGTTTTGACGCAGTGGAGAAAGAGTACCGGTACTGCGTGCTGCTGCGTAAGGAGCGTGACGTGTTTCGCCGGAATCATGCCTTTTATTACCCATATCCAACGGACGTTGAAGCTGTGCAGAAGGCAGTCCGCTACATTGAAGGGGAGCACGACTTTTCCTCCTTTTGCGCTGCCAATACCGACGTGAAGGAAAAAACCCGCACGGTATACAAAGCAGATGCTACGCTAGACGGGGAGGAGCTGTGGTTTACGTTCCGCGGGTCGGGCTTTTTATACAATATGATTCGCATTGCTGTAGGAACGCTTCTCGAAATAGGAAAGGGCAACCGTTCCCCTGAAGAAATGAAATCTATTATTGAAGCGAAGGAGCGGGCTGCTGCCGGTAACACGGCCCCCGGCCACGGTCTGTATCTTTGGAAGGTGAATTACTGACAGATGAAAGTATTTATCCAGGCCGGTTATAAAAAGCAGTAGTGGGTAGAAAATTAAGGGAGCTGAGGTTATGACGTTTGTAAGTTTTCTGTTCGTCCTGGTTTTTGCTGCTGTCCATGCTGCGGTTAAATTTGTCGGACGTATATCCAACGCAGGTCGCCGCAAGCTGATTTCGATTTCCGGTGGAGTAGCGATCGCTTACGTGTTTTCTATCACTCTGCCAAATTTGAGCACTTCTCAAAAGCAGATTGACAGCCAGACCAGTACTGCTTTTTTAGAAACGGTAAATAATGATGCTTACCTGGTGGCTATGGGAGGCCTGCTTTTAACCTATGCCCTTGAAAAGGTTGCTCATTCATTTCATCGGGAAGACAGCGTGAGGGATCGTCTTCGGAGCGGGAACCTCTACTTTTTAATTCCGCTTACATTTTATACATTGTTTAATGTTATCGTAGGCTACCTGCTGCTTCATGGCCAAATGGGCACAGCAAAGGAAACTGTCTTTTATTTCGCTGCCCTTTCGGTCTATCTGTTAACCTCAGATATCAGCATGCGCTCCATCAATCATCGTCTCTTTGATAAATTTGGCCGGTGGCTTTTAGTAGCGGGAGTTTTAGCAGGCTGGCTCTTTGGATTGCTCATTGATTTAAAGGACGAGTGGGTGTCAGTTATCTATGCGTTTATTTCCGGGGGTATTATTTATCAGGTAATGCAGGAAGAAATACCTCAGCACCGGAAGAGCACGTTCCGGTATTTTGCCGCAGGCTGCGCACTGTACACAGTACTCTGGCTGGCCGTGCGTTAACAGTCTTTAAGGCCAGCTGAAAACGTAGCCGGCTACGGAAAAAATTGATTATAAAAAAACAACGTTTCCTGGTGTTTTAACATTGACATTTGGCCCCTATTATTATACGATGTTATTTGGCATTTCACGTCCCACTGCCCCGGGATACGGAATGATGAGCGTAAATATGACAAGTGATCGATGATATAATCGGCAGAGAATTGATTTAGGAGGGAAACAACTATGCGTACGACATACATGGCTAAGCCAGGCGACGTAAAACGCAAATGGTACGTAGTAGACGCACAAGGCCAGACACTCGGACGTCTTGCCAGTGAAGTCGCTGCAATCCTTCGCGGTAAAACAAAGCCACAATATACCCCGCACATTGACGTTGGGGATAACGTGATTATTGTTAATGCAGAAAAAATCCACTTAACCGGGAAAAAACTTTCTCAAAAGTATTATCACCGTCACAGCGGTTATCCGGGTGGACTGAGATCTACACGCGCAGACGACATGCGCCGTGAGAAACCAGAAAAAATGCTCGAAATTGCTATTAAAGGCATGCTTCCGAAAAATACTCTTGGCCGCGAACAAGGCAAGAAGTTATTCGTATACGAAGGCCCAGAGCACAAACACCACGCACAACAACCAGAAGAACTGCAGCTGCGCGGTTAAAATAAAAGGAGGGACTACATTTGGCACAAGTACAATATTACGGTACTGGACGCCGGAAAAACTCATCGGCTAGAGTTTTTCTTGAGCCAGGCGATGGAAAAATCACTGTAAACGACCGTGAACTCGACGAGTATTTCAACCTTGAAACATTGAAGCTTGTTGTAAAGCAGCCACTCGCTGCTACAGGCACGGAAGGTTCTTATGACATTAAAGTAACTGTAAGAGGCGGCGGTTTCACCGGCCAGGCTGGTGCTATTCGTCACGGAGTAGCGCGCGCTCTCTTGAAAGTAGACCCGGATTTCCGTCCTACACTGAAATCTGAAGGCTACCTGACTCGTGACGCACGTATGAAAGAACGTAAAAAATACGGTCTCAAATCAGCACGTCGTGCGCCACAGTTCTCGAAGCGTTAATTCATCTCTTTACCCGGAAACTCCTTCTGCATTCAGCAGAGGGGGTTTTCTTTTTGTATTGTTTGCTTGTATATAGAGAAAAACAGCAGGTTTTAGTTGTAAACGTTTGAAATATGCTTCTTAAAAACGGTATGCTAGATAAGGAATGTTTCCAATAGTTACAGCTATAGTCTAGAGAAGGAAGGTGTGCAATGTGATTACAGAAGAACAGGTGCGCGAAGCACTTCAGTCCATAGAAGATCCTGATCTGGGGAAACCGATTGTTGAAACCGGCGGCATCCGCAGTATCAGTGTCAAAGATGACAGCAAAGTGCGTTTAAAAATAGCATTGGCAAAGACTGGTACTCCCGAACAAATGCAGATGCAGCAGCAGGTAGTGGATACGATCAAAGAGGCCGGGGCCGACTCAGTAGGACTCCGCTTTGAGACTCTTGAACCCGAAGAAGTAGAAAAAGCCGGAGGCCTAAAAGGGGAAGAAGGACCGAAGATTTTATCCGAGGATAACAAAACTCAGTTTATTACCATTGCGAGCGGTAAAGGCGGAGTTGGTAAATCTACGGTTACAGTAAATACAGCTGTGGCGCTGGCCCGTGCCGGAAAAAAAGTAGGTATTATTGACGCAGACATTTACGGCTTCAGCGTACCGGACATGATGGGCATTGAAGAACGGCCGAAAGTACAGGATGAACGGATCTATCCGGTAGAGCGTTTCGGCGTTAAAGTCATTTCGATGGGATTCTTTGTAGAGGATAACGCTCCGGTAGTATGGAGAGGCCCGATGCTCGGAAAAATGCTGAACAACTTCTTTAACGAAGTGGAGTGGGGAGACCTTGATTACCTGCTCTTGGATCTTCCGCCGGGTACAGGGGATGTGGCACTCGATGTTCACACTACCCTGCCGGAAAGTCAGGAAATTATCGTCACTACGCCGCACCCGACGGCAGCATTTGTAGCAGCCCGTGCCGGAGCAATGGCGATAAAAACCAATCACCGTGTATTGGGTATTATTGAAAACATGGCTTATTATGAAAGCCGCAGCGGTGAGAAAGAATATGTCTTTGGTGAGGGCGGGGCAGACCGCCTGTCTGATGAGTTAAAGGTTGGCATTCTTAGCCGCATTCCATTGGGACAGCCGCTTGAAGATGATAGTGTGTTTGCCCCATCTGTTTATCAGCCGGAACATCCAATCGGTGAGCTTTATGATGAATTGGCGTCAACTATTATGAACAAAGTGCCTGTTGAATAGCAGTCAATAAACAGAAGCCGCCCGCAGATATCTGCGGGCGGCTTCTTTTCTATTTATTGTATTGGATGAGATTTTCCATCGGCTGCTGCAGAGATGGAACAGTATAAATATATTTAGAAGGAGAATCAGCTAAAGGGCCTATATGAACGCCTTCAATCCCGAGCAGAACGCCGGGCATTACATCATTCATTAAGTTATCTCCAATGACCATCGTTTCCCGGGGGCTCACTCGGTACTCCTCCAATAATTTTTCGTAATGATCTTTCGTTTCGGCTGGTTTGTTGGCAGAAGTAATTCTAGTGTAGGGAGGAAGCAGATCATGAAGGTTTAATTGCTGTAAAATAGATTCTGCATCTTCATCGTCGCTATTGGTAACTAACACCATCTGCTTGCCGTTAGATTGAAGCCATTGCAGGCCGGACCGAAGCGAAGGAGTCTGGGAAAGCTGGAAGGATTCAGATGACATATATGTTTTTGTTTCCACGTAAGCGGCGTAGGCTTCTTCTTTCGAAACTCCGAAATGTCTGGCAGTAGCATGGGGAGTCCACCATCCGTCCCCGATAGCTATTTTTCTGTCAAAGTCAAAAGAAAGGTTCTTATACTCTTCCGCCCAGACAGAAGGTTTTATTTCTCTCCCGCTCCAATTGACGACTCTTACTGGTTGGGTGGTGACCGGGTCGAGGTAGAGAATTCGGTCGTTTTCTGCATCATATGCTGTACCTATCTGCAGATCACGTTCACCGTTTTGAACAGCTTCGTACTCGGAGAAAAACGCAGGCCGGTCTTTGTCTGCAATAAAAGCAGCCAGCCGTTCAGCATAATAATCAAAGTGTTCAGTATCCTCATATAGAGTGCCATCCAGATCAAAAATCAATAATTCTTTATCATTCCAATGAATATCGGCCAACGTTCAATTCTCTCCTTTCTTCCATTACATACCACTAGAATAGCATAAAATCCGAAGCAGTTAGTAATCAGAATGCAAAGGAAAGGCCTATAAAAGGTCTTATGGAATGAATAGCTAATTATACGTTAATTTATTTCTGCATTTTTTAAAAGAAATTATAAAAAATTGTTGACCGCTTAGAGCCACGGTGATATATTTATACATGCGCTTCCGAGAGAGGCGAAAAAACAGCAACCGGAAATAATAAATTTCTTAAAAAGTTGTTGACTTTCACTTACCTACTTGGTATGATAGTAATTGTCGCTTTGAGCGGCAGATCGTTCTTTGAAAAGGAAAGACAAGCCAGAGCCCCAATCAAAAGCAACACATTTTTAGGGCATT
>NZ_JBQLIB010000015.1:0-57100 GCF_056034365.1 Marinococcus sp. LNHM5E3-2.1
CGCCCATGTATTTGATCCCGAACAGGAAAATCCCCAGGCCGCCGAGAAACGTAAATATCAGCGTTTGAATATCCAAAACAATGATTCCTCCTCTTGATGTCTATCTAACACAGATTACTGCAATACCCTCTACAGTTTTAAAGGATGATAAGCTGTAGTGTAAATAAAGGAATTGTTAAGATTTTGTAAAGGGAGGGGAGAGTCTGCAGCAGGAAAGGAAATCCAGTATAGGCAGGGGAGAAGGCAGGAGAAAATTCTTCGCTTTTATACATTAAAAAACAGACTCCTTTGGATGGAGTCTGTTTTGTTTATATTCGTTTGTAAAATACCATTAATGATAGGAGGGACGATAAGGAGAAATACTGACATCATAAACCTCCCAGGCCTTTTTCAATGGTTGGACATCTGGAAGAAAATGAATGGCAACACCTTTTACAGCAAATGGATGCAGGGCACGAAACAGTACTTCTATATCTTCGTGCAGTGCAACCCAGGATTCGTCTGCATACCAGGATAGGCTCTCAGGCGTACCTACAATGATTTCCGTCCCCTGAATGGCATAACCGATAACCAGCGGTGTCATAAAGTGCTCCCTCCCTACGTGAAAACCAGAAGCCATGTCTTAATTTGAAGCAGGGATGGCTTGGAAAGTAATACTTTAAATCGTTATTCAATTGTCCTTGTCATCACCGTTGTACTGTTTTTAAAAACCATTTTGACGTGTGAGTATCTAATACTTCTACATAGTTTCCGAAAAATAAGGTTTTCTGATGAAGCTGCCAATATTTCCGGAATAAATGCATTGTCCATTCTTCAATGGAAAGCATCGTCTTGTCGTCCGGCGGTGAAGAAGTAATACAGTAGGTGCCGTAAAAAAAACGTTTAAGCCTCGGATTCACGTGAAGAGCGGGAGCATCGAGTGCAATATAGGCGGCATAGTTTAACGTTTTTGGCAGAGGATCATTGGCAAACAAAGAATAATTCTGCCATTCGTGAGGGTGATAATAATACATATAAAAAGGAAGCAGCAGCGCCATCTCAAAATTATCTGCTGCCTGCTGGACAAATTCCTCAACGCTTGAAGGCTCTTCCTGTTCAATGTGATTCATCATTTCTTCATACACAGCATGTTTCATTTCGTATTTCATGAATGCTGCTCCTTTCTCCGGGCCTGCAGCATTTAATAATAGATAAGCGTTATTTTAATATAAACGATTCGAACGGGCTGGAAGAATGTTGGAAAGGCACAGGCCCCGTTGTTTTAAAAGTAATTTTTGAAAATATAAAATTCTGTATTATTAAAATTATTTACCCGTTTAATGATATTTTACTCATATCTAAAGTTTCAATTAAAACTGTGTAAAAAATAGCATTATTGATACATTATTTAGAAAAAGATTCAGGGCCAGATGTAAATAAAAAATACTGGAAGAAAGAGCGTTAAGACAAGGAAATCAATAAATCCACCAACCATTTTATGTAAAATTGTGTACTGTTTTTTCGGTAAATGACTGTATACTTAGAAATTAAAATTTCAATACACTAAATATTACGATTGAGAAGTAACATTAAATCTACACAGAATCACGGAAAAATGGAAAATATAATTGAAAGGGTTTACATACAGAGTGGAATTAATTACAATGAGTTTATATTACGAAAGCGCTTACCCTAATTTAGGAGGTTCACATATGAAAAAAGTTAAAGTGGGTTTTTTAGGATCAGGCTTTATTGCTTCGGTACACGGCTCTATTCTGCAGGAGGACGAACGCGTGGAAATCACAGGAGTTGCAGACATTGTCCTGGATAATGCAAGAAAATTAGCAGACACTCTTGAGGGAAAGGTGCAGGCTGTGGAGACGCTGGATGAATTAATTGCTTTAGGGGTCGATACAGTATACGTGACCACCCCAAATACGACTCATGTGGAGCCTGTCATCAAATGCCTGGAAGCAGACCTGAATGTATTTAGTGAAAAACCGATGGCTGTGACCGAGGAGGGCGCTGAAAGAATCAGGGCAGCAGCAAAAGGATCAAAGGGTGTCTACAATCTGGGAATGAACCGGCGGTACGCAAATACCCATAAGAAGGTAAAAGAATGGATTGAAGGCGGAGACCTCGATCCGCATCTTGGCCAGTTTAAACTTAACCGCGGGGAATTACTTAAACCGGCATGGACAGCTGATTCAAGTAAAACAGGCGGCTTTTTGTACGAAACGACGATACACCAAATTGATCTTCTGCCGTACTTTTTCGGTCCGGTAAAAACTGTTCGGTGCGAAGCAAGACAAAATATTTCCGATAATGAATTTGACGATTTTGCGGTGCTGGTTACATTTGAAAACGGAGGTATTGCGACGCTTGTTTCTTCCGCTCATTCAGGCTGGAGTTTTCCTTTTGAAGCTATTGAAATCTACGGGAAATACTCTACAGCTACAACAGCTGAGCTTGAAACGGTTCGCTTGTCTCCCGGATTGGAAAAACAGATGATAGCCGAAGATTATACACAAGTGCCATTTTACGAGAAGGGCGGATATATCGAAGAAGACCGGCTGTTTATTGATGCTCTGGTAAATGACACAGCACCGCCAGTGGATGTGGATGATGCGTATCAATTAACGATGCTTATCAATGCCATTTATGAAAGCGCCAGATCGGGTGAGGAAATAGACTTTGCAAGTAGAGTAAAGGCACTAAAGAAAGTATAGAGGCAGGTTGCAGAAGGAGGAAAAAATGAAGTTTTCAATATGCAGCTGGGTATTTGGCGATCAGCCGATTGAGCAGACGATGCAGGATGTGGCAGAGATGGGGTATGACGAAATTGAAATTCATGCTCATGACTATGACTGGGACGAGCTAAACACACTGGCAAACGAATTACAGTTAACGATTCGCGGTTTAACAGCAAATGCCGGATGGCCTGATAAAGCGACAGATCTGTCCCAGACAGATCGGGCGATGCGAAAAAAAGCCGTAGAATATTTTCATGAACAGATCGACCGGGTGGCCAGAGCTGGTGCAGAATATTTTGTGATGTCCCCATGCGCGCCCGGCAAATCAGCTCCTGAAAACGGTGAGAAGCAAAACTGGGAGGCAGCTGTGAAATCCCTGCAGGAGCTAGCTCCTTACGCGGAAAGTCAAAATGTTATTTTAGTCCAGGAGCCGCTTAACCGGTATGAAAGCTGTATTATAAACAACGGGGCCCAGGCCCGTACGTTTGTAGAAGAAGTAAATCATTCTTCAGTGAAAACGATGCTTGATACGTTCCATATGAATATTGAAGAAACCAGCTTCGAGGCAGCTTTTCGTGATGTAGGAGAGGCCCTGGCGGACTTACACGTGGCAGACAGCAATAGACAGGGAATCGGAGAAGGCCGCCTTGACTGGGGGGAGTTAGCTGAAATCGTCAAAAAAACCGGCTACAATGGCACGATTACCTTAGAATGCCTGGCGCCGGGGAAAGATCCATTTAATCCCGACAAAGGAGAGGAACCGAAAGAAAAACTGTATCAGGACGCCGCTCAGTCGCTGCCGAAAATGAAACGGTTATTCGGCTAAAAACGCATTTATTTTTTAAAATTTACTTAAGCGCTTAAGTAAATTTGCAGGAAGCTTTTGCATTGAAAATATGCTGCTCCCTGCACAGAGAGAATATATGGAGGTGGAGAAACAATGGAAGAAGAAAAGAAAACAATTAATGTCGGAATGGTGGGCTACAAGATGATGGGGAGAGCCCACAGCCATGCGTACCGCGACGTTCCCTTCTATTTTGATAGTCCGGTAACGCCGAGACTTGATACGATTGTTGGAAGGGATTCTTCTCGGGTGGGGCCGGCTGCTGAAAAGATGGGCTGGTCCCGTCACACCACAGACTGGCGTTCCCTGATTAATCGTAGAGATATTGATTTGGTTGATATAGTGACTCCCAATGATACTCACAGTGAGATTGCCATTGCAGCAGCGGAAGCCGGCAAGCATGTGCTGTGTGAAAAGCCGTTGGCATTATCCGTGGAAGAAGCGGTCCGGATGCGCGATGCTGTGGAAAAAAATAATGTAACTCACATGCTCTGCCACAATTACCGGTTTGCTCCAGCGGTTCAGTTTGCCAAACAGCTGATTGACAGTGGAAAACTGGGGCGTATTTATCATATACGGGCAACATTTCTACAGGACTGGCTGATGGATCCCAACTACCCGCTCACCTGGCGCATGCAGAAAAATATTTCGGGCTCGGGTACGCTTGGCGATCTTGGCGCTCATATCATTGACCTTGCCAGATTTCTCGTAGGCGAATTTGACGAAGTAGCGGGAATGATGAAGACCTTTGTTAAAGAGCGCCCGCTTGGTGATACCGTGCACAATCTCCAGACGGAGATCCGGGAAGGCGAGTGGGGCGAAGTGACGGTCGATGACGCTTCTGCCTTTCTGGCTACTTTCCAGAACGGGGCGATGGGCACATTTGAGGCCTCCCGGTTCAGCCGCGGCAACCGTGCGGGCAATCGTTTTGAAATTAACGGGGAAAAAGGATCCATCCGCTGGGATATGGAAAACATGAATAACCTGGAGGTTTACTTTGAAGAAGACGAACCGGGACTGCAGGGATTCAAAACGATTAACTGCACGGAAGCAGAGCATCCCTTTGCCGGGAATTATTGGCCGGCTGCCCATATTCTCGGGTACGAGCACACCTTCGTCAATTTGATTGCTTCTCTGATGGACAATATTGGGAATCAAACGAGCGCAGCGCCGAACTTTGAAGACGGAGTGAGGAACCAGGCGATCCTGGAGGCTGTCGAACGCTCCGTAAACAAACGGGGATGGACGGCCATTTCCGAAATTTATAAACCAGACAGTGTTGAAATCAATTAAAGGAGGGTGTGCAATGGCACAGCAGGATATACGGGTAGCGGTTTTAGGTCTTGGAAGACTGGGGATGTTTCACGCAAGCAATATGATGAACAAAGTAAAAGGAGCGGAGCTTGTTTTGATTTGCGACCCGATCGCTGAGCATGCGGAAAGGGCTGCAGAGCAGCTTGGGGTACCGGCATGGACAGCGGACCCGGAGGAGGTTTTCCAGAATCCAGATATTGATGCGGTAGTGATCGTTACACCAACGAGCACGCATGCAGAGATGATTAAAAAGGCGGCATCATACGGGAAGCAGATATTTGTGGAAAAACCGCTCACCTCCACCATCGAAGAAGCGGATGAAGTCATTGAAGTGGTAAAGAAAGCGGACGTCATCTGCCAGGTAGGCTTTATGCGAAGGTACGATCCGGGATACTTTGATGCCAAGCAGCGGATTGATGCCGGAGAGATCGGAAAACCGATTTATTTTAAAGGCTTCACACGCGACAGCGGGTCACCGCCGGCCTCCTTCATTAAAAACAGCGGCGGTATCTTTCTGGATTGCTCCATTCACGATTACGACATCGCACGGTATTTAATGAGCTCCGAAATTTCCTCGGTTTCCGGTCATGGACGGATTTTAATGAATCCATTCATGGAAGAATATAACGACGTCGACCAGGCCATTACGTACCTCGAGTTTGAAAACGGCGGAGCGGGCGATGTGGAAGCAAGCCGGAATTCGCCGTATGGACACGATATCCGGGCCGAAATTATCGGAACAGAGGGCGCCATCTTTGTCGGTTCCCTGCGTAACAGCGATGTCACTGTTCAGAGCAGCACAGGAAGCAACCACGAGATTGTACCTAACTTTCAGATGAGATTCCGCGAAGCATACGTGCAGGAGCTCGAACAATTTATTAAATGTGTCAAAGGAGAAGAAAGTCCGCGGGTTACTTCAGTGGATTCCAAAATCAATATGCAGGTAGCGCTCGCAGCAACCCGTTCCTATATGAATAATGGAGAGCGTATCAATATGCAGGAACTGTACTAGGACAAAGTGTACGTACTGTAAAAAGGAAGGGGAGGAAGAGATGCTGTATGGATTAAACGGCTCTACAACGGATCAGTGTACGTTGGAAGAAGATATCCTTGTTGCAGAGCATGCAGGCTATGACGTAGTAGAGCTTAGGACGTACAAGCTCGAGAGCTTTTTAAAGGATCATACACTCGATGATCTGACTGAGCTGTTCGCACGGACATCCGTGAAGGCGGATGCCATCAATGCCATCGAATTCTTTAACCTGAAGCAGGGGGAGGAGAGGGAGCAGGTGTTAAAAGACACAGAAAAATGGTGTCAAATCGCAAGCGCTGCCGGGTCATCCTACGTCATTGCTGTTCCGAGCCCGAGGCCTCCGGATATTTCAGATGAAGAAATCGTAAAAGACAGCGTGCAAATGCTTCAGGAAATGAGCGATATTGCAGGCAAATACCAGGTGAACATTGCACTTGAATTTATAGGTATTCAGGAGTTTTCGATAAAGACCCTCGAAGCTGCCAGAGAAGTTATGGAGAAAGTACATCGTGAAAATGTCGGGCTCGTTTTGGACGTTTTTCATTTTTACACCGGAGGCTCTTCTCTGGATGCGATTGAACAAACGCCATCTGAAAAAATATTTGTATTTCATATTAACGATGCAGAACATGCACGAATAGAAGAGCTTGAAGACAAAGACCGAATTTTTCCGGGTCTCGGAGTAATTCCTTTACAAGAGATCGGGAACAGAGTGCAGAGAACGGGACATATACGTATGGTCGGTTTGGAGTTGTTCCGGCCCGACTACTGGGAAATGGAAAAATACCACTTAGGAGAGCAGTCTTACCGGCATGTAAAAGAGGCATTGGATAAAATGTTTATATAAAGGTCAGATAATTCATACAAATAAAAGTTCAATGTTCATCTGACGGCTGCTGGTTGATAAACTTCTTTCCCGAAACCACGAAAAACTCATATTGAGCCTATTTCCCTTAAGGAAAGAAAGGAGGAAGGAAGGGAGGACCTTTCCCTTCTTAAATTCAAATGAAAAACAATCAAAGTTTTTATATAGTATCAGTTGCACTGGTTGCTTCACTGGGAGGGCTGCTCTTTGGCTATGACACGGCCGTTATTGCCGGAGCAGAACAATCGGTGCAGCTGTATCTCGTGGATAGTTTAGGATTAGGTTCGCTTATTCATGGATTGACCGTTTCAAGCGCCCTTGCCGGTTGTATTATCGGGGCCTTAATATCCGGCTTCATTGCGAATAGTATTGGCCGGCGGAATACGCTGATTATTGCTGCGACTTTGTTTGCTTTATCTGCCCTGGGATCTGCTTATCCGGAGCTTTTCTTTTTCACCCGGGGTGAGCCAACATTATCTTTGCTGATTACATTTAACCTGTACCGTATTCTCGGTGGTATTGGTGTAGGTCTTGCCTCCGCGATTGCGCCGGTTTACATCAGCGAAATGAGTCCCCAGCATATCCGCGGGAAGCTTGTGGTGCTGTATAACATGGCCGTTGTGTTCGGTCAGACAGTCGTATACATCGTAAACTGGGGAATCTCACGGGGGCAGTCAAGCGCCTGGATCGACGAAACCGGCTGGAGACTTATGTTCGCTTCCGAGCTCGTGCCGGCTGCATTGTTTTTCTTTTTGCTTCTATTTATTCCGGAGACGCCGAGGTATCTGGCTCTTAAAAATGCAGATACGCAGGCATACAATGTACTGGAAAAGCTGCACGGATCCAAGGAAGCTGCCAGTCGTACGCTTTCGAGTATCCAGGAATCACTAAATACCAAAGTGCAGAAAGTCAACTTATTTTATTACGGTAAGCTGGTTTTGATCGTTGGTTTCACTATTGCTGTCCTGCAGCAGTTCATCGGGATAAATATTATTCTCTACTATGCTCCGCGAATATTTGAAAGCCTCGGCGCCGGTCAGTCCGCTTCGATGCTTCAAACTGTGCTTGTAGGTGCTATAGGCGTTGTTGTTTCCTTGATTGCGATTCGTCTCATCGACAGAAACGGGAGGAAATTTTTGCTGTTATTAGGCTCAGCAGGGTGTGCTATATGTTTAGTGACTGTAGCTATGCTGTTCTTTGCAGGTATTTACGGTGTCGCCACTCTTGTATTTATTTTAGGATTTGTAGCGTTTTTCCAAATGACATGGGGGCCAGTCGCCTGGGTAATGCTTTCAGAAATGTTTCCGAATAAAATCAGAGGCCAGGCAATGTCGCTTGCTGTAACGCTTGTCTGGGGTGCTAATTTATTAGCTTCCACGACGTTTCCACCGCTGAATGAAGCCTTTGGTGTCGGGTCATTTTTGATCTACGGCTCGGTAAGCACGTTCGCGTTCTTCTTTATTTGGAAATTCGTGCCTGAAACGAAAAATAAATCGCTCGAAGAAATTGAGCAAATCTGGCTCGATCAAAAATCGAAAAATGATCAGGCAAAAGCAGATAGACAGTCTAAACTATCCTAGGATAATGGTGATAAAAATTTAAGACAAAAAGCCGAGGAACCTTTAGAAGATTCCCGGCTTTTGTAACTGAAAGTAGGTTTTACAGTGAAAATAGGACTGAACGGATCGACTACAAATCAATGCGACTTACTTGAAGACATTGAAGTAGCAGAAAAGGCAGGGTTTGAGACATTAGAGCTCCGCACCTATAAGCTCGACTCTTATTTGGAAGATCATTCAATTACGGAGCTGGCAGAGCGCTTTCGAAAGTCCGCAGTTCGTCCCTGCGCCATCAATTCTATCGAGTTTTTTAATATGAAACCGGAGCTTGAGCAGCAGAAAATGCTGCAGGAAACAGAGCGCTGGTGCCGGATCGCTTCAAAAATAGGATGCCCATACGTAATCGCCGTGCCTAGTGAATTACCGGAGGGAATACCTAATGAGGACATTATCGAAAACACGTCCCGAATGCTTGAACGTATGGGGAGTATTGCTTCAAAGCACAATGTGAGTATAGCCTTTGAATTCATCGGCTATAAAAGTTTTTCCGTAAATGAGCTAAAAATGGCTGATTACATTGTATCGCGTACGGATCGACCCAATGTCGGCCTGGTTTTTGACGCCTACCACTTCTTTATTGGAGGCTCGCAGCTCCAGGATCTTGAACAACTGGATAAAGATAAATTATTTATTTTTCATATTGATGATGCCGAAGATGTGGCGGAAGAAGAGCGGACTGAAGCGAACCGGGTATTTCCGACTCTGGGAATTATTCCACTGCAGGATATCGGAAACACCCTGAAGCAGATTGGATACAACGGGGCAGCCAGTCTGGAGCTTTTTCGTGAAGAATATTGGGAGATGGAAAAACAGGAGTGCGCGAACACTGCCTATTATTATGTAGAAAAGGCTCTTAATGAAATATCCTCAAATTAAACAATTCGTATACAAGCTTTCGTAAATTTGCTAAAAAAGTGAAGTGATTGAATATCCAATACGTATTTGTTTATAATAAACCGTCAAAAGTATAAACGTTGAAGGAAAGAGGGAAGTTAATAAGAAGGAGAAAGAGGAGAAAAATGAAACCAACCATTTACGATGTGGCAGAACGGGCGGGAGTTTCGATTGCTACGGTCTCAAAAGTAATCAATGACAAAGCCGATGTCGGACAAAAAACGAAAAAAAGAATACTGAAGATAATAGAAGAAGTAGGATATCATCCAAGCATGGTAGCCTCCGCGCTTACGGGGAAGCATACGCATACCATTGGACTGGTGATTCCCGATATTGCAAACCCATTCTTTGCAGAGCTCGCGAGAAGTGTAGAAGATACAGGACACGCAAATGGATACAGTGTGGTTATATGCAATACTGACAATGATCCCGAAAAAGAAGTCCAGTATTTGTGGTGGCTGAATCAAAAAAAAGTGGATGGAGTCGTGCTGGGCACCGGTATGCATAATATGGAATCACTCAGAGAATTTATGAATCAAAATATTCCCGTGGTGCTGGTGTCCCGGGATATCCCCACTATTGCTGTCAGCACTGTACTGGTGGACGATTTTCGGGGAGGTTACCTGGCCGCCCAGCACTTGCTGGCATTAAACCACCGGGAAGTACTGCTGCTGGTTGGGGATTTGGACAATTCAAGTGAACAGAACCGTTTGAGAGGGTTTTACGCAGCTTTTGAAGAGGCGGGGCTTCCTAAAAAGAATGTAAAAATTATAGAAGAGCTGATGACTACCCAGCAGGCTGAGCAGGCTGTAATGGATAGGCTGAAAAAAGACATTAATATCAGTGCGGCGTTTGCCCTGACAGACTTTTTGGCTATAGGAAGCATACAGGGCGCGAGAGGAATTGGAAAAAGTGTGCCCGATGACTTCTCGGTAGTAGGATTTGATGACACGTTCATTGCTGTTCTCAGCCACCCGCCGCTGACCACGATCTCCCAGCCAATCGTGGAAATGGGGGAAGTTGTTACCCAGACGCTCGTAGATCAGATTAAAGGAAAAAAACAGTCAAGCAGAACGATTATTTTGGCTCCGGAAATAAAAGTAAGGCGAACTACAGCTGAAAATAATATAAGCCTGCAGGAACCAGTTCAATGAGGTGTCTAAGCTGTTTTAAGATCTCAAATTGTGTCCAATAAAAAGCAATGTCCCTCCATTAACAGGAAAGGCATTGCTTTTGTAACGCTATTTACTTTTGCGGAACTCGGCTTTCTGTATTTCGGCTTTCGTTTGTTCGATCAGTTTATCACTCATATTAGCCATGGCCTGGGTGTGCGGGTTATAGCTGAAAAAGATAGCTGGGAGAGGGAAAGAGGCTTCTTTTGTTTCAGCCCAGACCTCTTCAATTTCTTCCGGCAATTCATAAAACCCCACAGCCCAAACGTCAGGGAGCACATGATAATGGCTGTTAAGGAGGTTTACGTTTTGTCCTCCTTCAAACAACTGTCTTCGGGTATAATGCCGTTCCACTACCGTACCGTCCTCCTGAAGCATTACTGCCCGGTATTTTGTTTCTTCCATAATAATTGACCTTCTTTCTGGAACATTAATTTATAATTTGTCGAATGAAATCTAAACTTCATGTTCCCGGTGAAAAGTAAAAATAAAAGTATTAACAACCGGACGAGAACTTTAATTGTGCAAAAGGTCTGTTTCAAAGAAAGACAGAGGCTTTAAACACTGCCAAATCAAGCATTAGTATTTTTAGAGTGGCAGGGACAGGTACGAACATGGTCATCCACCATACCAATGGCCTGCATAAATGAATACACCGTTACCGGTCCGACAAATTTGAATTTCCGTTTTTTCAATTCCCTGCTTATTTGAGAGGACAGCTCTGTATAAGATGGAACCTCTGTTTCTTCTTTCCGCTCATGAATAATTGGGTTAAAATCAACATACCGCCAAAAGAAGGAAGACAGGCTGCCGTATTCTTCCTGGATTGTCAGGACTTTTGCAGCGTTGCTTCGCACAGAAGCTAATTTGGCAGAATGTTTAATCACGCCGTAATGATGCCGAATATACTCCAGGTCTTCGGCTGCCATGGAGGCGCACTTCTGAATATCAAATTGCTGAAAAGCTTCCTGGTAATGGTGCCGTTTAGCAAGCACCGTGTTCCAGGAGAGTCCGGATTGAGCGCCTTCCAGCGTTAGCATTTCAAATAAATAGCTGTCATCTGTATTCGGACGTCCCCATTCATTATCATGATACTCCTGCATACGTTCATTTTTTTGTGACCACGAACATCTTTCCAAATGAGATCCCTCCTTTTGATAACAGTACTGACTGTAATGAAATAACTATATCATAAGGCAGGGCGTGCTGAAGCACAGGACTTTGCCTGGTTTAAAAAGCTACATTCAAAGGCTCCAGTCAATTTTAAACAAAAGCAGATTTCCTGTTACATTTTTGTAATGTAATGGTTTTCAAAGTTTTTTTTATACGCTAGGATAGGAAAAAAGAATCGTTAGAGAAAAACATAGCCAGTGGAATTAATCCTGAAAAATCGTAAGCAGCAGTCTCATCAAATAACCTGGTAATAATAGAGGGGTGGCTCTTGCTGGAAAATAGAGAATATCAACAATCATTACATGAGGGTGTTAATCCAGCAATTGTAAGAGAGGTTGGATACGCAGAAGCGTTAATATACAGTGCGCTCATAAACGAATTTAAAGAGCAAACGGCTTATTTTGGATTTTTGGAGAACGGATGGTTTCACTGCCAGGAGGCTGAACTTGCAGCGCAAACAGAGATGTCAGAACGCTATTTACGTAAAAAAGTTAGAAAATTACAACGATTAGGGTTTATAGAAAAAAGGAAGCTTTATGGCGAAAACCTTAATTACTATCGGATAGCTGTATAATGAAACAGAAGAAGTTTTTGCTGGATTACACGTCTATTTATAAATGCTGTTCTTAAAATCATAAACTAAATTGAATAAGTCCTTTGAGTTTTTTTAAACTTGAAGGGCTTATTTTTATGTCTCTGTGGCCAAAGTGAGTACAAACAAAAGAAAAACGAGCCGACGTGATCAGCAAAACGAACAGGAGGAATAACATCAGTCCCCACTTATTCCGGCAGTTGAAATCCGTTTTTAATGACAGCTGTCTTTTCTCTTCGGGAGAAAGCCCGCTGTTTTATTTGGCGGAGGTTTTCAAAAAATATGGATAAAAGAAAGTTTTGTACTTATTAGTTTGATTAAGGGGTATATAAGGTAAAGTAGTTTAAAAATGAAGAAATTTTTGGAAAATATCCGGAAACGGGCGGGAAATGAGGGAGAACCGATGGCTGTACGGGAATCAGCTTCCGATGAATACCAACAATCGGCAGTAGTCATCGTCGATAATGAAGGAGTGGAAGAAAGAGTAAATCTTCGCGTTTTGAGTAATAAAGCTATAAAAGCATTGGCAAAGGACAGCGGCTTAAAAATTAAATCAACCAGAAAACAGGATATGATTGATGAAATTATAAATCAGTCAGATGGCTTTAAGCTGACGATTCAACATGAGGAAGCAGAAAATGCAGAAGGCTCGTCTACAAGTCAAAAAAATGAAGAAAATTACGCCGGAGTCATTATTTCGAATAAAGATGGTAATGAAGAAGAGGTTAACCTGTATTCGATGGATAAGCAGGCTGTTAAAAAATTGGCGGCAGACAGCGGACTGCAGGTAACGAAAGAAGATAAAAACGGTATGATTAAGGAAATCATGAAACAGGTTAATGAAGCGTATCAGGGGACACAAGAAACGTCTGATGAGAATAATAACGAAAACGAGTCTGAAAATGAAGAAGGTAAGAGCAACGCAGACGAATCAGGTGCCGCAACTTCTTCTTTCCTATCGAAAGCTGCACATGAAAGCCTCGTCCGTGGAGTTACACGTACCCTGGCTTCAGAATGGAAGAACGACATGCATAAAAAGCTCAAAGAAGAGCTCAAGCAGCAGGTGAAAAATGACTTTATGGAGAATTCATGGGACGATTTGATAAAAGAAATGAGGCGAGAAGCCACAAAAAGCAGCGACAGCAGAAAAAGTACTTCGTCTATCAAGGCCCTTGCCGACAAATAAAGGTTCGGCAGGGTCATTCAGAGTTGAGCAGTAAAGAAAGGAGAAAACATAATGACTGATAAAAAAGATAAAGTTACCTACGGGCTGATGGCAGCCGGAAGTTTGATCGGAGGAGCTATCCCGATGATCACAAAGGGGATTAAAAAGAAAGACGGGGAGGAGGAGTCTTCTGAAGATTCGAAGGAAGAAACCAATGCTTCGGAGGAAGAAAATGAAAGCGGGGGAGCAGCTTCCTTGTTGAAGAAGCCTCTAAAAAAAGCCGGGGAAGCCAAAGACAGCGTAAAGCAGACCGCAGAAAAATCGAAAGCGAAAATTCCCGGCATGTCAGGATCATCTTCAGAGAATAAAAATGAAGAACAGACGCCTAAAAAAGCAAGAATGGTTTCTAAAAATGAAGGCAGGCCGCAATTAAAAAATGCAGGGAACGCAGCCGGCTCTGCTTCCAAAGGAAAACCGGCGCCTTCTAAAAAGAAAAAATCCAAACAGAATGGCCCCCGGCTTACCGAAGTAATGGATAGCGTCAATGCATTTTTCGAAAACTATGTAGCTGAACCAAAGCGTATTACTTCTACAGAAGAAAAGGACGGCGTGTGGCACGTAAAAATCGATGTGCTGAACAACGATGGCAGAAAAACGAAAGTGGAAACGTACGAAGCCACCGTAGACGAAGACCTGGAGATCACTTCATATAAGCAGGTGAAATAAATTCTACTATTAAGCTTGGCCCCATGCAGACTTCTCAAAAAGAAGTGCTGTATGGGTTTTTTAGTTGATGATATGCCCTGGAAAAGCTTAAAAACTAATAGATTTACCACGTACAAGCAAAATTCAAAAGTATTTTCTTTCTTTATTTCTAATAATGTTACGCGAACACGGGCTTATTGTAATAATAGCGTAATATTTTAAATATATTTTCAGTAGTAATGAGTAAAAATACGGCAGTTTTTAGTGGAATATGTGCAGGAATACCTGTTAATTTTACATAATATGAAAAACTATTAAGGTTAGATTACAACTAAATTAATGTTATTGCCATTTGTGCTTTTTCAAGGCATAATCGGTAGCGTTGTGTTTGAGAGACGGCACAAAAAACAAAAGCAGTAAAACAACATGATAATCAATGCAGTGACGACGTAAAGGCAAGTAAACATATAGGTAAACTTTTCAATGGATTTCGTCATTAGGACGAATAACAAATATTATAATTAAAAAGGATGAATTATTTATGATGAAAAAGACACTATTCGGTACAGCAATTACAGCAGGCGTCGTATTCGGAGCACCACAGGCAGCAGACGCATCCATCGGTGACCATGGTTCTATGACTTACGGCGACGTTAACTCCTCTGTTGCAGAGCTTCAGGACACGCTGAAGGAAAAAGGCTACTTCCACGGAAATACTGGTTCTACATTCGGCCCAAGAACGCTCAGCGCCGTAAAAGACTTTCAGGCAGCAAACGGTATTTCTTCTTCTGCGGGCAACTACTTCGGCGTAGCCGGCCCAGAAACGCAGGCAGCTCTCGGCGGATCTTCTGAGTCCTCCAGTGAATCCAGCGAAGAAGTAGCAGGAGCTTCGACTTCCGAGTCCTCGAACAGCACAAGCGGCGGCGAAACCATGACAGTGGAAGCAACAGCATACACTGCTGAGTGTGCAGGCTGCAGCGGCATCACGGCAACAGGCGTTAACCTTAACAACGATCGTGACGCTAACGTCATCGCTGTTGATCCGGACGTTATCCCACTCGGCTCCACTGTAAAAGTGGAAGGCATGGGCACTTATAAAGCAGAAGACACTGGCGGCGCTATTAACGGCAATCGCATCGACGTTCACGTACCAACCAACTCCGAAGCACTTTCCTTCGGCCGTAAGGACGTTGAAGTAACAGTAGTCGACTAATCATCATAATAAACGGACCGAAACCGGAGGAAATTCTCCGGTTTCGGTTTTTTTAGCTTGAAAAAGGCTTTAAAGGGTCTTGAATTATATTAATTGTTTTTCTAGGTTCATAAACGGTTATTATATTAATAATAATGATTTTAATCTTCGTCTAATAATGATAGTCTATATTTGGTGTAAAATTATTGGAAAAGATGCCTCCCTGACGTGAACAAAATATGGCCGGAAGATTTCCGCCAAAAGGAGACGTCTTTTTCTATTATGTAGGGAGTAGGAAAGAAATGAATAAACAACAGGGTGAAAAAGAAATCATTTTAATCGGGGCCGGCATTATGAGTGCAACATTAGGTGCACTGCTGAAAGAGCTGTCCCCGGACTGGAATATCAAAGTGTTTGAAAAGCTGGAAAAGCCGGGAGAAGAAAGCTCGAATGAATGGAACAATGCAGGAACCGGACATGCGGCTCTATGTGAATTAAATTATACAAACGAGCAGCCGGATGGCTCCGTTGATATCAGTAAGGCCATCAGCATCAATGAAAAATTTCAGGTATCCAAACAGTTTTGGGCCTATCTGGTGAAAAGCGATTTGATCCATAATCCACGCGGCTTTATTATGCCTCTACCCCACATCAGCTATGTGCGCGGCGATCATAACGTCTCCTTTTTACGGACGCGTTACGAAAAAATGTCTGCGCATCCATTATTTTCAGGGATGGAATTTTCAGAGGACCCGGAAGTGCTTGAAAAATGGATGCCGTTAATGATGAAGGACCGACAGATTGAAGAACCGATAGCGGCTTCTAAAATTGCAGACGGCACCGATGTGAATTTTGGCTCGTTGACGAGTCAGCTGTTTAACCATCTTGAAAAGAATAACGTAGAAATGAAATATAACCATGACGTGGATGATATTACGCGTAACGAAGACGGCACCTGGGAAGTGAAGGTGCGCAATCATCAAAAAGAAACGCTTGAGCTGCACGAGGCGGATTTTGTGTTTATTGGTGGAGGCGGCGGAAGCCTGCACCTGCTGCAAAAATCCGGTATTCCAGAAGGAAAGGGCATCGGTGGTTTTCCGGTAAGCGGCCAGTTTATGGTCTGCCAGAATCCGGATGTCGTCAACGGGCATTTCGGCAAAGTGTACGGCAAAGCGCCCGTCGGAGCACCTCCAATGTCTGTTCCGCATCTGGACACGAGGTATATTAATAATCAGGAAACACTTTTATTTGGACCGTATGCCGGCTTCTCTCCAAAGTTTTTGAAAACGGGGTCCCTGATGGATTTATTGAAATCCGTCAAGCCGGATAACCTGATTACAATGATGGCAGCGGGAGCTAAGAACATGCCATTAACGAAATACCTGATCACGCAGGTAATGCAGTCAAAGGAACAGCGCATGGAAGAGCTCCGGGAATTTGTCCCAAGCGCAAAAACAGAGGACTGGGAGCTGCTCGTAGCCGGCCAGCGGGTTCAGGTTATTAAAGATACCGAAGAAGGTAAAGGTACCCTTCAGTTCGGCACAGAAGTGATCAGCGCGGAGGACGGCTCTATAGCTGCACTCCTCGGAGCATCTCCGGGTGCGTCGACTGCCGTATCTGTGATGCTCGAAATCATGGAGAAATGCTTCCCAGAGCAACTTGAAGCATGGGAGCCGAAAATAAAAGAAATGATCCCTTCATACGGTATGAATCTGTCAGAAAATCCAGAGATGATTGAGGAAATCCATAAGTCTACCGAGCAGGTGCTTGGATTGAAAAATCAAAAACAGCCGCAAATGACGTAAATATAATTTTAATTATTTTAAAAGCCTCTTTTCAGTTTAAACAGCTGAAAAGAGGCTTTTTTGATGTGAGCCCGAGTAATTATTGGCCGAGATGATAGTATCATGTACTTATAAAAAATAATCCCGGTAATAGTAGATCGTTATTATTAAAGTAAGTAAGGTATATGTAAGGGCGACGAAGAAAGGCATTGAGAAACGGAGAACGCTGCGGGATTCTGTTTCCATTCTAATACCTGTATCCCCCTGCGTCTGCATACGAACGGCATCGGAGGAAAAGCCGCCGGACGAAGTAAGCCAGCCGATCACAATTGTGGCAGCCAGGCCGGTTAAAAACGAAAATTCAATGAAAGCTGCAGATAAAAGAAAGGCTATAAGCCAGTTAACGGCGATAATACCGATTAGCGTTATCAAGCCGGGTAATGATTTCTTCATAGCAGGCTCTCCCTTCAGTATTATATGAAGTGTCATTGCTTCCTAATCTTTTAAGTATGCCACCATAATATATAAAATGGTTGATTATGTAAATATTATTAAAGCATTTGTAGGTATTTATGCACCGGAAAAAAGTAGCTTAAAATAGGAAATTATATACCGGATTTTTAAACGCTCGTTTGATACGATTCTTTATGTCAATACAAAAAGAGATGATAATAAAGGATGGAGAGAAGAAAGGATGAATAAATCAACAGCATTTTTACTGATAATATCTATTATCGCGATTTCTTTTGCGGCGATATTTGTAAAATGGTCCGAAGCACCGGCCACGATTCTCAGCATGTACCGCATGTATATTGCCAGTTTGTTTTTACTCCCTTTTGTCTGGTTAAAAAGACGAGACTTTAAAAATATCAAAAAACAGGAATGGGTGCTTTTCATCTTTTCAGGGGTTTTCCTTGGCATGCATTTTGCACTCTGGTTTGGTTCATTAAAGCTGACAACGGTGGCAAGCTCCACCATTATTCTGGCCCTGCAGCCGGTAGTAGCGCTGGCCGGCGGCTTTTTGATTTATAAAGAACGAGTCAGCATACCGCAGCTGATTACGATCAGCCTGTCGATTTTAGGAGTAGTGATTATTGGTTTGGGAGACCTTGGGCGCAGCAGCAGCTCTGCCTTACTCGGCAACCTGCTTTCCTTTTTGAGCGTGATAGCGGTGGTCGTTTATTTATTAATCGGCCAGCGTGTAGTGAAGCGGGTATCACACTGGCTGTACAGCTTTATAGTATTTTTTGTGGCAGGGATATCGCTTCATGCTTTTAATGCATTCTCCGGTATTCCAGTAACGGGGTACGGGGCCGAAGAGTGGCAGATATTTATGCTGCTTGCGATTCTTCCAACGATTGCCCACGTCATTTACAATCATCTGTTGAACTTTATTAACACATCCACTATTTCAATGACGATTCTGGGCGAACCGGTTGGCGCTACTATCCTGGCGTTTTTCATTCTTGGAGAAGAAGTCGTCGCACTACAGATTATCGGCGGGATGATCGTGCTGCTCGGGGTCGGATTGTTTTTAGTTCAGCAGAAGAAAGCATATCAACTTTAGAAATAATAAATGTAATTTAACGGCCGGAAAGAATAGAAAAGAGTATAATCAATGTAACAGACTCATTATTTTAATAACAGTCATCTTTGAACCACAATACACGGCAAAAAGAGGAGGACTGATAATGAATAATGAAGAATTGGTGCAGAAATTTAACAAGCAGGCCTATAAGCACGAGAGGCATAGAAAATATGAAGCAGATAATAAATGGAGAAGAAAGATATGCGGTGCCGCGAGAGGGAAAACACTGGAAATCGCTGTCGGAGCAGGGATGAATTATGCTTTTCTGCCTTTGGACGCTGAATATACCGGTGTTGATTTCAGCCCGGGAATGCTTGAGGCGGCAGAAGCCGGCGCGAAAGAATACAAAGTAAATGCTGATTTTATTTTATCCGAAGTAGAACATTTATCATTTCCGGAAAACACATTTGATACGATTCTTTCTACCGGCACATTATGCTGCTACAAGGATCCAATTCGTGTGTTGACTCTCTTGAACAAATGGTGCAAAAGTGAGGGAGAGATCCTGCTGCTTGAGCATGGGTTACTAAATAATAAAGGTGTGCGGTGGCTGCAGCATCACCTGAATCCTATATTTTTAAAATCATTCGGCTGTCATCATGACCGGAATATCAAAGGAATAGTCGATGCTTCTGATCTGGAAATTGTAAAATATGAACGGGCCCAGCTGGGATATCTTTATCTGCTTTGGACTAAATCGACCGGGTAATATATAAAAACAGTACTGATTTATTTCAATCAGCTTTTGACGTGCAGGCTCTCACATTCAATGATTAATGAAGCATTTAAACGGAAATAAACGAAGAGAAGCAGTTATGTTTTTGCTGCTTCAAATTATTTTGCACGCGAGTGTTTAAACGAGAGGAGTATTTTTATGGCTGATCAGCCGAAAAGTTTAGAAGATCAGTTCGACGGGCAGGCCGAAGCGAAATTAATGCCAATTGCAAAGTATTACTTTGAATTGAAGCGTCAGGACAAAAGCGTGCACTGGGAAATTTCTATCGTGGACAAAGACGATGAAGAGGATGTTTTTATAGGTTGGGCTGAAGAGTTGACCAACCGCAGCAATTACATCGAAGTAGACCCAATCCGGGCAGAAGACGGGGAAGATGCTACCAATCAGGTTATTCAAAAAATTAAAGAGCATCTATAATAGAGAGTTTAGAAGAAATGAATAATTGATTTAATCAGGTAAGGCTAAAGTTAATTCAGTCTTGCCTGATTTTTTGTTTAATGACAATTCCGCAAAGTAGTCATGAATGTCCTGAATGATATGTATATTATCACCTGTTTAGGAATAAAAATTTATCGATTATCAATATATTTAATGGTAGAATAAAAGCATCAAGAGGGAGGTGCTTTTGATGAAAAGAGGCTCAACGCTCTTTTTAAAGATAGCTGTCATTTGTATCGGACTGCCGGTGCTTGCTTTATGTTTGTTTGGGCTGCCTGTGATTGCGAGAGAAGCTGCGGGCAGTGAAACGGGATTCGCCTACGTTATATACGGAATTTTAGCTGTAATGTATGCAGCGGCAGTTCCCTTTTTTGCTGCTTTGTATCAGGCATTTAAGCTATTGAATTACATTGACAAAAACAAAGCATTTTCAGCATTGGCTCTCAAAGCTTTAAAAGTGATTAAGTATTGTGCAGTCGCCATCAGCGGTTTGTATATAGCAGGAATGCCGCTGTTTTACATTTTTGCGGAATTAGATGACGCCCCGGGAGTCATCCTGATTGGAGCAGGCTTTGTATTTGCTCCGGCAGTAGTGGCAGTCTTTGCTGCTGTTCTTCAAAAATTATTTCAGCACGCGATAGATATAAAATCTGAAAATGATTTAACGGTCTGAGGTGAAAGCTAGTGGCGATAATCATCAATATTGACGTAATGCTTGCGAAAAGAAAAATGAGCGTAACCGAACTTTCGGAAAAGGTCGGCATTACAATGGCAAATCTTTCAATATTAAAAAATGGAAAAGCGAAAGCTATACGATTCTCCACTCTAGAAGCAATATGCAGGGCACTGGATTGTCAGCCTGGAGATATATTGGAATACGGGGAAGAAAAGGAGGCAGATGAATAAAGTTTAAAAAATTAATATTAAAGGGAGCAGCTAGTAGTTCTGAGGATTGCACTCCCTTTAGCCCGAACACTTTCTCTTTTAACAGGGAAAGTGTTTTTTTGTGAAGATATAACTTTTGGTTATATTTCCATCCAGAATAAGTATTATGCGCACCTGCCATATGCATTTATAGTAATTACAGGTCGAAGCCGTTCCGAAGCATTTCCAGATAGATTTGATCGGTGGCAAACAAATACATGTCGCGGTGAAGGGGAGCCTCCTGAAGAGGTATAAACACAACTCCTCTATAGTCCACGTTTTGAACTACCATCGAAGGAAGGTAGGAAATGCCGTACCCTTGAGCAACAAATCCCACAATAGCATTATAAGGAACTTCCTTAATAGAAGGAACTGGAGCATTGTAAGCATCTATAAGCCTTATGATCCGCTGGTATAGAGGGGTGGAGGGGCTCAATATTTGGGGATGCTGAAAGCATTGGGTCATGGAAAGACGTTCGAACTGTGCTAACGGATGATTGGCAGGGACTGCCGCAAAAAATTCATCGTGAAATAAAAAAGCAGAAGCCAGACCGTGGTACGAGGGTTGATCCTGGACAATAGCTGCGTCGATATCTCCTGAACGGAGGAGCGGCAATAAATCGACCGTATCATCCTTAATATGGGTGAGCTGAACCTGAAAAGGACTGAAGCTCTCCATATGCTGCGGAAAATAATACGAAGCCAGTAAAGGGTCGGCACCTATATGAATAATTCTGCTTTCCGTATGTTTTTTCATACGGGAGTGCAGCTGATTTACAAGAGGTTCAATATCATCATACAGTTGTTCTCCCTTATGGGTTAGCATCATCCCATGGGTGGAGCGCACAAAAAGGGAAAACCCAAGTATGCTTTCCAACTGTTTGATTTGTTTGCTTAAGGCCGGCTGAGAAATAAATAATTTTTTGGAAGCTCTGGAAAGATTTTTTTCCTGAGCGACGGCCAGAAAATAATCCAGCATACGTATATTCATCTGTACACATCCATTCTAAAAATAAAAGGAGCTTCTATGCTAAAATACTACACTTTTCTGAGTTTTGCTATTGTTTTAGAAGTTGTGGGTGCTTCCTACATGAAGGTAGCAAATGGATTTGCGAATTTGGGAGGAACTCTCATGGTCATCATTTGTTATAGTATAGCGCTTAGTTTTTATATTATTCTTACGGAGAACTATGAACTGGGAATTGTAAATGCCTTATGGGCAGGAGGGGGAACAGTGCTGGTAGTTCTTATTGGATCCGTTTTCTTTGAGGAAAACCTATCCGCGATTAAAACCCTGGGGGTTTTATTTGTTGTAGCAGGCATGATTGGGCTAAATATGCCCGATAACCAAAAAAGTAATAAAGGGGCCTGGTGATGGGAACATTATTATTAATCATAAGCTTAGTATTTGCTGTAATAGCGAACGTGGCGGTGAAATTATCCCGGGGGTTCCGGAAAAAGCTGCCCAGTGCTGCTTCCTTTTTTCTGTTTTTAGGATGTATCTACTTTTTGACATTGAGTGTCCAATATATTGATATCAGCATCGCATATGCGATCTGGTCCGGCGTAATGGTCGCTGCTACAGCTGCAATCGGATCCTTGTTTTTCCGGGAGCCATTCACGAGAAAAAAGCTATTATCTTTAACGTTGATTGTTATCGGTGTATTAGTGCTCCATCTTCAAAGCTGAATGACTTAATGGAGATAAAATATATCTTATTTTAGATTCTTTTAATTTTTTGAGCCCAAGTGTCATAGCAAAAATACCTATGAAGCAAGCCGGCATTAGACCCTTTTGAACTGTTAAAATATAAGTAGCATTAGAAGATCTTTTAAAATGCTATATAATTACTGAATTTTTCAAGGGGAGGGAGACGCATGGAACATTTTTCAGAGTATCTGAAGAATATAGAAAATCAGGAGCACAGAGAGCGGACAGAAGAGGTTCTGGATTGGATAGCGAAGGAATTTTCACAGCTGGAGCCGAAAATTGCATGGAATCAGCCGATGTTTACCGATCACGGAACTTTTATCATTGCTTTCAGCACAGCTAAACGCCATCTGGCGGTTGCCCCGGAAAAAACGGCTATTGATCAATTTTCAGAAGAGATTACGAGGACAGGCTATGAGTATACGAAACAGCTCGTGCGCATTCCGTGGGAGCAGCCGGTGGACTATGAATTACTTAAAAATATGATCGAATTTAATATCGCTGATAAAGCAGACTGCTCCACGTTCTGGCGGAAAGAAAGTTAAGATCCGACAAGCATGAAGCTAGGATGAGCAGCAGCCGGGTTCTTTGGCGGCAGTCTCAACGTCTGCTTTAGTATAGAAGAATTCCCATTCGTTACCATCAGGGTCTGTAACCCAGAACTTATCCTGAAGAGCATAGCAGCAAGTGGTGTCTGTTTGCTCTCGGGCGAAAAATCCTTCCTGCTGGATACGCTGTTTATGATAGACGAGAGTGTCAGCATCAGGAAGCTGGAGGCCAAAATGCTCCACCTGGTTCCCGGTCACATTGGGATGAACGTTTAGAGTGAAATTTACTGGAATGCCGGCTGGAAGAAATTTGGCGTAATCTTCCTTGTGCTTGACCGGGGGCTCGTTAAACAGCTTGGTATAAAACGCTACGGCTTTGGAAAGACTGCTGGTGTTTAATCCGATATGAATTTTCATGATTTAACCCCCTTAATTTTAAATAAATTTTTATTTTTCGCGAAAAAGGCAGCACAATTCCTCAGACAATAGATGGTTTAGTGCCTTGTCGTTCAGCATATAGTAATTCCAGGTACCGTGTTTTTCGCGATCGATGAGTGAAGCATTGAGCAAAATTTTTAAATGATACGAAAGCTTGGACTGAGGCAGGTGCATGCGTTCAGTCAAATCACAGACGCACACGCTGCCTGCTTCTGTAATATGATGCAAAATTTCCAGCCGCTGATAGTCGGCCAGGGCTTTGAATTTTTGTTCATAGATAGTGAATGGGGAAGCTGCAGCAAATTTAGAAGAAGAGGGAGAGTTCATTGAAAAAATCTCCTTTTTATATCAAATTTTTTTGATGTAATATAAGTATAGGCTGGTGCGATAGAAAAAACAATGAATAAATCAAAAAAAGTTGATGTAAAGCTCCTCCAATATTTAAATCCTTTAGTGATTGGGGACAGTTTTTCTGTTAACGAAAGCCACATCACCATTTTTCAGGTAATGTGGCAGACAATATGAAGCATAGAAACATTTCGGGAAAATCAATTAAGACATTTACTATATTAAATTATACGAAAATTAAGATAATTAATTGTTAATGTTATTCTCTTTGGTTTGCTGTTTTATGGTTTTAGTATTAGTAGATTTTCCTGAAGATAAAAATTAGGATGGAATGAAGAATCATAATCCCGGTAATCAAATACCACATGGCGTCCCGCCAGGCGTCCCCGTCAAGTGGAATGATGAAGTCCTCGATCAATCTGACTACGACCCAGCCGATAAGAAACATGGGAAAAATAATCGAATACGATCGGTTAATAATTTCACGGCCGCGTTCATCTTTTCCTTCTTCCCCGTGTTGAAACCTAAACCAAATGATGATGGAGAAAATAACAACGGCTAAATACGGATAGAAGAACCATTCCATGTTATTCCTCTCCTTTCAAATTATATTGAAAAATATCTTCCACGCCGGTTTCAAATAAGTGTGCCAGTTCAAAAGCTAACTTGAGTGAAGGACTGTATTTATTTTTTTCCAGTGAAACAATAGTCTGGCGGCTCACACCGATTCTCTTTGCGACCTCTGCCTGGGAATAGCCCTTTTTGGCCCGGAATACCGACAGCTGATTAGTTAATTCACCTTGTTCTTTCATTCATCTATGGCCTCCTTACATTCATGGTAATATATTTTTAACATAATGTCAAAAATATATTACATTTTTATTATGTTGCATACTATGTGTGAGGAGAGACGGGGCGAACATTTAGAGATTTTTTGACCAAATAATTTGAACCGGGATATTCTTAGGAGAGATAAAAGAGGAGGGAGAATATGAGAATGTTTGATGCGCACCTGCACATTATTGATTTTGATTTTCCTATTACTGAAAATCAAAGCTATATACCTCCGGAATATATGGCAGCCGATTATCAGAGGGATACGGCTGAACTCAATGTCCTGGGCGGAGCAGTTGTGTCAGGTTCGTTTCAGGGGTTTGATCAGGGATATTTATTAAAAGCTCTTAAACAGCTGGGGCCCGAATTCTGTGGAGTAACTCAGCTGCCGTCCAGTGTGAGTGATGAAGAAATTTTAAGGCTGCATGACCAAGGGGTGAGGGCGCTGCGGTTTAATATCCGGCGGGGCGGATCTGAAGATATTTCCCGGCTCGATTACATGGCACGAAGAGTGCATGAAACAGCGTGCTGGCACTCTGAACTTTACTTGGACGCCAAAGGGCTGCCTGAACTCGCAGCAACTATTGAAAAGCTGCCTGCTGTATCCATCGATCATTTAGGGCTGTCGGAGGAAGGGCTGCCTCATCTGCTGAAATTAGTGGACAAAGGCCTTCGGGTGAAAGCTACCGGCTTTGGGCGCGTGGACCTAAACGTGGCGAATGCTTTAACTTCCATTTATAACGTAAACCCAGAGGCTTTGATGTTTGGCACAGACCTTCCATCTACAAGAGCGCCGAGACCGTTCAAGTATGAAGATATTGAAATGGTTCAAAATTTATTTGATGAGAAAGCAACTGATAAGATCCTGTATTCGAATGCATTGAGCTGGTATACGAAATAGATTAATTATTATACAAAAGGTATGTAAGCCTTTTTAAGCTTTTTAGACGTGAAAAAGAGCAAGCCATGGTTTAAACAGGCTTGCTCTTGAAAGCAGGAATTATTTAGACTGCCCGTAATAGGCGTTTTCCCCATGCTTTCTTTCGTAATGCTTTTGCAGTACATGGTCATCAAGGGGAAGCTCACCTGAGAGCTGGAAGGAAAGAAAGGTCATTTTTGCGACTTTTTCAAGCACGACAGCGTTATGAAGGGCGTCCTCCGGAGAGCTTCCCCACGCAAACGGAGCATGCCCGTGAACAACTATTCCCGGTACTTCCACAGGATTTTTTCCCTGCATTGCTTCTATAATGACGGACCCTGTTTCTTTTTCATAACCATTTCGGACTTCTTCTTTTGTTAGTTGACGTGTGCAGGGAATATCTCCGTAAAAGTAATCCGCCTGAGTAGTTCCGGAGCAGGGAATGCTTTTACCAGCCTGGGCCCAGGCTGTGCCCCAGTCCGAATGCGTATGAACAATACCCTTTACACCTGGAAAAGCTTTATACAGCTCGATATGGGTAGGAGTATCAGAGGAGGGCTTTAAATCGCCTTCCACAACGTTTCCTTTTAAATCCACCAATACAATATCCCCGGGAGACAGCTCTTCATAAGGCACCCCGGAAGGCTTGATGGCCAATAATTCTGTCTCGGGGTCAAATCCGCTGACATTCCCCCAGGTAAAAGTAACGAGATCATGATCAACGAGTCCCTGATTTGCGCTGCACACCTGCTGCTTCAATAGTTCCAGCAATGGGAAACCTCCTTAAATGTACGTACATGTATGATCAATAAATTATTCATTGGAATTTTCTTTAGTTAATATTGTTGGCGTGCCTGGAGTCCACCGGTCATCCGACACAGGAATTCCAAATACCGGGTTACCGTTTTCATCCCATGTAATTTCCTGCGCACGCGCATGACGATTCGGGTCATAAAGGGGATCCCCGACAATTTCAGTATAATTACGGGCATGATAAACCAGAATGTCGCTGCTGCCATCTTCAGATACAGTAAAGCAATTGTGTCCCGGACCATATTGTTTATTCGGTGAATAGCTTTCAAAAACTGGCTCTGGGCTTTTAGTCCAGGAATTTGGATTCAATAAATCTGCCCCGGCATCACTTGTCAGCAGCCCCATGCAGTAATCGATACCAGTGGCACTTGCTGAATACGTAATAAAAACCTTTTCGTTTCTAATCAAAACGGAAGGACCTTCATTGACCCAAAAGCCTTTAACTTCCCACGGCAATTCAGGTTTAGTCAGCAAAACGGGGGTAGTCGCCAAAGTCCATGGATTTTCCATCTCAGCAATGTAAATATTTGAATGGCCCTTTATATTTACATCCTGCTGTGCCCAAACATAATATTGGATACCATTGTGTTCAAAGGTGGTTGCATCAAGAGCGAATGCACTCCACCCTGTATTTATTTCACCTTTTTCTTTCCATTCGCCTTCAATTGGGTTGTCTGATTCATTTTCAATCACAAACATTCGGTGATTGAACGTATTATCATCAATGTTGTCGTCAGGAGCAGCGGCATAATAGATATACCATTTTCCATTCACACGGTGAATTTCAGGGGCCCAGATTAAATGACTCTGAGCGCCGCTGCTGTGTTTACTCCAAATAATGTGTTCTTCTGCGTCGTACAGGTCATTCAGATGTTCTGCGCGCCGCAAAATAATCCGGTCGTAGGAAGGGTGCGAGCCGGTAAAGTAATAAAACCCGTCATGGTGCTTATAAACAAATGGATCGGCTCTTTGTAAAACAATAGGGTTTTTCAGATTCTCCATAAAGCCCACTCCTTAAATATTAATAGTTTAAGCTGAAATATATTAATTAATAACGACGTATTCCAGGCCAACCAGCTTTGCATAATTAATAATCTGCTCTGTCGTTACATTTAATGAAACGACAGTGTGGTGACCGCCACCGTTTTCAATCCAGGCTTTTATCCCATCCTGGAGGTTTGGTTTAACGCTCCAAAGTATACGGGCTACCGGGAGATTCGGTGCAGGAGCAGGCGGTTCAAATGCCGAAACTTCATTAATAAGAAGCTTGTAATGCGTTCCAAAATCCGCCATCGAAACCACGACCCCGTCCCCGGATTTACCATCAAAGACTAAGCGTGCTGGGTCTTCGCCGTTTCCAATGCCTAAGGGCGATACCACGATTTTTGGTTTATGGTTTGCCAGCGTGGGATCTACTTCAAGCATATGGGATTGAAGGATGGCTTCCTTCCCAGCTGTTAATTCATAGATATAATCTTCCATAAACCCTGTTGCCTCGTTATGGCTCATCACCTTCATCAAACGGTCAAGCGCAGCCGTTTTCCAGTCTCCTTCAGCAGCAAAGCCGTATCCTTGAGACATTAGACGCTGCACCGCAAGGCCGGGAAGCTGTTTCATTCCATGTAAATCTTCAAAGTTGGTTGTGAAAGCATTGTAGCCTCCATCGTCCAGGAAGCGTTTAATGGCAATCTCGTAGCTTGCCTGTACTTTAACACTGTCTTTCCATTTTTCTTCTGTATAGCTGCCGTAATCAAATTCATAAAGGTCCTTGTATTCTGAAAGGAGTGCATCAACCTCTTTATCTGTAACACGATTGACGTATTCGACAAGGTCTCCAATCCCGTAGTAATCGACGACCCATCCAAATTGAATCTGCGCTTCAATTTTATCGCCTTCTGTAACGCCCACATTGCGCATGTTGTCACCGAAACGGGCAACCTTAATGTTGAAACTCTCATTATAAGCTGCAGCTGTGTTCATCCAATGGGCAATCTCCTGTTGAATATCAGCGTGCTTCCAGTGGCCGGCGACCACTTTGTTCTGCTTGTTTAAACGAGCGTTGATAAAGCCGTATTCGCGGTCCCCGTGGGCCGATTGGTTCAGGTTCATGAAGTCCATGTCGATGGTTTCCCAGGGGATACTTTCATTAAATTGAGTAGCTAGATGAAGCAGCGGTTTTTGCAGGATTTTCGTCCCGCGGATCCACATCTTCGCAGGGGAGAACGTGTGCATCCAAGTGATAACACCCGCGACTTCGTCACGATAGTTTACTTCTTTCATGGTGCGTGTAATTTCATCTGTATTGATTGCTAAGTCTTTTAAAATAAGCGGGTAAGGTAAAACACCGCTCTTATTTAATGCATCAGCTATATGCTGGGCATGAGCCTTTACTTCCTTTAACGCTTCTTCTCCGTAAAGCTCCTGTGCACCGACGATGAACCAGAATTCTTTTTTATCGATAGCGGGCATAAGTATCCTCTTTTCTTATTGATAGTTTAATTTACTTTGACTTGTTCGCTGACTGCTTCGGCCGGTGTTAAATGCTCTACCGCCGCCTGTTCGATGACGAGACCTTTTTTATAACGTTCCATAAAAATTTCAAAGCCTTCCACGTCAGAAAGGTCCGGGTGGATTTCCGTGGTTTCGATGTCGTTAAAAACCTTATTGTCCAAAAATTCTTCCAAGGCCTCGTCCTGGCCTTTGTTCTTCATATAGGAGGCCAGTACAGCAATACCCCAGGCTCCGCCTTCTCCGGCCGTATCCATAACAGAAACAGGCGTATTCATTGCAGCAGCAACTATCCGCTGTCCAACCACTGGAGTTTTGAATAAGCCGCCATGAGCGAAGACATTATCAATCGCCACCTGCTCTTTATCTGTTAAAAGATCCATGCCGATTTTTAGGGCACCGAAAGCAGAGAAGAGGTGTGTTCGCATGAAGTTAGCTAAATTAAAATTACTTTCCGTAGAGCGGACAAACAGTGGCCGTCCGCTTTCAAGGCCTGTAATATTTTCACCGGAGAAATAACCATAGCTGAGCAGGCCGCCGCCATCAGGATCCGCTTCGAGAGCTTTCTGCAGCATTACTTCAAATAATTCGTCGGAATCAAGCTTTTGGCCAGTTGCTTCTGAAAACTCCCGGAACAATCCAAGCCATGCGTTCAAATCACTTGAACAGTTATTCGCATGCACCATGGCGACAGAATTTCCATTTGGTGTAGTAACTAAATCAATTTCTGGATGCGTGTTAGAAATTTGTTGATCCAGTACAATCATTGCAAAAACAGAGGTTCCTACAGAAACGTTTCCGATACGTTTTTTCACACTGTTCGTAGCCACCATTCCGGTTCCGGCATCACCTTCCGGAGGACAAAACGGAATCCCGGGCTGTAGATTTTGTGATTTATCCAGAATTTTGATGCCGTCATTGGTTAAGGTGCCTGCCTGTTCGCCGGCTGTAAGAACTTCAGGAAGAATGTCTTTAATTTTCCATGAATAATTTCTTGCTGTAATGAGGGTGTCGAACTGTTCAAGCATGAAATCGTTGTAGTCCTGAGTAGTTTCGTCGATTGGAAACATCCCCGATGCATCCCCGGCTCCAATGACCTGTTTTCCGGTCAGCAGCCAGTGGATGTATCCGCTTAAAGTCGTAATCAACTGAATACGCGGCAAATGTTTTTCATCATCGAGTATAGCCTGATAAAGGTGGGCAATACTCCATCGTTCCGGGATATTGTACTGAAATAGATCTGTTAATTCGCTGGCCGCAGCTCCGGTGGTATTATTACGCCACGTCCGAAAGGGGACGAGCAGTTCTCCGGTGTGATCAAATGGCATATAGCCGTGCATCATAGCTGAAATACCTATCGAACCAATAGTTCGGAGTGTAATCCCGTACGCGCTTTCCACTTCGGATTTCATGTCACCATAAGCTTTCTGCAAACCAGCAATAATATCTTTCTGATGGTATGTCCAAAGACCGTTTTTCATCTGGTTTTCCCATTCATAGCTGCCCGTGGCGATTGTTTCAAAGCTGTTGTTCATCAGTACTGCTTTAATACGCGTGGAGCCAAATTCAATTCCGAGTGAAGTATGGCCTTGAGTAATGGCTTGTTTCATTTCTGACTGCTTCATTTTGAATCATTCCTTTAAAAAGCATTTTTAGTAACTCGAATGAATCTCTCATTTCTGTTTCATTGCGTTAATGAAATCAATGGATAAAACGTAACTTGTACGTATAAGTTATGTTCATTTAACCACGAAACGAAGCTTCTTGCAACCGCTTTCTATCCTTTTTAAACAACATAATTAGAAAAGAAGGAGTGAGAAATTGTCATTAGTTTAATTTTAAAAAATACTTGTATGCAACTAATGTAAAAATAACCCAAATTATTGAAACTTGTACGAACATATGATAGTTTTCTTGTGAACGTTATCATTTCCAATTATTGAAAGGGGACATTGAACATCATGAAAGAGAAGCAGTCAGTCTGGTATGTATTGTTGATAGCTTCCGCAGCAGGAATGGCAGGGTTTTTGTATGGTTTTGATACCGCAGTAATTTCAGGCGCCATCGGCTTTTTGCAGGAGCTTTATAATTTAAGTCCAGCTATGGAAGGATTTATTATTTCAAGTGTTATGGTAGGAGGAGTGGCCGGGGTCGGGCTGTCCGGATATTTAAGTGACCGCTTTGGCAGAAAAAAGATTTTAATGCTGTCGGGGATTCTCTTTGCTGTTTCCGCCTTATGGTCTGCGCTCGCTATGAGTGTTACTTCTCTCATTCTCGCAAGAGTTCTGGGCGGTCTCGGAATTGGCTTTGCCTCTGCGTTGTCAGTTACGTATATTGCTGAGTGTGCCCCGCCTGCTATACGCGGCCGGTTGGCTTCTATGTATCAGTTGTTCACTATTATTGGTATCTCAGCTACATTTTATATTAACCTTGCTGTGGCAAACTCGGGCAGCTATGGATGGGGAGTTGAAACAGGCTGGAGGTGGATGCTCGGATACGGAGTAGTGCCGGGAGTTCTCTTTTTTATCATGCTCATCTTTATTCCTGAAAGTCCCAGATATTTAGTGAAAAAGCAAAAGCATACAGAAGCATTTCGGACATTGGAAAAAATCAATAATACCCGTACAGCTGAACTGGAACTTGAGGCTATTCAAACCTCTCTTCGAAGTGAATCAAGCACATCAATTAGAGAGCTGTTGAAGCCGGGTCTTCGAAAAGCAATGGCAGTCGGTATTTTCCTGGCTCTATTTAATCAGGTTATCGGAATGAACGCTGTAACTTATTACGGACCAACGATTTTCCGGCTGGTTGGGTTTGAAAATAATACTGAATTTCTGGCCACCAGCTTAATAGGAACCGTACAGGTAATATTTACAGTAGTTGCTATTTTATTAATCGACAAAGCAGGAAGAAAACGATTGATGGGCGTAGGATCGAGTTTGATGGCAATATTTATGGTTCTTATTGGAAGCGTTTTCTACTTTGATGTAGGTAATGGAATCTGGGCGCTGCTTTTAATCATGGGCTTTACTGCAGCATTTTGTATCTCAATGGGCCCAATTCCATGGATTATGATTCCGGAAATTTTTCCAAATCATATGCGTGCAAAAGCAGTCGGAATTGCCACCATGTTTTTATGGGGAGCTAACTGGGCGATAGGGCAGTTCACGCCTGTACTCATCAATAACGCCGGAGGTGCTTTTACATTCTGGATGTTTGCGGTTATTAACGTTATTTGTTTTGTTTTTGTGATGACCATAGTACCTGAAACGAAAAATAAGTCTTTAGAAGAAATAGAAACAATATGGGAGCCTTCCAAGAAAGCCTATCGCTTTGAAAAATAAACAGTTCTAAGGCCCGGAGGAGCCCGGAATTACTGTGCTTTAAAATAATATTTACAGGAATTACGAATTGTAACCAGACGAAAAAGGAAGCTGCCCGTAATAAAAGAGGCAGCTTCCTTTTTTGAGTACGGTCCAGCTGTCTGCCGGTCCGTATTTAATATTTATTCTGTTTCCAGCGCTGGTGTGAATTGGAGACTCCGTGTCGAATGGCGGTCAATAAAATGAGGCTCGTATACAATAGAGGAAAGGGCGGCATCCGGCTGTTCAATGAGAGTCGTTACATATTTGGCTGCGTCCTCTCCCATACGTTCTTTAGGATGTACGATGGAAGAAAATTTCACTTCGGAGATTTGGGTGAAATGGGAATCGTCAAAGCTTACGACAGAAATGTCCTCAGGAACCTGCAGATTTTTATCGCGGAGCACATCGAGAAGCTGCAGCAGGAGTTCATCGTTATAGGTCACAAGGCCGGTAGGCCCATCAGTCTGGTCCCTTAAAATCTGCTCAACAGACTGGGCGGCCTTGGAATACTTTTCGTCAGTGGAATACGTGAGCAGCAGGGATGGATCCACCGGACAGCCGTAGTGCCGATGAGCTTTAAGGAAACCTTTCATCCGCTGCACGCCCTGCATGTCATCAGTTTTAAATAAACCAATTATCCGCCGGTGGCCCAGCTGGATTAAATGCTCCGCGTTCCGGAATCCGGCTTCCTGATCGTTTAAGGTTAAACTCAGCGGTTCAAGCTCTTCATAATACGCGTTCATCATGACATAAGGGATACCGGCATTTTCGAGATTCAGGTAGTAATTTAGATTGGGATTAGCCTGCGCGCTGCGCGTTGGCTCAATAATCAGTCCATCGACCTGCTGGGTAAGAATATTTTCGAGCGCCTGTTTTTCTTTCTCAAAATCGTTATTGGTGCTCATAAGAATAACGTTGTAGCCTTTATCACTTAAATACCTTTCAGCTCCGCGTATAATATAGGGGAAAATATAATCTGAAATGTACGTAGTGATAATGGCTACATTTTTACGGGTGGAGGGGGAAGAAAATTTAGAGCGGTCTGCACAAAATGTGCCGACGCCGTGCTCCCGGTACAGCCATCCCTCGCTCACAAGCTCGCCGATAGCCTGGCGTACCGTATGTCTGCTTACTTCAAAGTTCTTTACGTATTCGTATTCAGATAGAATTTTTTGGTGGGGACGGAAGCTGCCGTCCAAAATTTTGGATTGGATGTGCTGCTTTAATTGTTTATATTTTGAGACCATCATGCACCTCTTTTTTCTTTTTATCGTATCATACACATGCGTACAACTGAAGAAAAATTGTTTTGTCAGTATTTGTCGTCATTTGATATCTAAATATTGAAATAAATATATAGAAAGCGCTTGCAATAAATGTACCTGTATGGTTAAATAAAAAATAACTTGTACGTATAAGTTAGGAAAATAGATAAGGGGGACAATTATGAAACGTTGGTCGATTTTTGGTGGTGCGATGCTGTCTTTTGTTTACTTAGCAGGTTGTGGCGGCGGGAGTGGTGACGGAAGTGATGGTGAAGGAGGCGGAGAAGGAGGAGAAGGGGAAGCAGAGGAAGTAGAAGTTATTGGTGAAGATAGTGAGGACGCTACCGAATTAACTTTTTGGACATTCAACGAACAACATATTGGTATTTATGAAGATGCAGTAAACAGATGGAATGAGGAGCATGCAGACCGGCCGATTAAATTACAGGCTGAGGTCTACCCTATTGATCAGATGAATAACAATTTGCTTCTCTCTCTTCAGTCAGGATCTGGAGCTCCTGACATGGCGGACATAGAAATAAGTTATTTTGCCAACTTCCTGGAAGGCGATGTTCAGCTGGAATCAATGAACGAATACGTAGAGCCAGTGCTCGATGATATGGTGGAAGAACGGTTTGATATATATTCCAAGGATGATAATTATTACGGCATGCCTTATCATGTTGGTGCTACGGTAATGTACTATAATACGGACATTATGGAAGAGGCCGGCGTGGATATAGATGAAATTGTTACCTGGGATGACTATGTAGAAGCAGGAGAACAGGTGGTAGAAAATACAGACTCTATGATGACTACAGTAGAAGTGGATGAGCATTTCAGCTTCTGGCCTTTAATCAGTCAAAGAGAATCTGATTACTTCAATGATGAAGGTGATCTAACCCTGGCGAATGATACTAACGTTGATACTTTACAATTTTTAGATGACATGGTGAATGAACATGAAGTAGCAGAAGTAACACCAGGCGGATTTCATCACTCTGAAGAATACTATGGATACATGAATGACGGAGGAGCCGCTTCGTTAATGATGCCAACCTGGTACATGGGCAGGTTTATTGATTATATGCCTGATCTCGAAGGGAAAATGGAAATTCGTCCACTGCCGGTATGGGAAGAAGGCGGAAACCGCACAGCTGGAATGGGCGGTACAGGTACAGTAGTGACGAATCAGACAGAAGAGCCGGAACTGGCTAAAGAATTTTTAGCCTATGCGAAATTGTCTGAAGAAGGAAATATTGCACTCTGGCAGGAATTAGGATTTGATCCACCAATGTATACCGTGTGGGATGATGAAGCCATGGATGAACCTAATCCTTACTACGACTACTTTGACGATGAAATCTTTGACACTCTTCTGGACTTAAATGGAGAAATCGAAGCGTTGAATATTACACCGGATCTGCCGGATGTGCAGTCTGAAATTCACACGAATGTATTGAACAGCACTATCAGACAGCAGAGCCAGGATCCGGAAGAAGCATTGAAGCAAGCTGAAGACGCAGTAAGAAGCGGACAGACAGAAGAATAGGACGGGGGGCTATGGCCCTCCTTCTATTATTATTGAATGGAAAGGAGCAGAAAATGGAACGTTCAGAAACAATGTCCAATAAAAAGTCTTTTTCTCGTAAAGGTATCCTGCATTTTCTGAATTCAAAAAAGGTTGCTCCTTATGTGTTTGTATCGCCTTTCATTGTATCTTTTCTGGCACTGTACTTATACCCAATGATTCAGGCGATCATTATGAGTTTTCAGCAGGTTCTTCCCGGTCAGACGACTTTTATAGGAACTCATAATTACCAGCGGATTTTGAACCCAACTTTTTTCCAGGCGCTGGGCAATACAGCAACCTATGTGTTTTTTACGGTCATTATATTAGTAATGATTCCAATTATACTTTCAGTATTTTTAAACAGTAAATCCCTGTATTTTAAAAATTTCTTCAGGGCTTCACTTTTTATACCGGCTCTTACTTCGGTTATCGTCGCCGGTATTATTTTCCGGATGATGTTCGGGGAGTCGGAAAACTCCTTTGTAAACGAATTGCTTGGCCTTGTTGGTATGGATCCGGTGCAGTGGAGGTACGGAGCAGGCACAGGAATGTTTTTAATGGTGCTGCTGGCTTCATGGCGCTGGATTGGCGTGAACATACTATACTTTCTTGCTGGTCTGCAGAACGTTTCGGAGGAGTTATATGAAGCGGCTGATATCGACGGAGCGAGCGCATGGCAGAAATTTTTATTCGTTACGATGCCTGCTTTAAAGCCTGTTATTATTTTCGTAGCCACCATTACGATCATTAACGGCTTCCGGATGTTTGAAGAAAGCTTTGTATTCTGGGAAAACAGTTCTCCCGGCAATATTGGCTTAACCATTGTAGGATATATTTACAAAGAAGGCATTCAGCAAAACGACATGGGCTTCGGCGCAGCTATCGGAGTCGTGCTAATGCTGATCATATTTGTTGTAAGCATGATTCAGCTGAAATTCTTTGGCGCCTTCAAAAAGGAGGATTAGAGAGTGATGGGCAAAAATAATAAAAAATGGGTGTCAATTCTATTGACTGCATTGTTTGCAGTAATAACTGTAATTGCTCTCACCCCGGTAGTATCATTAATTGTAGCTTCTATGCGGCCCTCATCAGAATTGATGAGGCAGGGCCTTTCGTTTTTCTTCGATCCGGCCAGTCTGGACCTTGGTAATTACCTGGCTGTATTTTCTGAGGAAGGGGCCAGCTATTGGCAGTGGTATATGAACAGTCTCATTGTTAGCGGAGGCTTGATTGTATTATCACTATTCTTTTCCTCTATGGTGGGTTACGCGCTAGCGATGTACAATTTCAAAGGAGTAAGAGTTATCTTTATGCTCGTATTGTTTGTACTGATGGTGCCGTTTGAAATTTTAATGCTTCCCCTTTACCAGATGATGACCGGTTTAAACCTGGTGGACACCTATTTTGCGGTCATGCTTCCCTTAATTGTTGCCCCGGTGGCAGTGTTTTTCTTTAGACAGTATTGTCTGGGGCTACCGAAGGAACTGATGGAGTCGGCCAGAATTGACGGATGCACAGAATACGGCATCTTTTTCAAAATAATGGCGCCACTCATGGGTCCTTCGTTTGCGGCAATGGCTATTCTTCAGGGTCTTACCAGCTGGAATAACTTTTTGTGGCCGCTGCTTGTATTAAGATCAAATGAAATGTTCACGCTTCCGGTAGGCTTGGCCACATTGCTTACTCCTTACGGTAATAACTATGAGCTCCTGTTTTCCGGATCCGTTCTTACCATTGTTCCTATTGTCATTCTGTTTCTGTTCTTTCAGAAATTCTTCATCTCCGGCCTTACTGTCGGCGGTGTTAAAGGCTGATTACTCCAGGGGGAGGAAAAGGTATGAAAAAGCTCCCATTAGAAAAATTGAATATGATTTTCGCATGGATCAATAAACTATTTATATTAAACGTATGCTGGATTTTAGGGATGCTTGGCGGCCTGATAGCATTTGGTATTTTTCCAGCTTCGACTGCAGCACTTGGTGTTTCAAAAGAGCTTTTGAACAGCAGGGAGATAAAGGTAGGGAAAAAATTTATTCAGTTTTACAAGCGGGATTTTATGCAGGCAAACATGCTTGGCTTCCTTTGGCTGGGAGGCGCCGTGCTTATTCTTGTTAACTATGCGGCGCTGAATAACGGTTTTTCCGCAAACGCAGTAACAATATTTTTCTACATTGTTATTTTAGTCGTTTACAGTTCACTGACAGTGCATCTGTTTGCTTTACATTCAAGCTTTCAAACGAATTTATTAACTTACTTTAAAAACGCTTTGATTATTGGAATCACAAAAATGCACATCACTGTTGCATTAATAGCAGTTCATTTTGCTTTAATCTACGGGGCGTTAACGATCCCGGCATTTTTCCTCTTTTTCTACGGCAGTCTTTCCTCATTAGCAACTGTATTTATTACGAAAAACCTGTACCAGCGACTGGAAGAGAAAAGTGCACGAGAACAGGAATCTAAGAATTACAGCATAACCAAGGAGAGTACAAAATATGGCGAAAAAACAACCTAAAGCTTCAGTTATTGTAGATAAAGATTTTGTAATTTCCGACGTGGATGAGCGAATTTACGGTTCTTTCATCGAGCAATTGGGACGGGCTGTATATGGCGGCATTTATGAGCCGGGACATGAAAATGCAGATGAACAGGGCTTTCGCCAGGACGTGCTGCAATTAGTCAGGGACCTGCAGGTTCCCATCGTTCGTTATCCAGGGGGGAACATGGTTTCTGCGTATAATTGGGAAGACGGCGTTGGGCCAAAAAATGAACGGCCGAGACGGCTCGAGCTTGCCTGGAGCACCATAGAGACAAACGAAGTGGGTACAAATGAATTTGCCGACTGGGCAGCAAAAGCCGGTACCGAGGTTATGATGGCTGTAAATCTGGGGACGAGAGGCATCGATGCTGCAAGAAACCTGCTGGAGTACTGCAATCATCCCGGAGGCACGTACTATAGTGATCTGCGGAAAGCCCACGGCTACGAGCAGCCGCACAATATTAAAACGTGGTGCCTTGGCAATGAAATGGACGGACCCTGGCAGATCGGCGGCAAAACGGCTGACGAATACGGACGTCTCGCTTATGAAACAGCGAAGGCGATGAAAACCGTGGATCCATCGATTGAACTGGTGAGCTGTGGTAGTTCGAATTCCGCTATGCCGACCTTCCCGGAGTGGGAAGCGACGACGCTTTCACACACCTACGAATTTGCCGACTATATTTCACTGCACCAATATTATGGAAACCATGATAACGATACGGCTAATTTTTTAGCAAAATCATTGGATATGGATCAATTCATTCGTACGGTCATCTCTACATGTGATTACATTAAGGCTAAAAAACGAAGCAACAAAACGATCAATCTCAGCTTTGATGAATGGAATGTATGGTTTCATTCGACCGAAGCGGATAAACAGCTGGAGTCGTGGCAGATCGCGCCGCCGCAGCTGGAGGATGTTTATAATTTTGAAGACGCTTTGCTCGTAGCTAATATGGTTCATACGCTGATTAACCATGCTGATCGCGTAAAGATGGCCTGCATGGCTCAGCTGGTAAACGTGATCGCACCGATTATGACGGAAAATCAGGGGAAAGCTTGGAAGCAGACCATTTATTACCCATATTATTATTTGTCGGTCTACGGACGTGGAAAAGCACTGCACCCAATTATTCAATCGGATAAATACGATTCCAGGGAATTTACAGACGTTCCATACTTAGATAGTGCGGTAGTATTGAATGAAGAACGAAATGAGCTGGTGCTTTTTATGACCAACAGGCATCTAGAAGAATCATTATCCATCTCTTATGATCTGCGTTCGTTTGAACAGGCGGAGGTAGTGGAGCATGTCGTGCTCGAGCATGATGATCCGAAAGCGGTGAACACGAAAGATAAGGAAGAGGTAGCACCGCACAACGGCGGCAATGCTGTTCTGGAAGAAAAGCAGCTGCAGGCAGAGCTGCCGCGCATGTCCTGGAATATGGTAAGACTGCGTATAAAAAAATAAATTGAAGTGGCCAAAAGGGTTCTTGGATAAATGTCTAAGGACCCTTTTTTAATTCGAAACAAATATTATCCATAATATTCCTTCCATTATTGACTCCTGATATGATGAAGGAATAAAGAGTAGAAGCTGTTGCTAATTGGAGGAACCAAAAATGAAGGGAAAACAAATAATAACGCCGGCTTCCTTGCTATTGGCGGCAATTATCGCTGGATGTCTGGGGCTCGGCTATGAATTAGGAAAGCCAATTATATCCGCTGGGCTGATAGTAATCTTTATTCTGACGGCTGCCTGGGGCACTTCCTGGATAAGTACCCCAAAAAAGTAGCCGGATAGTTAGTAATACGAAACGCAAAATGACTTTTCAGGAGGAAGGCATCATGACGTCTACATTTCCGGATAATCCAATACCGCCCCAGGAGTTTGGAAATTCGTTTCTGCGCGGAGATTTTGTTCGCATTTACGAGCAAACTACCAACGATTTTAAGCGGCTTGCTGCCAGCGAAGAATTTCAGAAAATGGCCGCCGGCTTCAATAAAGGGGTAACAGCATATAGTCTTCTGTTTTCATATCAAATAGATGAACATTTAGTGCAGTACGTTTGGAACGACGACCGGAATGAGCGGGCGCTTGATGTCTACATGGATGATCAATGCATCATACACGGCTTGGCTATGATTCCCGTAGCTATTGATCCCATTGGCGAAAAGGAGGAATCCAGGCAACAGTATCGCTGGCCGGTAGAGCCGGGGGTAGGATGGACAATCGCTTGGGGTGGAAATCATCCTCTGGCTAACGCTCATCACCATCTATCCAACCAACGCTATGCGTATGATCTGGTAATTCAAACTAACGGAAAAACCTATGAAAAATCGCCGGCAAGAAATGAGCACTATGCGGCCTATGGAGAACCAATTTATGCGCCGGCAGAGGGTACTGTAGCTGCGATTGTGAATGGAATTCCGGACAACGAGCCGGGAGTCATGAATGAAGAGAAGCTGGCGGGTAATGTGGTGGTTATTCATCATGCTTTCGAGGAGTACAGCGTTCTGGCTCACCTGCAGCCCGGTTCGATTCTGGTAGAGGAGGGCGAACGCGTTTCAATAGGAAAGCTGATAGGAAAATGCGGTAACTCAGGCAATTCATCAGAGGCCCATCTGCACATGCAGCTGTCGACCCGGGCGGATTTTCTTCAGGGGAAATCTATCCGTATGAGGTTTGAGAACGGCTGCAATCCTATCCGCGGTGAGCAAATCAATGAATGATATTAAAAATGTATTCGTGAGTGATTTGTATTTATATGTACAGAGTTATCCAGAGTAAGCAGTCATATTTTATAGTTAAAAAGAATTTGGCTAAAACAGGAGGTGGGCAAATATGAGAGATAAGGAACAGGAAACTCTTGAATACACTTTTGCTCAAATTAATACATATGATCTTATCTTTTTGCTCCCGATGGCCTGGCTGTTTTCATACCTTCCCGTCCATGGTTTATGGAGTATTATTGTAAATGTCTTCATTATTATTTTTGTTGGTATTGGATTATTTTACGTTACTCATACGCTGGTGGAAGCAGGAAAACGCCGGAACAGAAAATAGTTAATCGTATTTCACTGCGGACGGTCGTTGTTCTCAATGGTTTTTTCTTAATCAAAAGAGAGCCAGGTGCTATAATGAGTAAGAATAGAATATAACATCGCTCTTCTGTTGCTTGGTTTTCTGGAATTTTTCATAACGAATGCAACGAACCTGGCAAGGGTTCGTTGTTTTCTATAGCTGGGGGTGTTTAATTGAAACAAACGATAAATACCGGGTCAGTCATTGGAGGAATTTTTCTCACGGCTGTAATTTTTTTTAATATCTATTTGATGATTGTTCAAGACTCTTTCATTTCCAATCTATTATCAGCGGTCGCTATTGTTTTACTTCTCATCATTGTTATCCCCTTTTGGGTGCTTATGGTAAAGTATGTTTTTAAATCGTGAATATGAAAAGACTGTCTCCAGGCGTATAAAGAGACAGTCTTTTGCTTTGTTTATGGTTATTCATTAAATTTTATGTCTTTCACCTCTACTTTATACCACGTGAATTTTCCTTCTTCTAACATCCAAGAAACAGTTAATGTTGTAGGAATATCTATCCCATCAATAGTGGAATTCTCTACAACCTCCCCGACGCATTCCAGAAGTTTTGCATTTTTACCACTATCCTTATATCGCAAAGCGCTAATTTTTTCTATATTTCCTTCAGCACTAAACTGATATGTGGCGGACCCCGAAACGTCGTTATAATTCATAATGGCTTCGGCGGAAAACTCATCGATCTGCCTCCATTGAATATAAGAGCTGAGCGCAGCGGAAGGGTACCAGGGCAGCTCAAGCAAATACCTTTGCAGGGTGGACTGATTTAATTTTTCATTATCAGCTATGTTTACGATGGGAATAATCGAAGCTATTTTGATTTTCATTTGTCCCCGGCCCTGCGTAAAAAGATCTTTTCCGACTACGTTGATGAAGGGGAGCATTTTTATTTCTGTCTTCCAGAGAAACGCTGGTTCATTGACTGTTATATATTGTTCCGCATTTGATTGATACCACTTTTTCTGTGAAGGCTTCAATTTCATTACTCCCGTTTGTTTTAATCGTACCGACTTTATTTCACGTTTGCCCGCCAGTCCAATATTCATGAGCCATCTCGCTACAGGGAGAGGAAGAGTTTCGATTCTTTGCTGTGTTATCGGCATAGCTGGGTCATTTTCGCTAGTAGCGGAAAGAGAAGCGATTTCTTTATTTGTAAAATAGTGAAAACGCCATTTTTCGAGAATTAATATAATAATGAAAAACATAATAAAAGAAAGAACTTTCATCAGCTGCACCTCCAGATTACAGGACTCATTTCCTGTGTGTATGGCTATATCAAAAGTATACTGACATTCCGTTCTTCTTAGTGGTAATACCGCTATTCCCTTATAAAACTCTCATCAAAAGACGAACATGAAGAAAGTTTTTAGTTTTTACTTTCTAGAATTTTCTTCAACTTGCATTTGAAAGGGTAAAGTATAATTGAATTATAAAATATTATCCGAAAAGGGGTAGCGATATGGAATATCGGGAGTTTTTAGAAGAAATTGTCGGTATTATCTGGGGCGGGGATGCGGAAAATATTTCCGAAGGTGAAGAAGACTACAAAGCTGCGTATAATGTTAAACTGCTGGGTTTAATGAAGGAAGGAAAAACAGAACAGGAAGCGAGAAGCATAGTCATTGCTGAAATTCGGGATGATTACAAAGAATATAATATAGATGAATTCTTAAATGAGACGGCAGAAAAAATTAGAAAGAAAAAACAATAAAGTAACATTTCGCGATAGAATATGTTATGATTTATTATAATGAACGTTCAATAAATAAAAAAGGGGGGGCGATTTATGAAAGCGGCATCGAAAAAAGAGGTTATATTGAACACCGCAGAAGATCTTTTTTATCAGAACGGGTTTCATGCTGTCGGGGTCAAAAGTATATTAAATGAAGTCGGAGTGGCGCCGATGACGATGTATTATCATTTTAAGTCTAAAGAAGTGTTGATTATAGAAATATTAAAGCGCAGGGAAATGCGTTATTTCGACTTTATAAAAGAAAAAACGGAGGGAGCAAATAGTTTCACCATATACGCAGAATCACTGATTCAAGCCCATGTGGACTGGATGAAAACGGACGGCTTTAATGGATGTTTGTTTTTAAGAGCAAAACAGGAATATGAGGGAGTCAACGAAGAGATTACTGCTATGAGTAAGGACCATAAAACCAACCTATTAAATAAAATTGAGCGTGACATCAAACCTTTTAATAATTCCAAAACGCTAGGAATGAAGCTGTTCATGATACTGGAAGGAATTACGTCCATGGCTCAAATTCTGGAGATGGAAGAAATAGAAAAATCGGCATTCGATTTGGCGGAAAACATGGCCCACGAATAAACATGATAAAAGAGCATCGTTATTTGACGGCTCTTATTTTTTCACCGTTTATTGAATGAACGATCAATAAATAAGAAGGGGCGAATAACTATGAATGCGAATAAATTAATCCTTGCGGGACTGCCGATGATTGCGGTGACCTACGGGCTGTCCCGTTTCAGCTACGGACTGATGCTTCCCTATATTAATGAAGCAATCAATATGACCCAATCCACGAGTGGAATCATTTCTTCTATGTCCTATGTGGCGTACTGTATAGCGATAGTAGCAGCGATGATGTTTTCCGGGAAGGTGACTTCGAGGCTGATGCTGGTGGCAGCGGGACTGTTGTCGATTATTGGCCTTGGCGTTATCTCCGTTTCTTTGACTCCGATCGGGCTTGGGGCGGGGATATTTTTAGCAGGGATGAGTACGGGCTTATCGTCCCCGCCATATGCCAGTATTGTAAATACGACGGTAGAAGCCAGGGAGCAGAACCAGGCGAATGCCTGGATCAATTCCGGTACAAGCATCGGAACGGCATTCACCGGTGCCATCGCGATTATGATGGTGGACAGCTGGAGGGAGACGTATGTGATCTTTATGGTTATCGCCGTAATCGTGCTGGCTGCCAACTACAAAGTACTGCCTCACGAGCCGGCAATTGAAAAAAAGAGATCGGCTGGCTTTGTGAAGCAGGAGTGGAAGCAGTCTGTCCAGCTGGTCGTGGCCTCGCTGCTTCTGGGCATTTCTTCTGCGGCATACTGGACCTTTTCGAGAGATTTTATCGTAAATTTGGAGGGCGTCCCTGGCTACCTCGGAGACTGGCTCTGGGTAATCATCGGTTTGTCAGGTTTATTGGGCGGTACCGCCGGCATCTTTATTAACCGGTTTGGCATTGGGAACGCCTTCAGGCTTTCAGTAGTAACGCTATCCACCGCGTCCCTGCTTCTCGGCAGCTGGCCCGGCAGTCCCGTGGTTGGTTTTTTGTCCCCGTTTCTGTTTGGAAGTTCGTATGTTTTCATTACCGGGGTCCTAATTGTGTGGGGCGTTTCAGTATTCCGGACGAATCCCTCCATTGGGCTGGGGCTGCCGTTTTTAATGCTTGCCCTGGGGCAGGCGGCAGGATCCATTTTTTCCGGAATCGTCGCTGGTGCGTTTGGTTATCATACACTGTTTCTCGCCGCTTCTGTAGTAGGTTATGCGACGATCATATTCAAATATCAATCGCACTAAAGATGTTCCCGGGCGTGTTACTATTGAATTTCTTCTTTATATTTCGCCTCGCGCGGCCATATAAAGTACGTAATGGAGATAACTAAATCGATCACTAAGATGAGAGACCATAATTTAATCGTGCCGCTCAATGCTTCAGTTCTGTCTGCGTTATTAACGACAAAAATAACTGCCCACAGCATCCCTGTTCCCAGCGCATAGGCCAATACGTGTTTGACCCAGTCCTTAAAGTATTTCCGGGAGTAGGCATAGCCGTAGAGCCTGGACGGCTTGTTGCCCTGCCTCATAATATAATACCTGAACCGTTCGTCGGCCCAGCGGATCATCTGCTTTCCAAAAACGATGGATACCGCAATATAAATGGCAGCAATGGCATGAGCCGTGGTAGCTGTTGCCCCGCCCATAAGATCCACGGAGGCCGCAACCAGCAGCACCAGGTCCAGGACGGGAGTTAAGGCGAGAAAGAATAACCCGAGTCTGGGCATTTGAAACACGTAACGAATAATTAACCCGGCGGCAATAACCAACCAGAAGGCTATTTCGATCCCAATAATCAGCAGCAGTATGAAATTCATCTATGCTCCTCCTTAAGCCAGGAATGGACTTCGTCACGAATCAGTTTAATAATATTTTTATTATCTATGCGGTCAGGGGTTAACCATTTATGCAGGGCCAGGCCGTCAACGAGGGCGTGAGCACGCATGGTAGTGAGCTCGACAGGCAGCTCCTCCTGCAGCATTTGTTTTTCGTTTAAGTACTGTAAGGTTTTTTGAATGAGCATTCGTATCTCATCTCCCATGAAATTCGTTCCTGATGCATGGATTTCGTACTGAAACGCCATCCATACCTCCATATCCGCGTAGCGGTCATCATCCAAAGGGAGGACTGCGAGTATCGCCTGAATGACCCGTTCCTTTTCGGTGACATTTTCCTGCCCGAAAATCTCTTGAATTCTTTGGGCAACTTTATGATTTACTTTTTTCATGACTGCATCGAGCAGCGAGCTATGGGTAGGGTAGTAGTAGCGGATCTGCCCCGGCGTCATGTCAGCGAGCTTTGCGATATTTCTTACCGTCGCGCCTTTCGCCCCGCTGTTCACAATGGACTGCCATGCATATTCAATAATCTGCTCTTTTTTCTTTTCGTGGTCAATGAGTTTTGGCATAGTACACCCCGGTATTTAGAAAGTAATGTAAGTATACCATCTTTTTAATACATGTGTATTAAAAAGAAAAGAAATTTCTGGAACATTCCGTAAAACAAATATCCCAGATTAAACGAACAGTGGTATAGTGGGCGTATAGAAGTGTTCAAGGCTTAAGAAGCGAAAATAAAAGAGGTGTCCGAATGAAAAGTGAAAAGCAAAAAATGATGAATGGAGAGCTGTTTTTACCGCACGACCCTGAACTTGCAGCGGAGCGGCTGGAGGCGAAGCTGCTGCTTGAAGAGTATAACTCCACCAGTGTCCGGGAGAAAGAAAGAAGCAATCAGCTGCTACAGGAAATCGTAGGCACAATGGGGGAAGAAGCCCGGATTAGTGCGCCATTCTGGTGTGACTATGGCTATAATATTCATCTTGGCGCCCGTTTTTTCGCCAATTTCAACTGCGTTATGCTCGATGAGGCGCCAATTACATTCGGTGACGGAGTGATGCTGGGGCCGGGCGTGCACATATATACCGTAAATCATCCGATGGAGGAAGCCTCCCGCGCGACACTCCAGGAATACGGAACGCCTGTGACGATCGGACATAATGTGTGGATCGGGGGAGGAGCCATCATCAATCCCGGCGTTCGCATTGAAGACGGCGCAGTTATCGCTTCAGGAGCAGTTGTTACTAAAGACGTTTCTGCCCGTACGCTTGTGGGCGGAAACCCGGCACGTCTTATTAGGCGTTTGGACCAATGAATCTTTCCGGCAATTAGATGATTTTATTTTTACAAGGAGATGATTTTATGAAGCCAAATGTGTCTGTAATTACTATTGGAGTGCAGGACTTACAAAAATCGCTGCGCTTTTATCGTGATGGACTGGGGTTTCCTACTGAAGGGATTGTAGGGGAGGAGTTCGATCACGGAGCAGTAGCCTTTTTTGATCTGCAGGCAGGGCTGAAGCTTGCCATTTGGAATCGTAAAAATATTGCGCATGAAGCTGGTATAAAGGCCAACCAGCCAAATCCTGCGGAATTCACTCTCGGTCACAACGTGAATAGTAAAGCGGAGGTGGACGCGATTATGGGGAAAGCGGAACGTGCAGGTGCCTTTATCACAGACCCAGCACATGATGCATTCTGGGGAGGGTACTCCGGACATTTCCAGGACCCGGATGGCCATCTGTGGGAAATTGTATGGAACCCGGCACGGGTTGAGGCAGAGTGAGCATTGTTCAGTTAGGCTGCAGCCGGTCTATGTAAAGTTATAACAAAAATCAGCTTGGAGGAATTTGCTGTGAAACGAGCATTGTTTCTGCTTTTAGATGAGTATGCTGACTGGGAAGCCGCTTACCTGTCGGCTACATTGAATGAGGGTAAGGAGTGGGCGGTTAGTACAATTTCTCTGCATGACCAGGTTACATCTATCGGAGGCTTCAAAACAGCGGTGGATTATAAAATCAACCACCATCCGGATTTCGATTTGCTCGTATTAATAGGCGGCAACAAATGGGACGTTGAAAGCGATAATATTTTTAATTTAGTGGAAGAAGCGATCACTAAAAATACTCCGGTCGGTGCCATATGCGGAGCGGTAGATTATTTAGCAAGGAATGGATTTTTAAATCATTTCAGCCATACCGGCAATTCGGCTTACTTCTGGCAGGACTACGAAAACTATCAGCCGGATGCAGAGTTTATGGAAGAGCAGGCTGTTAAAGATAAAAACCTGGTAACTGCGAATGGCACAGCCCCCATAGAGTTCACTGAACTGGTTTTGCACATGATTAATTTTGCTGCGGCGGAGGAAATTGAAAAGACAATGTATATGTACCGCTACGGCTATTACGAATACACTGAAAAATACGGAAGCCCATTTTCATAAATGGGAATTAAGGAAAAAAATACAAAAATAGAAAGTATCCAGAGTTGCTAATTTTCAGAGGTTTTTGATTTGTCGATTAGATCTGCAGATATAAGGCGGGTTTACACAGCAATTGCGGAGGGTATCACTTATTTAGCTTTAAACGATAGGTGTCCGGAGCGATCAGTTCCGGATCTCAGCCGCTGTTTAAAAAGGAAGGAGCCCCGCCGTGGATAATCAAAAACCAAGAGTAGGCTTTGTATTTTACGGAGCCCTGGTAATACTGCTTATTATGGCGGTTGTCGGAGTCGCAATTCCACAATCGTTTTTTAACGCAAGCTCTGCAGTGAGATCATTTGTATCGACTCATTTTGGATGGTATTATCTTTTACTTGTGTCAGCATTTGTACTATTATGTGTTTACTTTATTTTCAGCAGGTATGGAAACATTCGTCTTGGGAGGCCGGAGGACCGGCCGGAATACAGCTATCCGACCTGGTTTGCGATGCTGTTCAGCTCGGGGATGGGAGTAGGACTAGTGTTTTGGAGCGGGGCGGAGACAGTATCCCACTACGCAACGAACGCCCCGGAAGCAGAGGTCGGAACGGACCAGGCCCTTGTCGATTCTATGCGCTACATGTTCCTGCACTGGGGAATACACCCGTGGGCTATCTACGGTGTTACCGGCATCTGTTTTGCCTACTTTACATTTCGTCGGGGGGCACCGGGCATGGTAAGCGCCATGCTCAGCCCGATTATGAACGAAAAAGGCATCGGTGGAAAAGTGGTGGATATTATTGCCCTGATTACTACAGTATCGGGGATTGCTACCGTCCTCGGGCTTGGCGTGACCCAGGTTTCCGGCGGTATGTCCTACTTGTTTGGCACACCGAATAATTACACGATGCAACTGATTGTTATTGTCGTTATTACTGTAATGTTTTTAGTATCGGCGTATACCGGCTTAAATAAAGGAATTAAATCCTTAAGTAATGCAAACATCTATTTAACAATCATTCTGTTTATTTTAATGCTTTTTATCGGGCCAACGTTATTTTCCATGAATTTGTTCACGAATACACTTGGTACGTATATACAGACGCTTCCGCAAATGAGTTTTCGGATCGCGCCGACATCTGAAAGTACAAGAGAGTGGATTAATGCGTGGACCATCTTCTACTGGGCCTGGTGGATCTCATGGACGCCTTTTATAGGAATATTTATTGCCCGTGTGTCGAGAGGACGCACTCTGAAGGAATTCACTATCGGCGTCATTCTGGTGCCGTCAATTGTCAGCTTTATCTGGTTCTCGCTGTTTGGCGGAGCCACATTGAACGTACAAAGCACCGGCATGGCAGACATTGCTTCGCTGGCTCCTGAAGAAGCGATTTTTGGCGTGTTTGATCAATACCCGCTCAGCACAGTCATGTCCGTCATTGCACTACTGCTAATTGTTTCATTCTTTATTACTTCAGCAGATTCTGCCACCTTTGTGCTTGGTATGCAGACCTCCAACGGAGCAATGAATCCTTCGGCTGTAGTGAAGTTCATCTGGGGACTCATGCTTTCTGCTACAGCGGCCGTTCTGCTGTATTCCGGAGGGATCGATGCGCTGCAGAACGTCATGATTATATCGGCGCTCCCGTTTTCTCTCGTAATGATACTGATGGTGTACTCGCTGTTTAAAGCACTCCGGGAGGAAAAAGATATTGAAACAAAGGGTAAAAGTAAAAATGCTGATAAACCGGATAAAGCTTCCTGAACTGGTTTGGAGAACTCCTGATAAAATTGGGAGTTCTTTTTTTATGGGAAGCTATTTTACAGGTGAAGTCCGAAATCCTTTATTGTCGGTGAGATTCAGCTTTCTGCTGGAGCCACGAGTTCTACTTTAATACGGTCCGGGTCTTCAAAATAGAGGGCGTAGAGATCGTTTCCCCCGGCAAAGGGATGCAGGTCTTCATAAAGAATTGGGATATCCGCTGCTCGCAGCTGCCTGGTCATTTGATCCACATGCGATTTCGACCGGGCATGGAAAGCAATATGGTTCAATCCTGTCCGGCGCCGGTGATAAGAAATGTCCAGAAAACGATCTTCCGTCTGAACAAATACGATGTAGGAGAAATCCAATTTAAAACTGATCCCATCCGGCCATTGCTGAAAGACGTGATAGCCAAGGTCTTCCAGCAGCCATTGCCAAAAGGCCTTCGATTGTTCGAGGTCAGATACATAAAGCTCAATATGATGAATGTGCCCGTTCATCTGAGATCCTCCTTTTATCTGAAGAAAAATAGGAAAAAGTTTTTCTCTCTTTTCCTATTTATTGTAAAAAAGTATCATAGAGAGAAGATAAAGTAAAATGAACATCTGAAAACATCTTTCCCCGGGGAGGAATATACATGAAGTCTTGGAAAAGTTAATCGGGGGAGTGGAGAACAATGCAGAACATCCGTGTGTATCATTATGAAGCTTTCAGTGAAATTCCGCATAAAGGGAATCCAGCAGGCGTTGTTTTTGACGGAGATAACGTGACAGAAAAAGAAATGCAGGCGGTGGCGTATCAGGTTGGGTTTAACGAAACGGCCTTTGTATTATCTTCCAAATCAGCAGATATTCGTCTGCGTTTTTTTACCCCGGGCCACGAAATGAATTTGTGCGGCCACGCTACGATGGCTTCGGTTTATGCATTAAAAAGCAAAGGGCAGATTGGTAATAAAGAACGTATCACGGTGGAGACGAATGCTGGAATTGTAACCGTCATAACACAAACGTCTGCCCATCAACAGCGCACAATGACGATGACCCAGGCGCCGCCAAAGTTGGAAATGTTTCATAGTTCCCGGGCTTCTCTGGCCGCTTCGATAGGATTACAGGAAAATGATATTCAAGCTGATATGCCTATCGTCTATGGAAATACCGGAACTTGGACGCTGCTGGTGCCGATCGCTAATTTAAAAAGCTTTGAAAAAATGAGACCTGATAATTCAGCATTTCCATCGGTTCTCACAGAAATGCCGAAAGCATCCATTCATCCGTTTTGCCTGGACACTTATGATAAAGCGGCGGATATGCATGCTAGGCACTTTTCCTCCCCGTACTCGGGAACCGTGGAAGACCCTGTCACAGGAACAGCCTCCGGAGTTATGGGAGCTTATTGGGCGGCGTTTATTGATGAGCACTTTCAATCGCCTCTACAGCTTACCGTAGAGCAGGGACAGGAAATGAATAAAGATGGAAGGGTTCACGTGCAGGTCGTAAAACATCAGGATAAGAGTGATGTGAGTATTTCCGGCCATGCAGTGTTTATGACCAGCTTTGATGTGAAAATATAATAGGCAAGCCATTATAAATAAAAAGATAGACGGCAACGCCAATCTCATTTTTCAGGAGTAAAAACAATTATATTTTTTCAATACACTAAAGGTAGTGTGATGATAAAAATCGGAGAAGAAGGTTGAGATTTCTGTGCAGTGATGTTTCATTAATCTATAATATGAAATAAGACGGAAAAAGGAGACTATACGAAGAGATAGCATGAATACAATTACAATAGCAATTCTTTTATTTATTATCGCCGTCGAAAAGTATCAATCGAATGTAAAATACATAAGCTTGAAAATCGGATAAATGAAATGAGAAATTTCATATCAGCAAAAAGGAGATACGAAATGAAGATTATGACAATATGCCATCAGATATTTTGCATTGTAGTTCTTGTATTAGTGGGATTGGATTTTATAGATGTTATTACTATACCCTTCTGGCTTTTTAATGGACTGGTAGCTGTATTACTTATATCGACAATTATTATTTGGATAGACCAGAAAAAAAGAAAAAAAGCGACCATTGAGTCGTGAGACATTTTTATAGTGTGGCTGTATTAGACATTTTCGAGGAGGCAGTTAAACATGAAAAATAAGTATGTTCGATTTCTGGTATATTTTCTTTTTGGTATGATTGTAGGAGTGGTATTACTCTCGCTGGTAAATTAAGAAGGAAATCCTTATGACTTGAATGACAATTTTGTTGATAAAAAGGAGAAGCATATATGGCTATTTTTTACGTCCTGGGCAGTATAGCTTCCGCAATATTTCTCTATGACTGGGGCAAAAAAACGAATGAAAATAAGAGTTAAAGGATTGCCGTTAATTAATAAAATATCCCTTCTTTCATTCCTTTATCATTTCATAAATAGCGATTCCTATCCATCCCAGCCCCGTACCTAACCAGATAAAAAATGTTAAAACTGCATAAGCAATGCCTGTAAAAGGATCATCTGGCCTGAGAAAACTATAAATAATAATTCCTATTCCTCCAAATACCAATAAAGCAGTCAAAATATGCACAAATCTCTCTGTCTTCGACAATAGATAGCTGAAAAATATGATGGCGCCAATAACGATCAATATCGCAAAAAAGAATCCATACTGCGCTATAAATGTCATGATCTGTCGCCCCCTTATGCTTGTGTTAATGATGTCCTTGCTGTTAATACCTAATTTTACCATCTATTTAAAGGCCCGGTCTTTTTCAAAAGTCCGGGCCTTTAAAATTTTGTTTATACCCAGAGGCTCTAAAGTATTGCTGAATACGGATAAGTTGTAATGATGTTAAATCTGCTCTCTTTTCCTTATAATGAAAGGAAAGAAACTAAAGGGGAGCTATATGAATAAAAAACGGTGGTTTTTTAGTATAACGGCAGTTCTTCTTCTGGCCGGCGGCTGGTATTTGTATCAGGCGTTTACGGCCTCGGAATATGAAGAAGTGGTCGCGACGGAACAAACGGAGCTGCAGGGGGATTTAGAAGGAATGGAGCAGGCTACATTTGCCGGGGGGTGCTTCTGGTGCATGGAGCCGCCGTTTGAATCCCAGCCCGGCATCGTCAGCGTGATTTCCGGCTATACGGGCGGCGAGGAAGAAAATCCTACGTATGATGAAGTGTCGAACAAAGAAACGGGTCATCAGGAAGCGGTTCAAATTACGTATGATCCTGAAAAAATCAGCTACGAAGACCTTCTGCAGATTTTCTGGCGCCAAATTGATCCGACGGATGATGAAGGACAGTTCGTGGATAAAGGAGAGCCGTATTTGTCGGCTGTATTTTATCATGACGAGGCCCAGCGGCAGGCAGCGGAAGCATCATTAATAGAGATGGAGAACTCCGGACGGTTTGGTGGAGAGATCGTGACGTCCATTGAAGAATACGATACGTTTTACGAAGCAGAGGCCTACCATCAGGATTATTATAAGAAAAACCCGGGAAGGTACGAATATTACCGCAGCAACTCCGGGCGTGATGCCTATTTAGATGAGGTATGGGGAGAGGATAAAGAGTACGAAGTAAGCACAGATTCCCCGTTTGTCGTAGAGGATAAAGAAGCGGCCGTGTCTGAACTGAACAGCATGCAGTATGAGGTGACGCAGGAAGACGGAACAGAGCCTGCTTACGATAATGCCTACCATGATAACGAGAAAGAGGGAATATACGTTGATATCGTCTCCGGGGAGCCGCTATTCAGCACGCGCGATCAGTATGACTCCGGTACAGGCTGGCCGAGCTTCACGAAGCCTCTGGAGCTGGGTAATATTACGTATGAAGAAGACGGTGGCATTCTAGGCACGAGTGTGGAAGTGCGCAGCAAGCATGCAGACTCCCATTTAGGGCATGTGTTTCAGGACGGACCTGAGCCTACAGGCCTTAGATACTGCATGAATTCCGCAGCCATGGATTTTATTGCGGCCGATGAACTGGAAGGCACTGAATACGAAGAGTATGCAGCTGATTTTAAATAGCAGAAAAAATGCGCGTCTCCCAATTTATTTTACGGGTCCTATGTTCTAATTAAACAACAAAAAAGCGGAAGCAAGAAGCAGCCTCGTATCTCTTTAACAAGGGATGCGGGGCTTTTTTTAGAGCACATGTTACCGATTAAAATATCTACCGTCTCTTCTAAATACGGTTATTTGAATTGATATTTCGAAGAAAAATTTTTATGAGAAGAACATTCAGGATTCTGACAACGACTGGGAGGTGCCTGTTTGGTATGATAGAGGGACGAAACTTATCAGGCTTACCGGCATCCATGGAAAGGAGGAAGCCGTGAATATTATCGAAAAATATCAAACGCTCCTAATTATCATGGCGGTAGGCACAGGCCTGGCTCTGGGCCAGGTGAGAGTGATCGGTGCCCACGCGGAGGTACTGATTGTTCCTTTTTTGCTGCTGATGCTGTATGGCTTGTTTTTATCTATTCCGTTAAAGGATCTGCATAGGGCCTTTACGCATCGGGTCTTTCTCGGTGTGAGCCTGGGGATCAATTTTATCTGGACCCCGCTGCTTGCCTGGGGTCTTGGCGCCTTGTTTCTGACTGATCATCCGGCCTTATGGCTCGGATTTATTATGTTGATGGTAACGCCCTGTACTGATTGGTATCTTGTCTTTACATCTATAGCTAAAGGCAATCTCGCATTATCGACGTCGATTCTTCCCCTGAACCTTGTCCTGCAGTTCCTGCTGCTGCCGTTATATCTCTTCTTGTTCGCCGGAACGATCGAAACGGTGGCGCTGCCGACGATCATCGAAAGTGTCCTGCTCGTGCTGTTGCTGCCGTTTCTGCTAGCTCAGGGAACCAAGTACCTTTGGCGCCGGCAGCCCGAATTTCTGGCACACAGGCTGCTTCCATTCTTTTCACGGGCCCAGATTTTCTTTCTGGCCCTGGCGGTAGCCGCGATGTTTGCCTCTCAGGGTTCGGCGCTCTTAAATAACTTGAGCGTTATTACCATTCTCGTGCTGCCGATTCTCCTGTTTTTTGGCATCAATGTGACGGTCGCCCAAATGACCGGCCGGGCCCTGCGGTTTTCTTACGAAGAAACGGTCAGCCTGACATTAACCACAGTGGCACGGAATTCTCCGGTGGCCCTGGCGATTGCAGTCACCGCTTTTCCTGAGCAGCCGCTGGTAGCCCTGGCTCTGGTGATTGGTCCGTTGATCGAGCTGCCGATCCTGGCAGGAGTTGCCCAGGTGCTGCTTGCGTTTCGGAGACGGAACCGCCCGCGCTTCTGATGCCAAACATTTCCTAAGAAAACTGCCCACGGAATGGATGCCGTACAGTATAGAAGCGGGAACAACCGTATCTGGTTGTTTCTGCTATGAAGATCCTTCCATCAGCCAGCGAATATTAAACGTTTGTTAAGATTAATCGGTAAGGGTCGTGACAGGCCTGCGTGAATAGTAATTGGGCGGCATTTAGACTACAAAAAGATAAGCGCAATAATGGAAAGCTAAGAAAATCATGAATGCCTGAAGAGATATATGTCTTCAGGCATTTTTTATTCACACATCCTTTAAAAGAAAAAGGCGTAGATATAAATGGAGATCTTCCTGTCACGGTTATCTGTCTGCCAGTAAAAACTGGATTAGGGTTGCCTGGCAAAGGTGTCAAGAAAGGCACGGAGCGAACGTTGCTGTAGATTATCGTTTCGGTAGATAAACCATGTCGTTGCTGCCTGATACGGTGATTCGAGGGTGTGCGTGGCGATGCCCTGGGTTCGATTCCGGCGTTGAAGGTACGATTGGGAAAGAAGGGAGACACCGATGCCAGCTTTCGTGAGTTCGATAATGGTATCTAAGCTGGCACACTCCATGATTTTCGGAGCAGAGAACTGGTGGTTGTGCATCCATTCGAGCAGCGTTTGTCGATAGATGCATCCTTCTTTTAATACTAACAGCGTCGGGGCGTGCCCGGGTTTTTGGATCATGGGCACCGAAAGCCCCAGCGTTGTGATCAGTACTAATGATTCCTGAAGCACCGGCACGCTGGACACGTCCGGGTGATCGATGCTTCCCACTACAAAAGCGCCATCGAGGTCATATGCTAACACCTGTTGGGCCAGGTTCTTGGTTTCACTAATGGTTAGTGAGACTTGGAGACGGGGGTGCTCGGTCATAAGCTGCTGTAGAGCGGCAGGCATGTGTGTGGAGGCAGTTGATTCAATGGACCCAAGACGTAATTTTCCTTCCATAGTTGGCCGTGCAGCCATCTCTTCCAGCATGTCCTGCTCCAACTGCACAAATTGGCGGGCATAGGTCCACAGCTTGTCTCCGTCTGGGGTGAGATGAACCCCTTTGGCATGCCGATACAGCAATGTTGTCTGCAATTCTTCCTCTAAGCGGCCAATGCGGGCACTGACGTTGGACTGAACGTATCCAAGCGTTTGAGCCGCCCGGGAAAGGCTGCGGCTTTGAGCCACGGAGAGAAAAATCTTCAAATCACGTAGTTCCATGCTACCTTCTCCTATTAGTAAAAATGATGGGCAGATCTCATAAGCATTCATTTTTCATGGTTGGTGTTGTTCTTTAGTATAGAATGTAGTCCACGTTTCGACAAGCGTAGATGAATGAAGAACAGACATTAACATATTAAAGGAGATGACTCAGGGATGGCGTGGTTTTTTATGATTTTAAGCTTTGCGGGAGGGGCTGCTCTGGCTTTTCAAGCGGGCGTCAATGGAGAAATCGGAGCCAAAATGGGAAGTTTGCCAGCCGCATTGGTCGCCTATGCTGTTGGTACAGTGTTTTTGTTGGCGAGCACATTGGTTCAGGGCTTTCCGCCAGCGTTTCCGTCGCTGCCCTTATGGAAATGGATGGTGGGAGGACTGGGCGCTTTTTATATTGTTTGTATCATTCTGGCAGTACCAAGGATTGGCGCTTCGGCAGCCATAACCGCCGGTATTGCTGGTCAACTCCTTTTAGGACTGTTTCTTGATCATTTCGGTGCTTTTGGGACTCCGGAGATTCCCATAGATACGTCCCGGCTGATCGCGGTCGGACTGATCGGAATCGCTCTGTATCTGTTGTATCAATAAAGCCAGGAAGCTTTTTAGATGGAAAATGACAGATAGTCGTTATTATGTTAAGCGAAAAGACTGTGCCAAATAAGCGGCGATTTCCAAAGTTGTTTTACGTTTGTTTAGAACTAGACTTCTGATAAGAGCAATTATGTTTAATAGGTGTTACTACACATTGTTAGGATAATAAGCACTAATAAAATCTATAAAACAGCAAAAAGAGAGAGTCTTGGGCCTCCTTTTTTATATCTCTATATTCAATTCTTTTCTTCATGGGCTTCAAGTAACTTTCTTTCCCTTGCTGCTAATGGAGTAACGTTCATGACGTTTTACAGTCCTTATTCGCCGTATGATCTTGGTTTGATCGCTTCTCTCATTCGTCGACTCGTTTCTCCAGCCGACGAAAGAGCATATGGGCTCGAAGTATTTCTCCAATGACCACAAACATTAAACTGCCAAATGGGATGATGACCCCCCAATTCATTAAAATTCCTTCCTCAAAGTTTGTACTTCAATCGTAAATTATTACCAAATGATTTCATAGGTATGAATTCAGCTTTGCTTCTTATCCAACACGCTTTTAAAGGAAAAATAGTACCATTTTTTAATACATTCGAAAGATTCATTCTATCGTTAATCTCGTTTTCGCTTAGCATAAATCGTCGAACGGGGAACGCCTGTGACTTTCCACAATATCATTCACACTCATGTTATTGGTTGTTCGATTTTGGAAGAGCTGTAAGGATGGAAAACACCCCGTTTTCGATATCAAAACGGGGTGTTCGGGGCACTGTCCAGAAGTTGAGGGTTTTAGATGCATGGAGTATGAGATCACGAATAGATAAACTGAATACGAAAAAGATGCAGGGAGAAATAGACGAGAATATTTGTCCTTTGAGGAAAAGCTCCACGTATTAGAGAAAAATAGCGAAGGCCGCATAGATGAGGAGA
>NZ_JBQLIB010000016.1:0-50315 GCF_056034365.1 Marinococcus sp. LNHM5E3-2.1
GCAGCCGGCTTTTCTTAGGCTTTCAGCACGTAAATAATTAAACAAATCCACCCGGCAATAAAAGCCACTCCGCCTAAAGGAGTTACGGCCCCCAGCCAGGAAATGCCAGAAAGCGACAGCACATACAGGCTGCCGGAAAATAAAACAATTCCTGCAAACAACAGCCATCCGGACCATCCCAACAGCGCTGATCCTCCGCCAGTATAAGCTGCTACAGCGCCGATAGCGATCAGTCCCAGGGAATGATACATATGATACTGCGCTCCGGTATTATACGTTTCAAGCATCCGGTTCGACAGCCGGCCCTCCAGGCCGTGGGCACCGAACGCCCCAATTCCCACTGCCAACGCAGCGTTTACTGCCCCTAACACAACGAGTACTTTCCACAGCATGCCTAAGTCTCCTTCTTAATTAAAAATCCAGTAAATTACCTTCCGTTGACGGAATATCTTTTTCCTCTTCCACCGTTTCACGGCTCGGCCTCGATGCTGCAGGCTTTTCCGGAGCAGGAGCCGCAGCTTTTGGCTGCGGAGGTTCTGCAGCCGGGCGCTGTGCTTCCCCGGCCCTGGAAGAAAGCAGAATATCACAATAGTTTCGAAGCGTTCTTGCGTGCTCCTGCAGCGCCCGCTCGTCTCCCTTTTCCCCCTGCTCTGCGAGCTGGAGCAGTTCCTCTTCCATTTTTTCAATCACGGTCTGAACAGATATCTGCATAGGCTCTGCCCTCCCTTTCTCTGCTTCAAAGCATTCACATTTGGAATTCTGTCAAATTATATCATATGTACAGCCCGCAGCCCTATGTTTCTCCTCATTGTCACGAGACGTTCGCAATTTTCCGGCAGATAGTATAAAAAAACTGCCGAACCGAAAAATTCGGCCCGGCAGACTGTTCTTTTACCGACTAAATTCGTTTTGAATTTCATGCATCTTCTGCACTTTGTTTTCCCAGCATTTCGGGCTTAAATCAACTGGATATTCTTCAGGATTTAACGACCGTTTGTATTCTTCCCATAAAAGCGGCAGATTTGATTGCATATAGGTCTGGATATCTGTCATGGACGGGAGACTGTAAACCAGCTTACCGTCTTTGAATATTGTTTCATGAAGATTCACCGCTTTGAAATTCTGAACTTTTTTGCTGATATACGTGTGCACCGGATGGAACATGTGCAGCTCCTCCTGCTCGTTTGGCTCTTCCCCGGAAAGCGTAATGTAATCTCCTTCCGAGCGTTTGTTTTCAGTATTTATTATCCGGTAAACATTTTTCACGCCCGGGGTAGTCATTTTTTCCAGATTGCCGGATTTTTTTGCTCCAATTTTCATCGTGTCACGCATGTCACCATTATTGTTTTCAATCGCCACAAGCTTGTATACAGCTCCAAGAGCAGGCTGGTCATACCCGGTGATAAGCTTGGTACCGATACCCCACGTATCAATTTCTGCCCCCTGGGATTTTAAATTGGTAATTGTATATTCATCCAGGTCTCCGGAGGCAATAATCTGGGTGTCTGTAAAGCCGGCCTCATCGAGCATTCTTCTTGCTTCTTTGGACAGGTAGGCCAGATCCCCGCTGTCGAGACGCACGCCTTTGAAGCGGATATTTTCACCCATCTCTTTTGCGACCTTGATGGCATTAGGTACTCCCGAGCGGAGAGTGTCGTACGTATCCACTAAAAATACGCAATCCGTGTGGTGCTCGGCATACATTTTAAAGGCTTCATACTCTGTTTCACATGCCTGTACCATAGAATGCGCATGTGTGCCCGCTGTAGGAAGCCCGAATACTTTTCCGGCCCTGACATTGCTCGTTACTTCAAAACCGCCGACAAAAGCCGCTCTGCTCCCCCACAGCCCGGCGTCAAGCTCCTGGGCCCGGCGCAGACCGAAATCCATCGCTCGTCCGTCCCCACCCGTCACCTGTTTAATGCGGGCTGCTTTCGTAGCGATCAGTGTCTGGTAGTTCACCATGTTTAACAGCGCGGTTTCAATCAGCTGGGCTTCTCCGAGCGGCGCTTCTACTTTGATCATCGGCTCGTTGCCGAAGACAAGCTCGCCTTCCTTCATCGCATAAACACTGCCGGTAAACCGGAGTTCCGCTAAATAGGAAAGAAAATCTTCCCCGTAGCCTGCTTCTTCCCGCAGATAAGTAAGGTCTTCCTTTGTCATCCGGAAATTTTCCAAAAAGTGTACGACCCGTTCCAATCCGGCAAATACGCCAAACCCATTGCCAAACGGGAGCTCCCGAAAATATAGATCAAATACGGCTTTCCGGGTATGCATGCCGCTCCGCCAATACGTTTCCACCATATTCACCTGATATAAATCGGTATGGAGCGATAAACTGTCATCTTCATAGCGTGTCATTCCAGCCCCCCCTTTTAAATCCTGTTATTTGTACTTGCCTGAGTCGTGTTTGCACTACTTGTACTTTTTCACTTCTTCTTTCCATTGAAACCCGTTTCCCTCTTGTCCCGGGTACATTTAAAAAAGAGCCCGCCCTGAATCAGGTGCGGACTCTTATACGTCTGCGTTTACTTCTCTACAAGCTCATAGCCGTAGGCTTCGATCTTCGCATAGTCTTCTTCGTCAATCACCCAGTACTGGCCATCGTTATTGCGGACAATTACTTCCTTTTCCGATGCGTCTTCACGGGCGTTTTCAAGCTCGTCGAATTTTTTCGCCGGTACTTGAATATCTTCTACTATGATAAATGACATGAATAAAACACCTCCGTTGTTTCGAAAGTGTTCCCGTTCACTTCTTTATTCAAACAGATATAAAGAATTTTTTTAAAAAAGGGACTTTTTTATTAATGCATATCCTGCGATAATTCCTCAGCTTGAACTCTTATCCCGGACGGAGAGCACGGCTTTGATACCGGCAATATTTAACCCCTGGTCGATAAGCTCTTTGATTTCCTGACACCGATCAATATCATTCATCGAAAACAGGCGCTGGTTTCCCTGATTTCGCTCTGGATTGATCAACCCCTGTTCTTCGTAGTAACGGATTTGGCGAGCTGACAATGATGTGATTTCTTGTACCACGCTAATGGGAAAACAAGCAGCATTACGAGGAATATTACCCTTCACCGCGCCCTCCTCCTTTATAAATTTTTTCAGCCTGCCGTAAGGGGTTACCTCCGGCGGTGGCTGAGATGTGCATATACGTCCTGAAGTGTCTCATAGCCAAGCTCCTGTACCGTCTGGATGGAGCGTGTCCAGAGCTCAGCCGCCATAATGGCATCCCCTAGAGCATTGTGTCTTCCTTTTATCGGGATGTCGTAATAGTTGCAGCAGTCATCGAGCGAACGAAATTCAAAATCCGGGGCAGCAATACTGAACACAAACGAAGTATCGAGCAGACGATGCTGCAGGTTCGTCCCCATCGTCCGGTACGTATACTTCTGCAGAAACTTTCGTTCATGGGAGGCGTGATGCGCTACGAGTATATCCGCCTGGGCAAACTGATAAAACTGCTCGAGAGCTTCGCTGATCGATTGGCCGTCTGCTTCCAATTCCTCCGCTGTTAAACCGGTGACTTCGCTTACCTCCGGGGACACAGCCTCTGGTTCATGGACAAGCGTATAAAAGGCATCGTCCCGGACCAGCCGGTTGTGTTTAATTTTAATCGCTCCCATCGACAATATCTTATCTCCGGCATCTGCGTTAAAGCCCGAGGTTTCCAGATCAAGGACGGTGACGTTCAGTGAAGACAGCGATTTCTGCAGAGGCTGCTCTGCCTTTACATCTTTTTGCAGCTGACGCATAAAAGACTGATGCTGGGGATTCGTGGAGTCCAGACCGCCAAATCGACTAGAAATACTGCGCATCCATTGAAACATCTAAAAATCACCCGACTCCATGATTTTTTTTGTGTGCTGAAACAAGTGTTTTCCTTCTTTTAATGCAGATTTCAGCTCGGACTTCTGGGCTTTCGAAAGCTGCTGCAGCGGTACGTAGTGAACATCTTCATAAACATTCTGTTTCTTGGAAAATGAAGCCCGCAGCTCCAGCAGATTTTTAAAATGCACGTCCTTGCCCTTCACATAGGAATGTTTTTCCGACACCTGCCGGATGCGTTCTATCGTGGAGGAAGCATGAATCCCCTCATGGATCGCAAGCAGACGCAGAGCATGAACGTATGGGAAAAATCCAACATCTTTGATGTGCATCGAGCCTGCGTACTGCCCTTTTTCTTCCGGGAGAAGCTGGCCGAAAGCGTTGAGCCCCTTGTGCAGGTACGCAGTGTTTTCGGATAATCGCTTTAATACGTCTCGCTGGCCGGCCTGCTCGAAGACATGCTCCTTTACTTCCTCAAGAAGCTCATCTTCTCCCACCAGCGTCCTCGCATCGATAAAGGTGAGCAGGTGGCGGAACGGCCCCCATTCATCGGCTTCAATCCAGCCATCCACCTGCTTTTTCCACCCTTCCACCCCGTGGCACCAGCGTTTGTGCGAAGCCATAACCAGTCCTTCACAGCGCGGGTATCCAACGATCGCCATTCCTTCACGTATTTCTGCTCCGAGGCCGAGAAAGTAATCCTGGTGTTCGTCGTCTGTCCCTTCAAAAACAATACCATGATCCTGATCACTGAACTTCGCCTGCTCCTGTCTTCCCGCGCTTCCCATAAGAAAAAAAGCAAAGTGAGCAGGAAGGTCTCCCCGCTCACTCTGGTGATGATGAACAGCAAGAGTAACCGTTTCTGAAATCCACATATCGTGGGCTTCATTAAGCTTTACTGGCTCTCCCGCCAAATCGTCCATCTTCTCTTCTTTGTCTTTTTTTATTTCTTCATAGCTCTTAAAGGAAGGTTCTGCTGAAAATCCCTGTGCTTGTGAGAATGAAGAATTCGACATAATTTATGCTCCTGTTCTTTCCGAAGAATTGTCTGTAGTAGGCTGCACGTTTTCCGGGTACCCGTATGCACCGTGCTCACTCATATCAAGACCCATGATTTCTTCTTCTTCCGATACGCGAAGGCCGCCGATGATCGATTTTGTAATTAAGAGAATAATGTAAGAAGCGATGAGTGCAAACAGTCCGCAAGCTACGACACTGATTGCTTGAACACCCAGCTGGGTCAGCCCGCCGCCGTAGAATAAACCGGCACGGCCGCCGTTCATTTCAGCAAGCTGCGGTGTAGCAAAGAAACCGGTAGAAAGCGTACCCCAGATACCAGCCATACCGTGAACTGAAAGGGCGAAAATTGGATCATCGATGTTACGTTTTTCAAAGAAACGAACGCTGAAGAAGCAGAGTATTCCACCAATTGCGCCGATAACCACGGATGCCCATGGAGCTACAAATGCGCAGGAAGCGGTAATTGCTACAAGTCCTGCCAGTGCTCCGTTCAACATGCTTGGTACGTCTGCTTTTCCGAGCACAGCCCAGGCAATCAGAAGTGCTGCAAAAGCACCCGCCGCCGCTGCCAGCTGTGTATTCATTGCAACGTAGCCAAAGAAACCGTCCGCTACACCGAAGGTACTCGCTCCGTTAAAGCCGAACCAGCCGACCCACAGGAAAAGCACCCCTAAAGCAGTAAACACCTGGTTATGACCTGGAAGATTGTTGACCGAACCGTCTTTATTGTATTTCCCAATACGCGGCTTAAGTAAAATTGTTGCCGCAAGAGCACCCATCGCACCAGTCAAATGGACTACTGTGGAACCGGCAAAGTCCTGTTTGCCAAGACCGGAAATCCAGCCGCCGCCCCAGATCCAGTGTGCAATTATTGGATACACAATGGCAGAGAATAAAATAGCGAAGACTACGTAAGCTGCAAGCTTCGCACGTTCAGCGAAACCGCCAAAAGCAATCGTAAGGGCAATCGCCGCAAATGCGAGCTGGAAGATAAAGTCGATGGCAGGCGTTAAACCGTCTGCGGTGCTTGCGTCCCCGTAAAAGAAGTTCGAAAGCCCGATGATGCCTCCAACGTCGTTACCGTAGATAAAACCGTACCCGACAGCCCAGAAGACAAGTGAGGAAATCCCCAGTGTAAAGATTGTTTTTCCTGCAATGTGACCCGCGTTTTTCATCCGGGTCGAACCTGCTTCCAATAGAATAAATCCACCCTGCATAAGAATAACTAAAATAAATCCAAGCATAACCCAAAGGTTATCAAGCAATACTATCGGATCCACGTTTTTTCCCCCTCTGTTATTATCGTGCAAGATTCATGTGAACTTAGCTAACATCTTGCGTTAAATAGTATTTTACCGTTTAAATTTTCAGAATCTAGTACTATGTAAGATAATCTTACACAAAAATATCCTCCTTATGACTTAAAAATTCGAAAAATCAGTGATATGCAACGGGTTCAAAAGGTTTATTATTTTACGAAATAATTTTGTTTTCATTATTTTTGAAAGCGTTACCTTAAAATAATAGTCTTTTTATTTTTTCTCCAGCATTTTCTCCCCAAAAAAAAGACGATAAAATTAATTATCGCCCCAGCTGTCTATTTCTATTCAGTTCTGCTATACCGACTGTTTTTGAATAAGCCTCTGCAGCAGACGCACAAAAAATGGCAGGCAGAGAAACAACACGAGCACTCTTATAATATGGAGACTCGATACAAGAGTCGGTTCAAGATTTAAGGCAACCGCCGTGCTGCTCATCTCTGCTGCCCCTGCAGGGACTGTGCTGAGAAGACTCGTCACATACGGCAGACCCGTAGCAGCGTGAAACATTAGAGCGAGCAGCAGGCTGAAAATGAAGTAAAACCCGAGAAGCACCGCGCTTGGACGCCCGATCTCCTTTAATTTATAAAAGGTCGGACGGTCAAAACGGATACCGACCATCGCTCCGAGCAGAGCCTGGCCGCTCCCGCCGATAACAGAGGGGAGTCCATTGTCTGTTGTCACCACCCAGTGGCCAACGACAAATCCAATTAGTAACCCGTAAAACAACGTTCCTGCCGGTACTTTATACAAATAATAAAGCAGAACCGTAGCCACAACGCAAATACCGAACACTCCCATTACTGCAGGAGAGACTTCGGATATCGCCGGTCCGGCACTTCCTATCGAGCCAATATCCGCCGGGGTCGTAAGACCGATAAAAATTGGTATCGTTAACACAAACAGCGTTATTCGCGTAGTGTGAAATGCCGCGACCATACGGTTGTCAGCTCCGTAATCGCTGCTTAAGCCGATCACCTCCGAAGCGCCTCCCGGGACACAGCAAAAATAAGCCGTCAGCGGATCGAGATCCGTCCAGCGGTTCATCAGCCAGCCGAGACCAACGCCGAGCGCCATTGTTAAGCTGAGGGTAAGAATCAGCGGAAAAATATACTGTCCCAGAAGAGCAAAGATACCGGGCTCCATCATAAAACCAATGTTGCATCCAATCAAAGCAAGAACGGTGCGGAACGGCCAGCCATCAAAAACGAGCCGTTTGTACGCCATCCCACAGACAATCCCTGTCACGAGCCCGCCAAGCAGCCATCCTGCCGGCAGCTGTAAGTAGGTAAACAAGCTGCCTGTTAGTACGGCAGTTGCTAATAATAAAAGTTTTGTCCGCTTCATCCTGATGCCTTCTTTCCTCATTCATCCATATCGGTTAATATTATAGCATCCTGATGAAATTGAAAAACCTTCCCGCTATTTCATGCATTAATTGCATTTTATTCACAGCAGAGGAGTTTGAATGGGAATGGCGGAGGTTATACGAAAAGTATTATTCGCTCAAAGGAGGAAATTATGACTGCCAGTATTTACAACATTGAGGCCGTCCAGGCTGATGGCACAGAAAAAACACTGAACGAGTACAGGGGTGAGGTGCTGCTGATTGTCAACACTGCTTCAGAATGCGGCTTCACTCCGCAGTACGAAGAATTGGAGGAGCTGTATCAACGATACAAAAACCGTGGCTTTCAGGTACTCGGCTTTCCTTCGAACGACTTTGGCGGCCAGGAGCCGGACACTATTGAAAATATCACGGAATTCTGCGAAACCAATTACGGGGTCAGCTTCGATATTTTTGATAAGATCCATGCCAAAGGAAACGAAAAACATCCCCTTTTCGACTGGCTTCTGGAGCAGACCAGCCCAGACCGTGAGATCGAATGGAATTTTGAGAAGTTTCTTGTTTCCCGCCACGGCGAAGTTCTCGGCAGCTTCAAAAGCAGTACAAAACCGACCGATCCGCAAATAACGAGCATGATTGAAACTGGCCTTCAGCAGTCTTAAAGATGGTAAACATAAAAAAGCAGCCGGCATAGCGAATATGCCGGCTGCTTTACTTCATTATTTTGTCGTTGACGCGTAATCGAACTCATCCGGGTGCAGACCATAACGGGCGTCTTCATTCATGCCGTTGATCGTGTCCATGTCTTTCGTATCGAGTTCAAAATCGAACACTTCTGCATTAGAGCGGATCCGTTCGGCTGTAACAGACTTAGGAATAGATACAACCTTATTTTGAAGGGCCCACCGTACCAGAACCTGTGCCGGCGTTTTGCCATGCTTGTCAGCAATTTCTTTCACCGCATCGTGTTCAAGAAGATCGCCTTTCCCAAGCGGTCTCCAGCCTTCAAGCTGAATATCATGGCTTTGGCAGTATTCTAACAGGGCTTTTTGGAAAAGACGCGGATGAAACTCTACCTGGTTCAGCATCGGCGTGATTTCTGCTGTTTTCAGCAGCTCTTCGAGGTGCTGTTCGGTAAAGTTACTGACTCCTATGGCACGTACTTTGCCGTCTTTATACAGCTTCTCAAGCGCTCCCCAGGTTTCTTTGAACTTTCCGGGAACCGGCCAATGGATCAAATAAAGGTCCACTACATCAACGCCGAGTTTTTTACGGGAGCGCTCAAAGGCTTCCAGCGCTTCGTCAAAGCCGTGTTCATTGTTCCACAGCTTTGTGGTGATAAACAATTCATCACGTGGCACTCCGCTTTCCTGAATCGCTTCTCCGACGCTTTCTTCGTTGTCATAAAAGGAAGCGGTGTCGATGGAGCGATAGCCTGCCTGCAGGGCGGTTAAAACAGCATTTTTTACTTCTTCACCTTTTTCTGCCTGATAGACGCCAAGGCCTAACCACGGCATTTTTACTCCGTTTGCTAAGGTTGTTACAGATGTTTGAATACTCATGTACGATCTTCCTCCTCTGTTGGAATACACCAGTCAATTTCCGGACGCCCGGCCTCTTTCAAAAACTGATTGGTTTTTGAGAACGGGCGGCTTCCAAAGAATCCTTTATTAGCGGAAAACGGACTCGGATGTGGAGATTTAATGACTAAGTGATGCTCGTTTGTAATAAGCTCTTCTTTTGCCTGAGCATGGCGGCCCCATAAAATGAATACCACGGGATACTCTTTTTCGTTAGTCTGCCGGATTACTTCATTTGTGAAGGTTTCCCATCCTTGTCCTTTGTGCGAATTCGCTTCCCCTTTTCGCACCGTAAGTACTGTGTTCAGCAGAAGCACTCCCTGCTTTGCCCAGGAAACGAGGGAACCATGACGCGGTTTTTCACAGCCCAGGTCTTCTTCCAGCTCTGCATGGATGTTTTTCAGCGATGGGGGGATGGAAACATCCGGATTTACGGAAAAACTTAACCCGTGGGCCTGCTTCGGCCCGTGGTAGGGGTCCTGACCAAGAATAACCACTTTTGTATTCTCGTATCCTGTATAATGCAGCGCATTAAAAATATCGTGCATATCAGGATAGACGGTCTTTTCCTGGTATTCTTTTTTTAAAAATTCCCGCAGCTCCTGATAGTACTCTTTTTCGAATTCCTTTTCGAGCACAGGAGCCCAGTCATTCTGCAGAATTTCCATAGCCGCGTCGACTCCTTCGCCTGCTGATTTCTTTTACTGTATGCTCTAAATCCTTAATATCCTTTTTTTAGAAAGATCAAACGTAAGCAGTCCGGGAAATGTCAATAGAATGCCACTCCTGTTCATTGTTTTTGCTTCACAGTCGCGTTACGATAAAAAAGACGATAATGTGATCTGGTATAGTGAAGGAGCGGCAGCCCATGAATGAAACTGATACAGTGGCGACCCAGCCAAGAAGCCTTAAAGCCATCATTTCCTTAGTCCTGGGGTTTGATGCATTCATTTTTCTTGTAATTCTTTTTCCTTTCAGTGTAATTTTCGGTATTATTGGTTTGTGGACCGGGATTAAAGCATTAAAGGACATTAAAAACTATCATTACCGCGGAAGAAAAGCAGCATTGGCCGGAGTCATTTTCAGCTTAATTGGAACGATAATAGGAGCTATCATTACGTTAAATGTTTTTGTATTATGATAAAAGTATCGGCGCTTTTAGGTTTTTTACACCTAAAAGCGCCGAATTTTTGTCCGTAAAGTAAAGCATCCCTGCAAAAAAAAAGCAGCTGCCTATAAAAAGAAATGGCCGGCAAACAAATACTTGTTTATCCTTCTCACCGGCAGTACTATGTAACTATTAAATACATTTTATTAGGAGGTTATATGAACAAAAAGATTGTACCTGTCGTAGGTCTTGTTTCCTTATTCATGCTTTCAGCCTGCAGTACTTCTATAGAGACCGAAGCTGCTTCAGGGTCTTCTGTGAAGGAAGAACTGCAGGAAATAAAGGAAAAGAACGAGAAACTGAAAACAAAAGTGTCCAATCTGCAGGAAAAAAATGAAGAACTCCGCGAGAAAAAGAACAGTCTAAAAGAAAAGAAAACAAATCTAAAGGAAAAGAACCAGAATTTACTGGAAGAAAACGAAGAGCTTAAGGAAGAAAACGCAGAATTAAAAGAAGAAGCAGGGACCTTCAACGAGGAGGAAGAAGAGACAGAAGCTTCATCCGATTCCAGCGAAGAGACAGACGGAAGCTACACGAACGTTATCGCCTCGATTACTGAAGAAGAGGCAGAGACCCGTATTAAAGAAAATGCAGAGAGCGACTGGCCTGACGACTATGTTATGCAGGATTTCGTCATAGAGGAGCAGAGAGCTGCCTACCAGAGCTTATCAGAGCTTTCCATCGACACAGGTACAAAGGAAACGCTTCTGCAAAACGCTTACGACGACTGGGGCTATGATTTTGTTATGGTCGAATTCGCCTATGAAGAACAGTTAAGCGCCTACAATAATTAACTGTTAAACAAGCGCCTGCTCCTTTAAGAGTAAGCGCTTTTTACATTCCTTTTACTTATGGTACGGGCTACCCGCATTAATTTGTACTGCACGGTAGATCTGCTCTGTAAGCATCAGACGTATTAATTGGTGGGGGAAGGTTAACGCAGAAAATGACCATTTGAAATCAGACCGCTTTAACACTTCTGCGGATAGGCCGAGCGATCCACCGATGACAAAAACAATGGTACTCGTTCCCTGTACGGCTAAATCCTGGAAGGTTGCAGCCAGCTGTTCAGAAGAAATCATTCTGCCTTCCGGCTCAAGAGCAATCACGTATCCCCGTTCAGGAATCTTTTTGAGAATGCGTTCGCCCTCTGTATTCTTTACCTGCTCATTTTCCTTATCACTGGCCTGCTCCGGTGTTTTTTCATCCCTTACTTCAACAATTTCCAAGGAGCCCTGCCTGCTCAGTCTTTTTTTATATTCTGCGATTCCTTCATTGATGAATGTTTCTTTGCATTTACCGACGGCAATAATCAATATATTCACAGGTCTTTTCCCTCCAGCTTATTTTTCCACAGAAATTGTCCACATATTCACAAGTGAACGAGCCTAAATTGACAAGATATATTCTGCTTTTTCTCCCCGATACTCACAGGGTGTGGATATTTTTTCACTTTCATCCACAATCCTATCCACACCCACAGCTATACTTTTTTCATTTTACAATACGTCATCCAATAATTATCTTATATGTTCTTTACAGCAGTATAGCAAGGGTTTGTCCCTCTTTCTCCATACAATTTTCTCCGCGTCTATTGTAGCATATATTTTCTTCAGTTCGACCATATCTATATTTATCCACAAAAAAAGAGCCTTCAATGGAAGGCCCTGAATTGATTTATTCACCTGTGGATTCTGTCTGTGTTAATTCTATATCCGTTGTCTGCTCTTCCCCGTTCCGGTAATACGTTATAGTAACTGTATCTCCGATTTCGGTGCTGTTATAGAGATAATTCCTGAGGTCGCTGCCTCCCTGTACTTCTTCGCCGTCAATTTGAGTGATCACATCGTTTTGTTCGAGTCCTGCCTCCTGCGCGTCAGAATTTGGCTGGACCTGGGTCACGTACACTCCGTGATCCACATCTTCCGGAAGTCCCAGCTCTTCTGTCCAGTTGTAGCTTGACAGTTCAGAAATTGATTGAATAGCAACACCCAGCTGCGGGCGTTCTACTTCGCCGTCTTCTTCTAAATCTTCAATGATCGGCACTGCCACTGATGTTGGAATCGAAAACCCGATGCCTTCCACCGAAGACTGGGCAATTTTCATCGAATTAATGCCGATGACCTGACCTGAGCTGTTGACCAAAGGACCACCACTGTTGCCGGGGTTGATTGCTGCATCCGTCTGCATGACGTCTGCTTCCCAGTCATCCTGTCCATCCCCGTCGTAATCCACCGGAATACTGCGGTCCTTCGCGCTGATGATTCCCTCTGTCACTGTTCGTGACAGATCTGTGCCGAGCGGATTCCCAATAGCGATTGCCTGATCTCCTACCTGCAGGTCGTCCGAACTGCCAAAATCAGCTACCGTGTCTATCTGTCCGCCGTCTACTTTTAACACGGCCAGATCAGTATAAGGGTCAGTACCGACAATCTCTGCTTCCAGCCGGGTATCATCCTCTAAGCTGATTTCTACTGAATTTGCCCCTTCTACCACATGGTTGTTGGTAACAATAAACGCTGAGCCGTTTTCCTTTTTATAAATAACGCCAGAGCCGGTCCCCTGTTCGACAGATTCTTCGCCCTGGTCCTCGCTGCCCTGAATACCGGCGTTTTCTGACTGAACCTGATTAAACACTCCGACTACAGCCCCGGAAACCTCGTTTGCTGCTGCTGTTACCGTGCCAGCCTCTGCACTGACTTCTTCCGTAGAGACGTCGGATCCGGAACCGTTGTCCGATAAATCCGCCGTCCCGTCAATCGTTTCAGTATTTTCCCCTGAAACCGAATCATATATAAACGGTGCTGATACTGTCATTACCCCTGCACCGAGAATTGCCCCCACAAAGCCCGCGATACCTACATTTCTGCGACTTTTCTTTTGCTTCTGACTTTCTTTTCTTGCATGATCATCATAATAACCCATATTCCGACACTTCCTTTTTCATAAGATACCGGGGCTGATTTCAGTGCTTTTGACACATACTGAAATGAAGACCCTTTATCATACCCGTCTCGGGTGCCGGGATGTATATTTATTGTACGAAGAAAAAGCACGCCCCGTCCAGTAAAAGGGCGCGCTTTTGATAATTTTTTACGTTTATAGAGAATACCCCTAAGGTGTACCATATATATTGGTTTAAAGGGTATGCAGGCTTGTAGGAAGAAATGGATCCGTATCGTAGAGATGAAACGTATGACCTATTCCTGTTTCCTCTTCTTCAAGCACCTGCTTTACTGTCATCCGTGCCAAGTCTTTCATGTTATTGTCCCGGCTTAAATGCGCGAGATAGATTCTGCTCGTCCGCTCTCCGACAATATCCGCGAGCGCATAAGCGGAGTCCTCGTTCGACACGTGTCCGGAATCACCCAGGATTCGTTTTTTAACATTCCAGGGATAGCGGCCCATACGAAGCAGATTAATGTCATGGTTTGATTCAAAAACGTACGCATCGGCATTTTTTACCGTGCCTTTGACCTGGTCGCTGACGTATCCCATATCTGTGGCAAGCGCCAGTTTTTTGCCTTCATGGTGAAACACAAAAAACATAGGATCTGCTGCATCGTGCGAAACGTGGAATGGCTCAAGCTCAATATTGCCAAATGCTGCCGGCTGATTTCGGTCAAGGTGAAATTTCTGTTCCAGGGGCACCTTCCCAATAAGCCCTTCCATCGCCTGCCACGTTTTTACGTTGGCATAGACCGGCAGCTGGTATTTCCGGCTTAATACCCCGACGCTTTTAATATGATCGCTGTGTTCATGGGTAACTATCAGCGCGTCCAAAGCTGCTGGATCCACACCGATCGCATTTAAATTTTCCACTATTTTTTTGCCGCTCAATCCTGCATCAATCAACAAACGCTGCTTCCCAGTCTGTACGTAAATAGCATTGCCTGTACTGCCGCTGGCAAGTACACTGAACTGCAGTGTCATTCTATCCTCCTGCTTTCCCTATTCATTAGCCGGTGCTTCTTCCCCGTTTTCCGCTGAACCATCTTCTTCAGCATCTTCTTCCGGGTCAGAGTCATTTTCCGGCACCTCCGGTTCGACCATGATATCCTCTTCGCCGTTATTCTCCATTACCTGCTCCCATGATTGGACGCGCTGGGTTCTGGCATTCACCAGGTACCTCGATTCTCCGTTTACTTCCACAATATACATCGGTGTATATAAATAAACGTTTTCTCCCTGAGGTGTAACCTGGTTAAAGTAACCGACGCTCACATCGCTCACCGTATCGTTTGTCTGCAGAATACCGTTGCTCGGGTTCCCCAGGGCTTCAATAGCATCCTCCGGAGGAATGGTGCTGTCTGCCGGAGTGGCATCAAGCTCAAAATACGACTGTCGGAAGCCCACAATCTCGTCCTGGTCGTTAAACACCAGCTCAAGCTGGGCAGACGTCTCCGGTTTATAAATCTGCTTATCGTCAAACGTCTGATAATAGTACTGCCTGTTTAACTCTTCATCCATCTGGCCCTGTTCATAATCGTCTGCACTCCAGACATAGTCGCTTAAAAAGGAGGCCAGATCCTCGTTCCGGTTAGCTTCAGATATTTCCACCGGTTCCTCGAGCGTAGCACTCATTCCAATCAGTCGTTCGTTTGATATATACGTAATTTCACTAATGTTTGAGTTGTCTTCTACCTTTTGAGAGCGGCTCCCGTCTTCAAAATCCACGTAGCTTGCTTCTAGATGAAGCTGTTCAATCCGGTCCGGCAGATCATCCTCTGGATACCCATAGAGCCGCTGTTCTGATTCCTCACCGCCTGTCTGGGAGGCAGAGCTTTCCTGGTAATTGGTCTGCTGTTCTAAATAACTCGAAAGCAAAAATGTATTAAGAAGCAGGAAAACAATAATAAAAATGGTCTTTGTTCTCGCCCAGTCCATCTTATTCTCCTCCTTCTTCGTTATCGTCTCCGCCAAAATCCACTGGAGACCAGCTGCCATCGCAGCGGACAAACCACCCGGGCTCCATGTCATAATAGCCGGAATTTTCCCCGTTTCTTGAAATGCTGTAGCCAATTTGTATATCTTCAATCAACGAAGAACTGCACTGCTCCTGTACAGCATCGAGCGTTTTTTCCCCGGTGGGAAGATCGGTGGAGACACCAGCAGCCCCAGTCCTGACCGGGTTATTTTCCAAATCAAACAGCGGCCGGGAATACCCACTTGTCTGCGTGCCTACATTCGACACCTGAATGGAAGCAAAATCACTGCCATTGGAGTCCCGGAAGACTGGCAGACCGCCTTTATTCATTCTGAAGGTAACCGTTGTTTCTCCGTCCAGGGTGGTGGAATCATAATACTGGTAATTATCCGACCAGCCGGCATGATTGTTCACGAACTCAAAGGAAGAAACAAGGCTGCTTGTATCATTACCGTCTGTCTGCTCCGAATAGGTTGGGTTGGCATAACGAAGGTAATCCCCGGCATTATTAATCCGCAGCTCTCTCGTGCCGTCTGTGATGACTTCTGATGAATCATAGTTGTACGTCTGAAGGTTTTGGCCATTTCCTTCCGGCAGCAACACCTGCTGAAAGCTGTTGGCTGATAAACTCGTGGAAGCATAGGTATAATTCGTCCGGGATCCCGGATCTTCGGGAATATAAATATGCTTTTCATACCCGTTTTCATCAGCACTGTAAGTAAGCATGTTTTCGTATTCCGAGAGATACCGTTCGTGCTCCACATCGCTTTTATCCAGGCTAGTGTTGCTGTTTACAACTACACCCTGATCGTAGGAAACAAACGCAGCGTTCAGTTCTTCACTTGCCGGTGAAGCTGTTAATATAATCCGGTCAATCGAGCCATCCAGGATGCTGGCTGCTTCATCGTTTTCATCTTCAAAGCTGAACAGTTCATTGATCATCGACCACGATACCGACGACGGAAATACAAGCTCCATCGAATATTCTGCTGAAGAGACGCTTTCGTACAGCTCATCATGCTCCAGGTCAGTCGCTGATGTTTCTGTGATGCTTGCCTCTTCGAGCTGCCGGAAGGCTTTGTCCAGGTCAGTTGAAGCCTGGTCCTCGGTCATGAGAACACTTCTGCCATTTGAACGCACTACTCCCTGATTCGGCCGGACGATTTCACCTGCTTCCCGGGTCTCTGCTATTTCTGTCGTTTCCTGTACGGTTTCGGAGGAATTGACGCTATCATATTCGGGCTGAAACGACCAGTTCTGCCAGGTAAGAAGCAGACTGCCTATTACTAAAATCGTTAACACCCAGGATTTGATTGTTTCTTTCATGATCCAGCCTCCGCTTTATTAATCACTGAATATGGCAGCGTAATTAATATAGTGGTTCCTTTTTTCCATTCACTGTCAGCCGCAATTCTTCCGCCGTGCGCATGGATAAATTCCTTGGCAATCGCAAGACCCAGTCCGGTACCCCCGAGGTTTCTCGCTCTCGCTTTATCCACCCGGTAAAACCGGTCAAAAATACGGTGCTGGCTTTCTTTTGGAATGCCTACACCCTGATCGCTGATTTCCACGTCTACAGCATCAGCACGAGTAAACATCTGCACACTGATTTCCCCGCCATCCGGCGAGTACTTCACGGCATTTGAAAGTACGTTATCAAAGACTTGATAAATCCTGTCTTTGTCCATATCTACGTATACCGGGTAGGAAGGGACTTCTTTATAGAAAGCAATATTTTTATCCTTGTTAATCATTTCAAAGCGTTCAATCACCTGATTAATCATTTCAGACAGGTCCACAGTAAAAAAGTCCAGGCTGATTTCGTCACTGTCCATCCGCGAAAGCTGAAGCAGGTCGTTCACGAGCCGGATCATTCGGTCCGTTTCGTTCTGGGTCACCTGTAAAAAGCGGGGTCCCAGATTTTCATCCTGCATCGCTCCGTCTTCGAGAGCTTCCATGTAGCTCTTCAGCGTAGTCAGCGGAGTTCTTAATTCGTGAGAAACATTTGATACAAATTCCCGGCGCTCTCTTTCTATCTTTTCCTGCTCCGTGACATCATGAAGCACGGTAATCAGACCAGTAACCGGTCCATCTTCGTTTCGCACGATGGAAAAGTTGGCCTGCAGCAGAAAATCCTGTTCCTCGCTGCTGAAATCCAGCATGATCGCTTCATTATAATCATACAGATCGCTCGATGTCAGCGTCTCAGACAAATGCAGAGCTTCTGTAATGTACGTGCCTTCCATTTCGTCGCTGTTTTTGTTTAACAGCTGCTCAGCGCGTTTGTTCATCAAAATGATACGCCCGAGTTCATCAGTGGCTATAACCCCGTCCGTCATATGGGTCAATACCGAGCTTAATTTCTTCCGTTCGTCCTCGGTGCTTGCCTGGCTCTCTTTTAGTTTCAGCGTCAGCTGGTTAAAGGAATGGGCCAGCTGCCCGATTTCATCGTTGCCGTACACGCGGACTCTGCGGGAAAAGTCTCCTTCCCCCATAATTTTAGCCTGGCGCTGCATGTCCGCGATAGGTCTTGTAATCGTGCGGGCCAGCAGAATACCAAGTATGGCGTTTAAAATCAGCACAATAATGCTCGCTGCAATTAAAATACTGCTGATGTCATTTACCAGGCTGTATACGCTCGACATGTCGGAACGCACGTACAATACACCCAGAATTTCTCCGTCTTCTTCGATCGGCCGCACAATTAAGCTGACCCTGTGGCCGCTGTCGGCATCCCAGCGCACTTCTTCAAGCGTATTCCCTAATAACGCCCGCTGCACAAGGTCATCGTTCGATTGGTTATTGACGATATCCTGCTCGTTTATATTCGACGTGCCTAAAATAATCTGATTGGAGCCGATCACCCTGGCTTCCGGACTCGACTGTCCCGGGTCATTATTTGCTCCTGAATTGGCAAATTGGCTTAATAAACTGTCGATATCCTCCTGAACCGTATTATCGTCTTCTCCTCGACTCTGTGTCAGTTCTTCCTGCACATTATACTCCAGAAGATCGGTCTGCTCGGCGAGCGTATCATTAAAATTTTCCACGAGCGTGTCTTCAAGAGCGCTCGTGAAAAATACGGTAATGAACTGCATCGCTACAAAAATCAGCAGCACGAAGATCAAAATGAGTTTAAAATGAATCGATTTGAAAAAATCGATAATCTTCATACATTACTTCTCCTGTTCTGGATGTTTTAAGTAGTATCCAACACCACGTCTTGTCACAATCCACTCAGGGAAGCTCGGATTGTCTTCTACTTTCTCTCTTAAACGGCGCACCGTTACGTCCACGGTACGTACGTCCCCAAAGTAATCATAGCCCCACACGGCCTGCAGAAGATGCTCTCTTGTCATTACCTGGCCGATATGGCGGCCAAGGTAAAGAACCAGTTCAAACTCCCGATGCGTAAGGTCTATCGGCTCCCCACGTTTTGTTACTAAATACGCATCCGGGTCTACGAGAAGGTCACCGATTTTTATAGCATTCTGCGGCTCGGTGCTGCCTTCTTCTGCTGCCGGCTGCTTCCTGCGAAGATTGGCTTTAACTCTGGCCAGAAGCTCCCGGTTGCTGAACGGTTTGGTTACATAGTCATCTGCTCCAAGTTCAAGACCGAGCACCTTATCGATTTCCCCGTCTTTAGCAGTTAACATGATGATGGGCATATCAAACCGCTTCCGGACTTCTCTGCATACTTCCATGCCGTCCTTGTTTGGAAGCATGACGTCAAGAAGAATCAGATCCGGACCGAAATTATCCACCTTTTCTAAAGCTTCGTCGCCGTCATATGCACAAACAACCTGAAACCCTTCTTTTTGAAGATTAAATTCTAATATATCAGCAATTGGCTGTTCATCATCGACTACTAATATTTTCTCATCCATGTTCCCACCGCTCCATTCCTCAAATGTGAAAAGGCATAAATTCAATCATCTATGTGTAGTAACATCCTGCAAAGGTATGCCTCTTTATGTTTATTGCAAAATATTTAAGAGGATTACAATTCTCTTTCACATTGTAACACAGCTCTTTATCTGTTCCTATCGAGGCCGGAAGCCTGTGAAAAAAGCGCCTGGACGTCAATGTCCAGGCGCTGGTTATTTTATAAAAATGGTGGCTCGAGACGGAATCGAACCGCCGACACGAGGATTTTCAGTCCACTGCTCTACCGACTGAGCTATCGAGCCATGCTAAAAAAATAATTTTGCTTAGATACTGCTCTTGCTTCCAGGGCTACTGTCCTTACCCTCATTCTTTGCTTATTCGATGAAGCAATTCGGGACGGACAACTCGCAGAACATTCGGAGAGGTATCGCTTGTTGCTCTACCGACTGAGCTGCCTGGCCATGAGTAAATCAGAAAATAAAATGGCGGGCCTGACGGGATTTGAACCCGCGATCTCCTGCGTGACAGGCAGGCATGTTAACCACTACACCACAGGCCCTTTTAAAAAAGAATACACTGCGAATCTTATCGTCTGTTGCTTTCGTTCGCTGCAGTCACGTACGCTTTGTACGTTCCTTTGCTCTCTCTCTGGCATACTCAACCTTCTGGTGTCTTCTTTCCAAAAATGAGTAAGGGGGGTAAACTGCGAATCTAGTCGTTTATTTCAGTGCTGTTCATTTTCTGTTTGATAAGAAAATGGTGACCCGTACGGGATTCGAACCCGTGTTACCGCCGTGAAAGGGCGGTGTCTTAACCACTTGACCAACGGGCCTTTCATGGTGAGCCATGGAGGATTCGAACCTCCGACCCTCTGATTAAAAGTCAGATGCTCTACCAACTGAGCTAATGGCTCCTAATATGAAGAAATTGTCGCTGTGGATAACGACAACATGAGTAATATTATCACGTCACAGATGCAATTTCAACTAGTTTTGCATGAAAAAAGTGATTCGTTGAAAAAAGCATCCGCCTCTATGGCAGATGCTTAGTGGTTTTTATTGGATAGCCCATACACCGCGGACCATATTTGTCTGATTCCGGTCCGGGCCTACTGAGAAAATGCTGATAGGAATGTTGGTCAGCTGGGAAATACGTTCAATGTAATGACGGGCATTTACCGGAAGATCCCCGAGCGACGAAGCACCGGTGATGTCTTCTGTCCAGCCCGGCAGCTCTTCATAAATCGGCTCGCACTCTGCAAGTACCTTCAGGCTCGCAGGGAATTCTTCCATAATCTCTCCCCGGTACTTATAGGCCTTGCATATTTTGAGCGTTTCAATACCGGTCAAAACATCAATGGAATTTAAAGATAAATCGGTGATCCCACTCACCCTGCGGGCATGACGCACCACTACACTGTCGAACCAGCCGACACGGCGGGGCCGGCCGGTAGTGGTCCCGTATTCGTTTCCGACTTCACGAATCTGGTCCCCGGTTTCGTCAGACAGCTCTGTTGGAAACGGGCCGTCGCCAACGCGGGTCGTGTATGCTTTGGAAACGCCCACCACGTGCTGAATTTTGGACGGTCCTACTCCCGAACCGATAGTTACGCCGCCGGCGATAGGATTTGAGGAGGTGACAAAGGGATATGTGCCCTGGTCGATATCAAGCATCACGCCCTGCGCACCTTCAAACAGCACCCGGCGGCCTTTATCGATCGCTTCATTCAACTCTACCGATGTATCACAGACATACTTCGCAAAGAACTGGCCATACTCATAGTATTCATCCAGAATATCTTCAAGCTCAAACCCTTCTGCGTCATACATTCTTTCGAGCAGACGGTTCTTTTCTTTCAAATTCCGCGACAGTTTTTCCCGGAATTCATCTTTATCCAGAAGGTCAGCAATACGGATGCCTACGCGGGCAGCTTTATCCATATAAGCCGGGCCAATGCCTTTACGGGTCGTTCCAATTTTATTTGTGCCTTTGCTGTCTTCTTCCACGGCATCGAGACGCAGATGGTAAGGAAGAATAACGTGGGCACGGTTGCTGATACGCAGGTTGCTTGTATCAACGCCGCGCTCATGCAGATATTCCAGCTCTTCAACGAGCGCTTTCGGATCAATAACCATTCCGTTTCCGATGACACATGTTTTATTATCATAAAAAATTCCGGACGGAATTAAATGAAGCTTGTATTTAGTTCCTCCGAAGACAATCGTATGACCAGCGTTATTTCCACCCTGGTAACGGGCCACAACCTCCGCATTTTCTGATAAGTAATCCGTTACTTTTCCTTTTCCTTCGTCTCCCCACTGAGTTCCTACAATTACTATTGACGACACAGCGTCCACCTCCACAATCTCTCCTGCCGGCACCTTAGGCATATTTTTCTTGCTTATCCAATAACGTTCACTTGGCTTCATCTAAAGTTTTCATATTCTTATTTTATTATGGAGAAAATCCCTTAGATAGTCTATCAACCACGGCACGCAAAGTCAATAAAACACGAACATTAAAAGTTTTATTTGCTTAATTTGTTCGCTTATACAAAAAGCCCGGAGTCTAAGCTCCGGGCGGGATCTGATTATCGTCGTGTCGCCGGTCCAAATTAACGAATTTATTATATTCTTTAATAAAAGCGAGCTCGGCCGTACCAACCGGCCCGTTACGCTGTTTGGCAATAATAATTTCAATGATATTCTGGTTTTCGGATTCCTGGTCATAGTAATCATCACGGTATAAAAACGATACAATATCTGCATCCTGCTCAATACTTCCGGATTCCCTTAAATCAGACATCATCGGGCGTTTATCCTGCCTGGATTCCACCCCGCGGGAAAGCTGGGAGAGCGCAATTACAGGGACCTCAAGTTCACGCGCAAGAGCTTTTAAATTACGGGAGATTTCCGAAACTTCCTGCTGGCGGCTTTCCCCGCCTCTGCTGCTTCCCTGGATCAGCTGCAGATAGTCAATCAGAATCATTCCAATACCCCGTTCCTGCTTCAAACGGAGGCATTTCGCACGTATATCGTTTACCCGTATGCCCGGGGAATCATCAATAAAAATGCCGGCTGAAGATAAGCTCCCCATCGCCATCGTCAGCTTTTCCCAGTCCTCTTCCTGAAGCGCACCGGTACGAAGACGGTTAGCATCAATGTTTCCCTCCGCACAGAGCATCCGCTGCACAAGCTGGGCAGCACCCATCTCCAGGCTAAAAATAGCCACATTTTCCTCGGTTTTTGTTGCAATGTTCTGGGCAATGTTTAAGGCAAAGGCCGTTTTCCCCATAGAAGGCCTCGCAGCCACAATCACCAGGTCACTGCGCTGAAATCCGGCAGTCATATGGTCGAGCTCGGCAAAGCCGCTCGCAATTCCGGTTACGTCATTTTCCCGGTTCTGCAGCATTTCAATATTGTCATATGTTTCAATGAGTACATCTTTGATGGAAACGAAGGCAGACGAACGACGCTCCTGCGATACTTCCATTATAGTCTTTTCAGCTTCGTTAAGTACTTCCTCTACATCATGTTCTCCGCTGTAGCCTTCATTCACTATGTTAGTTGCCGCACGTATCAGCCGCCGCAGCAGGGACTTACTGTATACGCCCTGACTGTAATAACCAACGTTGGCCGCTGTCGGTACAGCATTTGCCAGATCGGTAAGATAAGAAAGACCGCCGATTTCTTCGAGCACCTGTTTTGCCTGCAGTTCCGTGCTGACCGTAATAAGATCAACCGGCTCTCCCCGTTCAGACAGCTCAATCATCGTATTAAAAATACGCTGATGCGACTGACGATAGAAATCTTCCGGCATCAAATGCTCCGTGGCAGTAATGAGTGCTTCGCCCTCTAAAAAGACAGCACCTAAAACAGCCTGTTCTGCTTCAATATTCTGCGGGGGGACCCGTTCTGTGAAAATATCATTCATTGCTTTCACCTCTATAGAACGTGTTGAAAAAAAGAGCCTGGTTCTTACCCTCTGTTTATGACGGGGAAACAGGCTCTTTATTCATCCACGCAGCTGTTACTCTTCCGTCACGTGTACGTTTACGACAGCTGTGACTTCAGGATGAATCTTGATTGGTACTTTAGTATAGCCAAGTGAACGAATTGGCTGGTCAATTTCTATTTTACGTTTATCCACTTTCATGTTCATGCTTTTCAGCTTTTCCGCAATCTGTTTTGTAGAAACCGCTCCGAACAAACGACCGCCTTCTCCTGCTTTGGCAGTAAGCTCTACGTCTGTTTTTTCGAGCTGCTCCTTAAACTTCTTCGCCTGCTCAAGCTCTTCCTGCTCACGTTCTTTTTGTTTTTTCTGTGTAGCTTCCAGGTCCCGCAGATTGCCTTTGCTCGCTTCTACAGCAAGGTCCTTCTTTAATAAATAGTTTCTGGCGTACCCTTCGGATACGTCTGCAACTTCACCTTTTTTCCCCTGGCCTTTTACGTCTTGTTTCAGTATGACTTTCATTCGGATGTGCCCCCTTGCAAATATTCATCAATGGCCTGCTTCAGGCGTTTTTCCGCTTCTTCAATCGTAGTATCGGTCAGCTGCGTTGCCGCATTCGTTAAATGACCGCCTCCGCCTAAAGCTTCCATTATTAACTGCACGTTCACTTCACCAAGCGAACGGGCGCTGATACTAATTTTATCATCCTGACGCTTAGATATCACAAATGAACCTTTGATATCGTTCATCGTAAGCAGGGTATCTGCTGCCTGAGCGATTAAAATCTGGCCGTACATTTCATCTTCCGCAGCGGCGGCAACAGCCATGCCGTCACGGTAGACCTCCGCCCGCTCGATAAGATGCGACCGCTCCACGTATTGATCGAGATCTTCTTTTAAGAGCATCTGCACCATAGTCGTGTCGGCACCGTGCATTTTTAAAAATGAGGCTGCATCGAACGTTCTAGATCCGGTTCGGATGGCGAAGCTTTTCGTATCCACAATAATGCCTGCAAGCATCGCCGTTGCTTCAAGCACATCCATACTGAGCTTTTTCGGCTGATACTCCAGAAGCTCTGTTACAAGCTCGGCTGTGGATGAAGCGTACGGTTCCATATATACAAGCACCGGATCTTCAATGAATTCTTCTCCCCGGCGGTGATGATCAAGAACAATCGTACGGTTCACGCGGTCAATCAGCCGCGGCTCGATAACCATGGAGGGTTTGTGTGTATCCACGACGACAAGCAGCGTATGCTTCGTTACTTCATCCATTGCTTCGGACGGCGTAATAAATTGAGACCACAGGTATTCATGGTTTTCGATTTCTTCCATCAGCTTTTTCACATCCGGATTAATTTCATCCGGATCTACGACAACATACGCATCTGTATTATTTACTTCAGCGATTTTAAGCACGCCAATCGCAGCACCAATAGCATCCATATCCGGATTTTTATGGCCCATCACAATGACCTGGTCGCTTTCGAGAACAAAATCACGCAGTGCATGGGAAATAACCCTGGCGCGCACCCGGGTACGCTTTTCAACGGCATTGGACTTCCCGCCGTAAAAACGCACCTTTCCGTTCGCGTCCTTGATGGCTACCTGATCGCCTCCACGTCCGAGTGCGAGATCGAGACTGGACTGGGCCAGGGAACCAAGCTCCTGCAGGGACGGCTCGCCCGAACCGATGCCGATGCTAAGGGTGATGGTCACCTTCTCTTTACTCGTAATATCACGTACGTAATCGAGCAGCTCAAACTTTGTCTGCTCAAGATGATCAAGGGCGTCCTGATTCATGATAGCAATAAACCGGTCTACAGCAATGCTGCGCAGTAAAATGTCATGATCCCCCGCCCACTCATTCAAAGCGGTAGTCACATGACTCATCAGCCGGCTTCTTGTCTGATCGTCCATGCCCTGGGTAACTTCAGTGAAATTATCCAAATAAATAAACGCCACAACTGATTTTTCTTTTTGATACATCGCCTGAATATCCGTCGTTTCAGTCATATCAAAAAAATACAGCAGCCGCTCTTCGCGGTGAATATAAACGGTATAATGACGATTTCTCATCGTTAAATGTATTTCGCTTTCCCCCTGCTTAATCGCTGCAGCCAGACGTTCAGATACAGTACTGATCGGTTTTCCCATGAACTCCTTCGGCAGGTAGGAAAGAATGAAGGGGTTCGCCCACTGTATCTGATAATTCTTATCATACAGCAGTATGCCAATAGGCATTTCGGTAACTGCTTCTTCCCCCGCCTTGTTCACACGGTGGGTCAGCGTAGATATATACCGTTCAAGCTCTTTTTCAAATGAACGCTCCGCCTGGATAACATAAATAGCCAAAGCTCCGAGCAGGACAAATCCTACAGCTCCTATTTCCCATTGAAACCAGGTGAGAAAGGCAAGTGCTATTCCGGCTAGTATGAACAATCCGACGATATGATAGCCGTACCACCGCCGTATTAAAAACTTCGGCATGTAACTCAACCCCTACTTCGTGTCGGTTTGAATGCGTTGCTTCAAGTTTAGACCTAAATCTATTATACCTAAAATGCGGGCCAAAAATAATGCTATTGTTGATAATAATATACTCCCGACGATAATGAGAACCCCGTAGTATTTCGGATAGGATTTAGCATGCAGGAAATAAAAGATCACGGTAAAGCCCTGAATCGCCACAGCCAGCTCCAAAAGAGGAAAAAGATTCATAACAACAATATACATAGCCGTGCCTTCTTCAAGCCCAATCAAAATAAATATGGAACCGGTCAAATAATACCATATGAGAGACCTCGGAAAATTCCAGTTTCGAAAAGCCGGAAACTGCTGGTAATCCATCCGGACACGCTTCAAAATAACATGAGCGAACACCTGGGTTATAAATGAAAGAATAATGCCTGTGCCAATAAGGAGCACCGGACCGATGTATTGAATCAGTGTAACCATCTCTGCTAAGGCATCCAGATTTGAGGTATCCTGATCGATACTCTCCATCATGCTTCTCGCCTGGGCAATAGAGTCATTCAGTGTTTGCTGGATCAATTGGATCGGATCAATATTAAACAGAAGAACCGAACTTAAATAAAATAAAACCAGGCCGATGATATAAGCCACAGTCCCTGCAGCAAAAACGGCAAAAGCCGGCTTCTTTTGATGAATAAGCGCCCCTGCTGCAATGCCCCCAAGACCGAAAATCAAAGCAGTCGGAAAACCAATACCACCCGTAAACAAAGTCGCAAGCAGCGCACAGACGATAAACATAAAAATGCCCGGTTTCCCTCCGTTTCTTGCCACAAAAATAATAAACGGAAGCGGCATCGCTATCGTTAATATACTTCCGACGACCGGCACAAAGATCAGCAGCAGTACCAGCACCAGGAAAATAGCGCTAAAGACGGCTGCTTCTGCGACACTTCTAGCATTTTTCACTTCACGTTCACCTCATTTACAAAGGCAGTCAAATAAATGTACAGCAGCCGCCCAATTGCTTTCACTCCCACATTATCCCAGTGCTGCCTTTATCTCTTCGTATTCATGGAAATTCCATTCGTTCATTTTAGCTTATTCCCTTTCAAAAAGAAAGACGAACAGCCGAATAGTCAAAGGCTGTACATATCTAAAAAACGCTGACTTACGTCAGCGCCTTATTTCGTTTATTTATCTGCGGCCGGGCTTTTATTTATTCTTCATTCGGCAGCTTGAAGGAAGATTCGTTTGGAACCTCTGCTTCTATGTTTTCCTCTGCGGCTTGAATATCATCCTGCTTCAATTCTTCAAGCTGTTTATTAATTTTTGTAATATAAGACTGAACGTCCATATGAAAACCTCCTTCCCAGTATATAAAACGCTTTAACAATTACTTCATTTATACCCCGGGGAGGGAGCGGCCTAAACATACAGCCAGTTTCCATACAATAAAACACCCTTCCCCGGGCATAAGGCCTGGAAAAGGGTGTTTAAATGTTTCCCTTACTGCTCGCGCACAAAAGGAAGCAATGCTACGTGACGGGAACGCTTGATAGCGCGGGTCAGCTTACGCTGATATTTCGCACTCGTACCAGTTACGCGGCGTGGAAGAATCTTCCCTCTTTCTGAAATAAACTTCTTCAAGAGTTCAGTATCTTTGTAATCGATATGAGTAATTTTGTTTACTGTGAAGTAACAAACTTTCCGTCTTTTTCCTCTACGACGTGCTGCTGCTGCCATTGTTTATCCTCCTTTATAAAAGATTGTTTATGCTCTCAGGGGTTTTAGAATGGCAAATCGTCATCTGAAATGTCGATTGGCTGCCCGTTATCCGAAAACGGATCATCGTTTAAATTAGACGAATCGCGATTTTGCTGGCCTGAACCTGAGCTCTGGCTACTCTGCTGTTGAGAATAGCCGCTTCCCTGCGAAGAACCTCCGCCTCCGGACGCTCCGCGCGGTTCAAGGAACTGCACGCTCTCCGCCTGAACTTCTACTACCGTTACACGACGGCCTTCCTGGTTTTCATAGCTCCGGCTCTGCATACGTCCATCCACACCGGCCAGGCTGCCTTTTTTCAAGTAATTGGCCACATTTTCTGCCTGCTTCCGCCAAATGACGCAGTTAAGAAAGTCTGCTTCCCTTTCGCCCTGCTGGTTGGTAAATGGACGATTTACCGCAATGCGAAAGTTAGCGACTGCTACGCCGTTCGGGGTATAACGCAGATCAGGGTCCGCGGTCAGCCGACCGACTAACACGACACGATTTATCATTTAAACCCCTCCTGATTGTTAATGAAATTAGTCGTCGTTACGAACAACTAAGTGGCGGATTACGTTATCATCGATTTTAACCAGACGGTCAAATTCGTTGGTAGCGTCCGCGGTGCCTTTAATGTAGGTTACAACGTAATACCCGTCACGAAAATCATTGATTTCGTATGCGAGACGTTTTTTTCCTACTTCGTCTACTTTTTCAATTTCAGCGCCGTTATCCGTTAAGATTTTGTTGTACCGTTCGATTGTGTTTTTGACACCATCTTCGTCAACATTCGGGCTGATAATGTAAAGTACTTCATAATTCCGCATGCTGCGTCACCTCCTTTTGGTCTTCGGCTCTTCTCCGGTGGAAAAGAACAAGGAGCAAAAAACGCTTATCCGTTTTTAACTCGCAAGTTAAAATTATATCAGCTTGAATTGCATTTTACAATATTCCCGGAGGAAAAATTAAACGTTAAAGCGGAAATGAACAACGTCGCCGTCCTTAACGATATATTCCTTGCCTTCAAGCCTTACCTTGCCTGCTTCTTTGGCGCTGTTCATTGCACCTGCCTGCATCAGGTCTTCGTATCCGACAACCTCGGCACGGATAAAGCCTTTCTCAAAATCACTGTGGATTACACCGGCAGCCTGGGGAGCTTTTGTATTTTTGCGGATCGTCCAGGCCCTTACTTCCGGTTCACCTGCAGTAAAATACGTCTGCAGGCCAAGCAGGGAATAAGCTTCCCGGATCAGCTGGTCAAGCCCCGGCTCTTCAATGCCGAGATCCTGAAGAAATTCATTTTTTTCTTCTCCTTCAAGCTCCGCGAGTTCTTCTTCAATTTTCCCCGAGATAACTACAACGCCCGCACCTTCAGCTGCTGCAAATTCTTTGACACGGGAGACGTGCTCATTGTCTTCTTCTTCCATTAAGTCATCTTCGCTGACGTTGGCGACGTATAATACCGGCTTCATCGTGAGAAGCTGGAAGCCTTTAACGATTTTCAGCTCTTCCTCAGTCCATTCCAGGCTGCGCACGGGCTGTTCTTCTTTCAGTGCTTCGACAATCTTTTCGAGTACTGCATGCTCCTGCATTGCATCTTTATCCTTGGATTTGGCAAGCTTTGCTACTTTATCGATCCGCTTTTCTGCCGTCTCAAGGTCTGCAAGAATCAGTTCCAGGTTAATTACTTCGATATCATGGATCGGATCTATTTTTCCCGAGACGTGAGTGACGTCATCACTGTCAAAGCAGCGTACCACGTGGGAAATAGCGTCCACTTCACGGATATGCGAAAGGAATTTATTTCCCAGGCCTTCTCCTTTACTCGCTCCTTCAACAATGCCGGCAATGTCTGTAAATTCGAATGCGGTAGGAATCGTTTTTTTCGGCTGAAACATATTTGTTAACTGTTCGAGCCTGCTGTCCGGCACTTCCACAATACCTACGTTCGGGTCAATTGTGCAGAACGGATAGTTGGCAGACTCCGCTCCCGCCTGAGTGATCGCGTTGAACAATGTTGACTTCCCGACGTTCGGAAGTCCGACTATACCTGTAGTTAAAGCCATTTATTATTTCCTTCTTTCTTTCAATTAATATTTCTCTAAACATAACAAAGAGGACAACCGCAGCTGTCCTTAAAAGCAACTCTTTATCGTTAGTATATTGCTTTGAGTATAGTATAATTTCACTTTTGCGACAACAAGAGCAGCTTTACCGGAATTATTCGAGCACCTTTTTCACCTTTTTACTGAATTCTTTTCTCGGAAGCATCACGCTATGTCCGCACCCTTCGCACTTAATCCGGATATCGGCGCCCATCCGGATAATTCTCCAGCGATTTTCTCCACAAGGATGCTGCTTTTTCATTTCCACAATACTATTGATATCAAAAGGCTGCTTTTCCACCATAAGGCCCGTTTTCTCCTTTCTTCTCATCTCACCTGAACGATTCGGTACTTTTTATCCTATCGTAATCCGTCAAAAACCTCAATTAAACTCTCATCTTTCTGTCCGGGGCGGCTTTTGCTTAAATACGACAGTTATTTTTACCCAAACGCGGGTATAGTAGGCTAATACAATTATTTTTGGGGAGAATTCTGGAAAGGAGTTATCTGCTATGGGGAAAAAAGCTGTTTCACGTGAAGCCTACCGTACTCACTGCCACGTCAGCATGGATGAGCCCGGAAGTGCTGGAGAGCTGGCGGACTGCCTGACCGGTCACATCCGGGAGCGTGTCACAGATGAAGATATCATCCTGGTCTGTATTGGCACAGACCGCTCCACCGGAGATTCTCTAGGGCCTTTAACCGGAAGCAAGCTTCTTGAAAAGCAACTGGAAAACTTTTATATATACGGCACTCTCCAGTACCCGGTACATGCTGTTAATTTAGAAGAAACGCTTTCGATCATTGCCGCAGAGCATCCGCATGCTTTTATTATCGCTGTAGACGCCTGTCTTGGTTATCTTCAGAATGTAGGGAAAGTTACTTTGAATGAAGGAGGAGTAACTCCGGGAGCTGCCATGAAAAAGAAGCTTCCAATGGTTGGAGATATGCATATTAACGGCATAGTGAATGTCAGCGGAATGATGGAATACTTCGTACTGCAAAATACCAGGTTGTATACTATCGACACAATGGCTTCTTTAATAGCAGAAAGCTTCCTTCTTGCCGACCGGTCAATCTCAACGCAGCATGTCCTGAAGGAGGAAGAAGCCACCACCCCTCCGTTAACTTTCCATAACGAGGACGACCATGTCCGCTTCCTCCGGGAGGCTTCATCCGCCGAACAGACGGATAATAAACACAAAAAAAGCCACCATCGGTATCGCCGGAAGTAGATTTGCCACCCGGATTTCTAAAAGACCTGCCAGCTTTAAGCCGATAGCAATAATCATCACGCCGCCGGTAGCCGTCATTTCAGTAATAAAGGTATCCATGGCCTCCTGCGGCACCAGCCTATCAATTTGGACGGCAAAAAGGGCAATGGATCCCTGGTAAATAACGACTGGGATAAACGAAAATAACACCCCGATCCCCATCGTCGTTGTAAAAATAAGCGCTGAAAATCCGTCCAGCATTGATTTTGTAAATAACACATCGTGCTCCTGGCGCAGCCCGCTGTCCATTGCTCCAAGCACTGCCATAGCTCCCACCACATATACCAGCGTGGCAGTTACAAAACCTTTGGCTACTGTGTTCTCTGTACCGCTGTTTCCCATTCGTTTTTCCACCCACTGGCCGACCGACTCCAGACCATCTTCGATTCGCAGGCGCTCTCCTGCCCAGGCTCCAGTTACCAGACTGCCCACGACAATTAAAAATTGTTCTGTCTGCAGTCCCATCTGAATGCCAAGAAGAACAACCGCCAGCGCCAACGCCTGCATAATGGTTGTTTTCATTCTTTCCGGTATACGGTGAAACAATAACCCCATTAATGATCCAATAATAATAGTCACTCCGTTGACCAATGTTCCTGTCAGCACCATAAATGTCCGCTCCCTTTTCCCATTTGTTTCTTTATTTCTCTCTGTATATTCTTTTGAAATCCTTTGTGGATACGCTGATAAGTGCAGTCCAACTGCCGGAAGCAACGGTGAGTCTCTTCATCCTGTGCTTTTGGCTATTGATTTTTGTGCCTTTTGGGCTGGCTTTAAATATTTTACTATAAAATGAACTGGAGCGGGCTTGCCCTAAAAGGCAAAGGTTACATAGCTGATGTCTTTTATCGTTCTTTCTGCCCTTTCATTTTAAGGAGAGATTATAATGATCGTCCTTTTACCTAATCATAAATACAATACCGCTAAAAGTATACTTGCTCTGCAGCAGCAATCCTACCATACAGAAGCTGTGCTTATAGACAATTTTGATATCCCTGCTCTAAATGAAACGGTGGAAGCTATCCGGGCATCGAAGGAAACCTTTGTTGGTTACTTTGTGGAGGGGGAGCTTTGCGCTTTTATTGCTTATGAATACCAGGAAAAAAAGCTGCAAATCACAAGACTCGTCGTCCACCCGGATTTTTTCCGGAGGGGCTTTGCCTCTTATTTACTGAAATATCTATTAAATCACCATCTGGATACTTTAATTTACGCTTATACAAGCGAAAAAAACCAGCCGGCGATCGATCTTTACCATTCATTTGGATTTGTCATTTCCCGCAAATTCAGCCTTTCCGACGGGCATCCCATGGTAGTACTTGAACGCCATTCCTCCTACGCCTGATACTTCGTCCCACCCTCCGCCTTTTAAGCCATGCAAAATAGAAAGGACTCCCGGGTAAAACCGGAAGCCCTTTCCTTATTCTTTTTCTTCACTCAGAAGCTGAAGAATCCGATCCAGGTCCTCATCCGAAAAGAATTCGATTTCAATCTTTCCTTTGTTTTTTCCCTGCTGAATAGAAACGGAGGTACCAAAATATGATTGGAGTTCCTCAGCTTTTTGTTCAAGGAAAGGAGAGGCCGGCTGTTTTGGCTTTGTTTCACGTGGAACACCCTCGTTCATCTGCTGAACAAGTGCTTCCGTCTGCCTGACATTGAGTGCCTGTTTAACAATCTGTTCGCTTACCTTCACCGCCAGCTCTTTCTTTTTCAATCCAAGAAGCGTTCTGGCGTGTCCCATGGAAATTTCCTTGGTCTCAACGAGCTTTTGCACTTCTGCCGGCAGCTGCAGAAGTCGGATATAATTGGCAATGTGCGGTCTGCTCTTTCCGAGCCGCTTGGACAGTTCATCCTGAGTAATGTCGAGTGATTCCACCAGACGCTGATACGCATGGGCTTCTTCTAATGGATTCAGATCTTCCCGCTGCAGATTTTCAATTAACGCGACTTCCATCATCCGCTCATCGCTTAAATCCTTTACAATCGCCGGAATTTCTTTTAGGCCTGCCGCTGAGGCAGCACGGAACCGCCGCTCTCCCGTAACAATATCGTACCCTTTAATACTTTTGCGAACGAGAATTGGCTGCAAAACACCGAACTCCGCCACAGATTGCTTCAGCTCTTCAATCGCTTCTTCTTCAAATCGTTTTCTCGGCTGATAAGGGTTCGGCCGTAATTCCTGTACTGGTACGGCAGTGATTTGATCTTCGTTGCCGCCTGTTTCTTCCGGGAAAAAAGCGTTCAATCCTCTACCTAGACCTTTGGCCACCAGCAACCACTTCCTTTGCTAATTCTAAATAGACCTCGGCACCCTTAGACTTTGCGTCGTACATAATAATTGGAAGACCGTGGCTTGGAGCTTCCCCAAGACGTATATTCCGGGGAATAATCGTTTCGAATACTTTTTCCTGAAAATATTTTTTTACTTCTTCTATAACCTGGAATCCGAGATTGGTCCTTGCGTCGAGCATTGTAAGCAGGACTCCTTCGATTTCCAGATCATGGTTTAAGTGCTTTTGCACAAGCCGGACGGTATTGAGCAGCTGGCTCAATCCTTCGAGGGCGTAGTACTCGCACTGCACAGGGATTAAAATCGAATCCGAAGCGGAAAGCGCGTTGATCGTTAAAAGCCCAAGGGAGGGAGGGCAATCGATTATTATGTAGTCGTACTGCGCCGCCACATCCTCCAATGCATTTTTCAGCCTGATTTCCCGGGAAATAGTGGAGACCAGTTCAATTTCTGCCCCGGAAAGCTGGATGGTGGCAGGTACTACGTCCAGTTGTTCCAAGGCTGTTCCCCGGACAATATCACGAATATCTGTGTCTTCAACGAGAACGTTATAAACGCACTTTTCAACGTCCCCTTTTTCAATGCCCGCCCCGCTGGTAGCATTGCCCTGCGGATCAATGTCCACGAGAAGCACCCGCTGTCCTACATGTGCCAGACAGGCACTAATATTTACTGCTGTTGTTGTTTTCCCAACGCCGCCTTTCTGGTTGGCGATAGCAACAGTTTTTGCCATCGATACACCTACTTTCCCAGTTCCATGCTGTTCTTCTTGTTTACTTCTTCGATTTTGGTATTCGAATGGTTACCTGATAATAACCATCATAGTCTTCTTCATCCGTATCAATTGCCATGCCGCTTTTCGTCACCATATCTATCGACTCCCGGATCGTATTTAAGGCAATACGGGTATCTTTGGATACGTGCTTTTTCGGCTGCCTTGTCTTTTTTGGCTTTGGATCAAGCAAAGCAGCAATCCTGTCTTCCGTCTGTTTCACGTTCCAGTCCTTTTCAATGGCCTCGTCAACGATACGATCCTGGCGCTCCGCCTCCGGCAGCTTCAGAAGGGCTCTGGCATGCCGTTCAGTAATTTCTTTTTCTGAGAGCTTCTCCTGAACGTATTCAGACAGATGCAGCAGACGGAGCTTGTTAGCAATGGTCGACTGACTTTTTCCCAGCCGCTGCGCCAGACTTGCCTGCGTGAGCTGATTCATTTCAAGCAGCCTGGCGTATGCAGCTGCCTCTTCAAGCGCTGTCAATGCTTCCCGCTGCAGGTTTTCAATAAGCGCAATTGAGGCCGTCTGGGTATCATTAAATTCTTTCACCAGCGCCGGGATCTCTTTCCATCCAAGCTTCTGCGAAGCGCGCCAACGCCTTTCGCCAGCAATAATCTCATAGCCTCCGGACTGCTTTCTGACCGTTATTGGCTGCAGAAGGCCGTGCGTCTGCAGCGATTGAGCTAATTCCGAAAGCTTTTCATCTGAAAAGATGGTCCGTGGCTGAAAAGGATTCGCCATGATTTGATGGATGGGAATCATTTTAACTTCGTGTTCATTAATGCCGCTTTTTTCAGCCTGGTTGTCTCCCAGACCGAACCATTTTTGAATCGACTGTTTCATACCCGTATATCACCTCACTTAAAAACTGCGGCCCATGATGTTTCACTAGTGGATTTCGTACATTTGCTCTTTCATTCTATCACGTTTCTAAGGGTTGTCGAATGAGCCATGGGTGATTATAAAGGATTTTTTGCCGGGGTCCCTGGTTTTCTCGGATACGCTTTTGGGGTCTTTTTCCTTTTTTCGAATGCTAAAAGCACCCGTTCGCTCTCTTCTTCAGGCAGTTTCATTTTCTTCGGGGCCAATGCTTCTGCTTCTAATTTTAACAGGGCGTTTTCTGCCTCAAGCAGTTCTTCTTCCCCGCTGGCTCCCTTCCAAGCAATGAAAACACCTCCCGGCTTTACAAACGGCAGGCAGAGCTCGAGCAGTACTGGCAGCTTAGCCACAGCACGGGCACTCGCTGCGTCAAACTGATCCCGGTACGTCTTTTGACGAGCCAGCTGCTCCGCCCGGTCATGGATAAGGGTCACTCCTTCAAGCCCAAGCTCACTGACGATTTCCTCTAAAAAACCTATGCGTTTTTTTAAAGAGTCGACAATCGTAACCTGAAGCTCCGGAAAGCAGATCTTAAGAGGCAGACTTGGGAAGCCGGCTCCTGAACCGACATCGATCAGGGTTCCTTCTGCCTTAAATGCCGAAAGGGAAGCTCCGGTAAGAGAATCATAAAAATGTTTTTCATATACCTCCCGTTCTTCAGTAATGCCTGTCAGATTCATGCGCTCATTCCATTCCACTAGCAGCTGATAATACTGTTCAAATTGCTTCTTCTGTTTATCGTCCAAAGAAATATGTATGGCTTCAAGCCATTCCGGAAACGTTTCTTTACTCATTCTTTTCTTTCCTGCCCTTCACTGGATAATACGACAACGCTCACACTCCTGGTGTTTACCCCTTAGCAAAACGGCGTTGTCTTAAAAAAAGCCCCTGCTTTCAGTAAGCAGGGGCTTTATCACGCACTGTTACGTTGTTGCCATACGGCCCTGTTCAATATACACAAGCAGTATAGATATATCGGATGGATTCACCCCGGATACACGGGATGCCTGTCCGACAGAAAGCGGACGTACTTCTGAAAGCTTTTGTCTCGCTTCAATCGCAATACCCGAGATGGAGTGGTAATCGATGCTCTCTGGAATTTTTTTCTCTTCCATTTTTTTCATCCGCTCGACCTGTTCAAGCTGTTTGGAAATATATCCTTCGTATTTTACCTGAATTTCCACCTGTTCGGCTACATCCGGCGCAATAGACGAAGGCGCGTCTGCAAATGGAGCAACGTCAGCATAACCGATTTCCGGCCGCTTCATCAGGTGGGCCGCCGAAGCTGCTTCCTTCATCGCTGTTGAACCGCGGGAAATGAGCATATCATTAATTTCTTCATGCGGCTTCAGAGTAAAGCTCTCCAATCGTTTTTTCTCAGCCTCGATCGATTCTTTTTTATGCACAAATCGTTCGTAGCGGGCCTCCGGAACCAATCCGATCTCATGACCGATATCGGTTAGACGCAGATCGGCATTGTCATGACGTAGAAGCAGGCGGTATTCCGCTCTCGATGTTAACAGGCGGTATGGTTCGTTGGTGCCCTTAGTGACCAGATCATCAATAAGTACTCCAATATACGCATCCGAACGGTCAAGGATGACGCCTTCCTTGCCCTGTGCTTTGCAGGCTGCATTGATTCCGGCCATAATCCCCTGCCCGGCAGCTTCTTCATAACCCGAAGTACCGTTAATCTGACCGGCCGTAAAGAGACCTTCCACGGTTTTTGTTTCAAGGGTCGGCCACAGCTGCGTCGGAACAATTGCATCGTATTCGATCGCATATCCCGGGCGCATCATTTTTACGTTTTCAAGTCCCGGGATAGTTTTGAGTATGCCAAACTGAATATCCTCCGGAAGACTGGTTGAGAGCCCCTGCACGTAAACTTCATCTGTATTTCTGCCTTCGGGTTCGAGGAAAATCTGGTGCTTCGGCTTGTCGTTAAAACGGACAATTTTGTCTTCAATTGAAGGGCAGTACCTCGGACCTGTTCCTTCGATCATACCGGAATACATTGGGGAGCGCTGCAGGTTGTTTGTAATCAGCTCATGCGTTTCTGCGCCGGTATAGGTGAGCCAGCACGGGAGCTGATCAGTAATGAATTCCACCGTTTCGTAGGAAAAGGCCCGCGGCTGCTCGTCGCCGGGCTGGATCTCTGTTTTGCTGTAATCGATGGAATTACTGTTCACCCGGGGCGGAGTGCCGGTTTTGAACCGGACCATATCGAGCCCGAGCGCTTTAATGCTGTCCGATAAATTGATGGAAGGCTGCATGTTATTCGGACCACTTTCATAAGCGAGTTCTCCGAGAATAATCTTGCCGCGCAGATAAGTGCCCGTTGTCACTACGACCGAGGAAGAATAATAGCTCGCACCAGTATTAGTGACTACGCCTTTACATACGTTATCTTCAACGATCAACTCCTCCACCAGTCCCTGGCGGATCGTTAAATTGTCTGTGTTCTCAAGGGTCCGCTTCATTTCCTGCTGATAAAGAAATTTATCAGCCTGCGCACGGAGCGCCTGAACAGCCGGTCCCTTTCCTGTATTAAGCATCCGCATCTGGATATGGGTTTTATCAATATTTTTAGCCATTTCTCCGCCGAGCGCATCAATTTCGCGGACGACGATGCCTTTTGCCGGCCCTCCTACGGACGGGTTGCACGGCATAAACGCTACGGCGTCCAGGTTCAGCGTCAGCATCAATGTATTAGCTCCCATGCGTGCAGAAGCAAGCCCTGCTTCTACGCCCGCATGTCCGGCGCCGATGACAATCGTGTCATAATTTCCTCCGTTGTAACTCATTACAGTTCCTCCTTCTAGTATTACCCTCCGCCTGCAGCGGGTGTATCTATTTTCCGAGACAAAACTGGGCAAACAGCTGATCAATTAATCCGTCATGCACATTTTCCCCGACAATTTCTCCGAGCTGTTCCCAGGCCCGGGTAATATCAATTTGTACCATGTCTACTGGTACTCCCATTTCCACGGCTTCCAAAGCGTCATTTACCGAACGTTTTGCCTGATTCAATAACCCAATATGACGGGCATTGGACAAATAATTCATGTCCGCTGCCTCCACCCCTTCATCAAAAAAGAGGTGGGCAATTGCTTCTTCAAGACTGTCAATGCCTTCATCATTCAGAAAAGAAGCGGCAATAATCGGCCGCCCAGAGGTATACTCCCGGAGTTCTTCCTCATCGACCTGTTTAGGAAGATCCGTTTTATTCATTATAACAATAACATTCATGCCCTGAACTGCCTGAAATAATGCTCGGTCTTCATCGGAGAGCGGCTCTGCACTATTGATGACAAGAAGAATCAGCTCCGCTTCCTGCAGCACCTGGCGGGAGCGTTCTACGCCGATCTTTTCCACAATATCTTCAGTTTCACGTATACCGGCGGTGTCAATTAAACGAAGCGGCACCCCCCGGACGTTTACATACTCCTCGAGCACGTCTCTTGTGGTGCCGGGCACTTCCGTTACAATTGCTTTGTTTTCATGTACCAAATTATTCATCAGGGAGGATTTTCCCACGTTCGGCCGGCCGATAATCGCTGTGCCAAGTCCTTCACGCATGATTTTTCCCTGCCGCGCCGTTACGAGAAGCTGATCGATCTCTTCGCCGACAAACGAAACATTCTCTTTCAAAACATTTGTCGTCACAACATCAGCATCAAATTCAGGGTAGTCAATGTTCACTTCCACATTGGCTACTGTTTCAAGAAGCTTCTGGCGAAGCTTACGGATGCGTTCAGAAAGCCTTCCTTCAACCTGCTTTAAAGCACTCTGCATCGCCCGGTCGGTTTTAGCTCTGATCAGGTCCATGACACCTTCCGCCTGCGTCAGATCAATACGCCCATTTAAAAATGCCCGTTTCGTAAACTCTCCAGGCTCCGCCAGCCGCGCTCCCTGACTTAATACATTATCAAGGACACGATTGACCGAAACCAGTCCTCCGTGACAGTTAATTTCCACGATATCTTCTCTTGTAAATGTTTTTGGAGCCCTGAGGACAGAAATCATGGATTCTTCAATCACGGAGCCGTCCGCTGGGTCGATAATATGCCCGTAATGGATCGTATGGGTTTCCACGTCATGAAGAGATTTTTTGCCCTTATACACATGATCCGCAATATTTAGCGCTTCGTCTCCGCTCAGGCGGACAATCGCAATAGCTCCTTCCCCGCTCGGAGTCGAAATCGCGGCAATTGTATCTGTTTCCATTCATCAACCCTCCCTGGGTTTTTCTTCATCTATTAGACACACGAAAAGGACGACACCTTTTTCGGCATCGCTTTCGTCAGTTTCCTTATATGCTTCTAACTAAATAGAATATCATATGAAAGCAGTTCGAAAAAGGTTTTTATCCACATGTGGATAACCTGTGTACATCTGCCTGTTTCTTTTAAAAAAACCGCCCGGCAGTCCAGGCGGCAATTTGTCTCATTTTAACTTTTCTTTTGCACCAGGTGTAATTACTACGTGACGTCTTGGTTCTTTTCCTGAAGAAGTTGTTTCAATATTTTTATGCTGATGCAGGGCCTGATGAATAATTTTTCGTTCCGCTGCGTCCATAGGCTCAAGTTTAATTGTTTTGGCTTCCCGGAGCGCTTTTCCGGCCATCCGCTCTGCAAACCTCTGCAGCGATTCTTTTCGTTTCCCACGGTAATTTTCAGCATCAAGTACTATATGCTGCTTGGCGTCAGCATGCTTATTGGCGGCTGTATTCGTAAGATGCTGGAGCGCATCGAGGGTCTTTCCACGCTTTCCAATCAGAAGGCCGAGAGAAGAGCCTTTGATCTCCATCGCGGTATGCTTTCTTGAGATCTGTACTTCCACTTCTGCTTCTACGTTCATAGCCTGAATCAGATCTTTTAAGTATGCAGCCGCTTCCTCCACAGGGTCGATTCGAAGGGATACTTCTACGAAAGCCTGCTTCGCTCCAATGCCGAGAAATCCTTTTCTTGGTTCTTCAAGCACCTGGTACTCGATACGGTCTATTGTTGTTTCCCATTCCCGCACAGCTGTATCTAAAGCTTCTTCTACTGTTTTCCCCGAAACCTTCATCGATTGGTTCACCGTTACCCCGCCCTCCTCGTTCCTTACGTTTCTTAAGTACCCGATTTTCGTTTATTACGGGCATGTATATGCTTATGCTGCACGTACATGTATGTGTAAAGTGATTTTGAGTTTATTTACGCACGGTCCTTGTAAACAATTTCTTCAGCACCAGCAGAAATCCCTCTATTTTAAAAGTATTTTTCGCCCCCAGCCGCTGCCGGCCAGAAGCGAAAACAACTTTGTGTCTACTTGTTGGGCTTTGCTTTACCTGAGTTTAACAAACCGGCTTTTTTAAATACATGGGTCAGACTTTTTTTTGTTTCATGGTAATCCATATCCGCTACCGGTTTCCTCGCTATTACTACCAGGTCATAGCCTCCGGGGATCCGGGGCTCAAGCTCCGATACAGCTTCACGCAGATAACGCTTGATCCGGTTGCGCATGACGGCGTTTCCCATCCGTTTGCTGACGGTAAGTCCTGCCCGGTAATGAACCTGTTCCTCTTTTTTTAAGGTATAAAGCACAAATTGCCGGTTGGCAAAGGAAGTTCCGTGCGCAAAAATATAGCTGAATTCGTGATTCTTTTTTAAACGATTGTGCTTTTTCATCACCCGGTTCCCCCTTTTCCTATAAAAACCACCGGCATTTTTATTTTTCTTTCCGGCTGAAGACAGAAAAAAAGACCACTGGATAAAATCCGTGGCCTTCTTATGCAGATAATACTTTTCTACCTTTACGACGACGATTTTTCAAAACCTGACGACCGTTCTTTGTTCCCATTCTCGCACGGAAACCGTGTACTTTTTTACGCTTCCGGTTGTTAGGGGTAAATGTTGGTTTTCCCATAGTGTATCGCACCTCCTTAAGGAGTAATAAACGTTCGAAAACATTCCCGTAAATTATATAGAGAATAAGAAAAACTGTCAACCACCCCCTGGCCGATACCGCTGGCTGTGTTTCCTGCATTTGTGCACAGCAATTCTTTTCTGCTGTGTGGATAAATAAAAGCGAACATAAAAAATGCCCACAGCATTATGAACAACCTGTACACATAATCTAGTGCTGTGGATAGTTTCTATACACAAGTTCTTGAGTTTGTGGATAAACAAATATGTTCCCGTTGTTATTCATCTTTTTATTTGCTATCATGGATTAAGTTTCTGTTAATAACATTCCATACAATGCAACCTTATCCACAGCTGTTGATAACTTTGTGGATAATTTTCCACAGCCATTGGACAATGTTATTCACAGCCCTGTGCATTATGTGTATTTCTTTTTTTACATAATTTTATTATTATTGCACAATAATTTTATAACGCATACAATATGCATCTCCCGCATATTCACTTATTGGGTTTCTTTCTTTCACCATGATAAGATAGAAGCCTTTTCTGTCTTTCCAGCGATTTGAGTCTCCAGCCAAACCATTGTATACTGCTAAACCTGTACGAGAGGAGTGCGTCCTTATTGGAAAATATTACTGATTTATGGAACCAGACATTGGAACTAATGCAGGAAAAAGTAAGTAAACCAAGCTATGAAACGTGGTTGAAAGCGACAGAGGCCTCGGATCTTCAAGGAGATACCGTAATTATTGAAGCACCGAATGAGTTTGCCCGCGACTGGCTTGAGAGCCGTTATACAAACCTGATTACGGATGCTTTAGAAGATATTACCGGATCCGCGCTGCAGGTGAAATTTGTGATCCCGCAGGCTGAAGTTCCGGTTGAAAATGAACCAGCGCCCCCAAAAGCAGCTCCGTCCGGCTCCAGCCAGGACCCTCCAAAGAGCATGCTGAATGATAAATATTCATTTAATACTTTCGTGATCGGCTCCGGGAACCGTTTTGCCCACGCTGCATCGCTTGCAGTAGCCGAAGCGCCAGCCAAAGCGTACAATCCATTGTTTATTTACGGCGGTGTCGGCCTTGGAAAAACCCACTTAATGCATGCCATCGGTCATTACGTTATTGATCATAATCCAAATGCCAAAGTTATGTACCTGTCCTCTGAAAAGTTTACCAATGAATTCATCAATGCTATCCGGGACAACAAAGCTGTGCATTTCCGGAACAAATATCGAAACGTCGATGTACTGCTTATTGACGATATTCAGTTTTTAGCAGGAAAAGAGCAGACCCAGGAAGAGTTTTTCCACACCTTCAATGCTCTTCATGAAGAAAGCAAACAAATTGTCATTTCCAGCGATCGTCCGCCAAAGGAAATACCAACGCTTGAAGACCGGCTCCGCTCCCGGTTTGAATGGGGATTAATCACTGATATCACGCCGCCGGACCTCGAGACTAGAATCGCTATTCTGCGCAAAAAAGCGAAAGCGGAAATGCTCGATATTCCAAACGAAGTCATGCTCTATATTGCCAATCAGATTGATACAAACATTCGTGAACTCGAGGGGGCACTTATCCGTGTCGTCGCTTATTCTTCGTTGATCAATCAGGACATGAATGCTGACCTGGCGGCTGAAGCTCTGAAAGATATCATTCCTACCGCCCAGCCTAAGACAGTCACCATTGAGCATATCCAGGAACGGGTGGCTACCCAGTTTCAGATGCCTGTGCCGGAATTAAAAGCAAAAAAGCGTACAAAAAGCATTGCTTTTCCGCGTCAGATCGCCATGTATCTGTCACGGGAAATGACGGATGCCTCTCTGCCGAAAATCGGTGAGGCTTTTGGAGGCAGAGACCACACAACCGTCATTCACGCCCACGAAAAAATATCAAATCTGATGTCGACAGATACAGAACTGCAAAAAACTGTCCAGGGGATCATCGATCAATTACGCACATAGGTGTGGATAACGAACCGAAGTTATACACAACTTACTCACAGGGACAAATGCCCGATTTAGCAGTTCAAATGTTATTTATCCACATTACTAACAAGCCCTACTACTATTACTACTTTAAAAACAATATATATAAAGGGAGATGACCTATGCATTTCACCGTCGATCGAGATCAATTTGTGCAACATGTACAAAACGTAAATAAAGCTGTCTCCTCCAGAACGACAATTCCAATACTGACCGGAATTAAAATCGTTGCAGCTGCTGATGGCGTAACGTTAACCGGCAGTGATTCTGATATATCCATCGAAACGTTCATTCCCACAGAGGAAAACGATAATCAGTATGTTCAGGTGCAGGAGCAGGGAAGCATTGTGCTCCAGGCCCGTTTTTTTGCGGAAATAGTAAAAAAGCTTCCAGGGGAAGAAATTGAAGTCGTCGTACAGGACCAGTTCGCGACTACGATCCGTTCCGGCTCTGTCGTATTTAACCTGAATGGTCTGGACCCAGAAGAATACCCAAGGCTTCCAAAGCTGGATGATACAAATATGTTTCATTTGCCCCAGAGCTTACTCAAGGACATGATCCGCCAGACGGTTTTTGCCGTGTCGGCCCAGGAAACGCGACCAGTGTTGACAGGTGTAAACCTTGAAAGTGAGAACGGAGAACTGATCTGTACTGCTACAGACAGCCACCGGCTTGCTCTCCGGAAAGCAAATCTCGAAGCAGGTTCGGATGCACCTGACCTGTCTAACATTGTCATTCCAGGTAAAAGCCTGAATGAGCTAAGCCGCCTGCTGAGCGATGATGATGCCACGGTGGAAATTATTATTACGGAAACCCAGGTAATGTTCCGTTTTCCGCATCTCCTGTTTTATTCCCGGCTTCTTGATGGGAAATATCCAGTCACAAAAAATATGATTCCTTCTGAAACGAAAACCGGGGTGGAGCTGTATACGAAAGAATTACTCCAGTCACTTGACCGGGCATTGCTGCTTTCAAGAGAAACAAAAAACAACGTGATCAACTTAAAAACACTCGGAGATGGAAGGGTAGAGATCAACTCCGTTTCCTCCGAAATTGGGAAAGTGACGGAAAACATCGATTGTGATAAAATAGACGGAGAAGAGCTTCGCATTTCGTTTAACGGAAAAAATATCACAGATGCCCTGAAAGTAATCGACAGTGAAAAAATTCATATTCAATTTACCGGGGCAATGAGCCCATTTGTGGTGCGGCCGACAGACCATGATCAGATGCTGCATTTATTTTCGCCGGTACGCACGTATTAAAAGTTGAACAATTATACGGCCTTTTGTATAAAACAGGAGGCCGTTTTTCTTATGTTATGCTGACAGGGAATATGAAACGAATAGTGCGATATACTGGCATTTTTCGCTTATTTTTAGTAAAATATAGAGTATGAATGAAATATGTTCGGAAACAGGCAGAAGTAATAATTATGCTTTAATATCCGGCGTCGGGAGGATCGATATGGGAGAGGCGATTAATATCACAACCGAATATATAACACTCGGCCAGTTCCTCAAAGAAGCTGGAATCATCGATACAGGTGGTATGGCAAAGTGGTTTCTCTCTGAATTCGCTGTAGAAGTGAATGGAGAAGAAGAAGCCCGCAGGGGAAGAAAGCTGTATCCAGGGGACGTAGTGGAAGTCGAAGAAAACGGAAGCTTCACTATCGGTACCGGCGAAGGATGAGCACAGGCCTGTGTATGTAAAAAACATTCGGCTCAAGCAGTATCGCAACTACGGTGATATTGCCTTGCAAATAGAGAACACTGTAAACGTTATTGTCGGGGAAAATGCCCAGGGAAAAACAAACCTGATGGAAGCTATTCATATGCTTGCTTTTGCGAAATCCCACCGGACTTCCAAAGACAAGGAATTGATTGGCTGGAACCACGAATTTGCCCGTATCGAAGCTTCGGTAGAGCGGGAGCAGCGTCATGTTGATCTCGAAGTTATTCTTTCGGCTAAAGGAAAAAAAGTAAAAAAGAATGGCATCGAGCAAAAAAAGCTGAGCGAATATATAGGCGCATGCAACGTCGTCATGTTTGCCCCGGAGGATTTAAACCTTGTAAAAGGCGGGCCGAATATGAGGCGGCGTTTTATTGATATGGAGATTGGCCAGATCAGTCCGGTGTATCTTCACGATCTTTCCAAATACCAGCGCATTCTAAAGCAGCGCAACCAGCTGCTGAAGGGTATGTTCCCCGTACCCAGCCGGGAGCAGGAATTAACACTTGAGGTCATCGATGAACAATACATCGAAGCAGCCGTGAAAGTAATCCAGCGGCGTTACGGATTTTTGCAGCAGCTTGAAGGATGGGCCTCAGAGATTCATACACGGATCACACAGGGTCGGGAACAGCTTGAGCTGCAGTATGACCCTTCCGCAAACATTCACGCGGAAATGGAAGCCTCAGCACTCGCTGAACAGCTACGGGCAGAGCTTGAGCGCCGCAGGGAAAATGAAATCCGCCGTGGACTGTCGCTGGCAGGACCGCACCGGGATGAAATGAAGCTTCTGGTTAACGAACGGGACGTACAGACATACGGGTCCCAGGGCCAGCAGCGAACAGCTGCCCTATCGTTAAAAATGGCAGAGATAGAGCTGATCCGCGCTTATGTGGGAGAGTATCCGATCCTGCTGCTTGATGACGTACTCTCTGAACTCGATCAGCATCGGCAGTCTCATTTACTTGACGCGATCCAGGGAAAAGTACAGACCTTTGTTACAACGACAAGCATTGAAAGCATCAAGCACGAGACAATCGAGCGGGCAACCGTATTTACTGCCCGCCAGGGACAATTGGAAAAACAGTAGGTGGTGAATCACATTGTTTATACATTTAGGCGACGGCACCGTAATACGTTCAAAAGATGTCATTGCGATTTTAGACAGCAACAGTCAGGACTCTTCAAGTATCACAAGACAGTTCCTGCAGGCAGTCGAAAATGACGATAAAGAGCAAATTGCAGATTCCGAAGCAAAGTCCGTCGTGGTTACGAAAGAGAAGGTTTATTTCTCTCCTATTTCTTCGTTAACGCTGAAACGCAGATCGCAGATTATTTCAGAATATGATGAATATCATGAAGAAATACAGTCAGCTAAAGAGGACTGAGCTTATAAAGACATGAAAACGACAGCATGTATTTACGGACTACACGCGAGATTTGATCCCGCAGGAAGCGAAGGTGAACAGATTGTCGATGAATCAAAATTCATATGATGAAAGTCAAATCCAGGTACTTGAAGGACTCGAAGCAGTCCGGAAGCGCCCAGGCATGTATATCGGCTCTACAACGTCCAGAGGACTTCACCATTTAGTGTGGGAGATTGTTGATAACAGCATTGATGAAGCCATGGGCGGCTATTGCGACCAAATATATATTACGATCGAAAAAGACAACAGCATCACCGTAGAAGACAACGGCCGTGGTGTTCCTGTCGGCATGCACGAAAAAATGGGCAGGCCGGCAGTGGAAGTTATTATGACCGTACTGCACGCCGGCGGTAAATTTGGCGGCGGCGGCTATAAGGTTTCCGGCGGTCTTCACGGTGTTGGGGCGAGCGTGGTGAACGCTCTTTCCGAAACGCTTGATATCGAAGTACACAGGGAAGGCGAAATTTATCAGCAGGCTTACCGCCGCGGTATCCCGCAGCACGACCTTGAAAAGGTCGGCAAGACAGACAAAAGGGGCACAAAGATCCGTTTCAAACCGGATTCGGATATCTTTGAAGAAACGACCGAGTTTGAATTTGAAACGCTCACCACCCGTGTACGGGAACTCGCGTTTCTCAACCGGGGCCTCCATATTACATGTACGGATAAACGCACGGAAGAAGAGCAGGTGCAGTCCTACCATTACGAAGGCGGTATTGCTTCGTTTGTGGAATACCTGAACCGTCAGAAGGACACTCTTCACAAAGAGCCGATTTTTCTTGAAGCGAACCGCAACGATATTCAGGTGGAAGTGGCGATGCAGTATAACAACGGATATACGAGCAATGTGTATTCGTTTGCGAATAATATTAATACCCATGAAGGCGGAACCCACGAGTCCGGATTCCGGACGGCACTGACGAGAGTTATTAACGACTATGCCCGTAAAAACAGCCTGTTCAAGGAAAACGACCCGAACTTAATCGGAGACGATGTGCGTGAAGGACTGGTCGCGATTGTCAGCGTGAAAATTCCGGATCCGCAGTTTGAAGGACAGACAAAAACAAAGTTAGGGAACGGGGAAGCCCGTACCATTACAGATTCATTATTCTCGGAGCATTTTTCGAGGTTTATGAGCGAAAATCCGGACACGGCGAGGACGATCGTAGAAAAAGGGCTTATGGCCTCAAGAGCCCGGGACGCTGCGAAAAAAGCACGGGAATTAACCCGTCGTAAAAGTGCCCTCGAAGTCAGTTCCCTTCCGGGAAAGCTGGCCGACTGCACCTCGAAGGATGCGGCGAGCAGTGAAGTATATATCGTCGAGGGCGATTCTGCCGGCGGTTCAGCCAAACAGGGAAGGGACCGGCATTTCCAGGCTATTCTGCCGCTGCGCGGAAAAATTCTGAACGTGGAAAAAGCACGTTTGGATAAGATTCTTGCCAACAATGAAATCAGAACCATTATTACAGCTCTCGGAACGGGAATCGGCAACGAATTTGATATCGAAAAGGCCCGCTATCACCGGATTATTATTATGACGGATGCCGATGTGGATGGAGCCCATATCCGGACACTTCTGCTAACCTTCTTTTATCGTTATATGCGGCCGCTGCTTGAAAGAGGATATATTTATATTGCCCAGCCACCTCTGTACAAGGTCCAGCAGGGCAAATACGTGCGCTACCTCTTTTTCGAACGTGAGCTTCAGCCTGCCCTGGCCGAGCTCCCGGCGCAGCCAAAACCGAATCTTCAGCGCTATAAAGGGCTCGGGGAAATGAATCCGACCCAGCTTTGGGAAACGACCATGGATCCGGATTCAAGAACGACGATGCAGGTTACACTTGAAGATGCAATGGTAGCCGATGAAGTGTTTGAAACACTGATGGGTGATCACGTCGAGCCGCGTCGTGACTTTATCCAGGAAAACGCGCATTACGTACAGAACCTCGACGTGTAAGAGCCGGCATTAAGGTGAAACAAAGAAACCCCCGCGGAAGATTAAAGCGGGGGTTTCTATCGAATATAGCAGAAACAGGCACTCAAGCCTGCTGGAATAGAAAGTAGGAGGTTACTGCAATGGCAGAAAACGAATCCAGAGTCACGGAGATTGGTATTGGCGAGGAGATGCGCACCTCATTTTTAGATTACGCGATGAGTGTTATCGTCAGCCGGGCCCTCCCGGACGTTCGTGACGGAATGAAGCCGGTGCACCGGCGTATTTTATTTGCAATGAGTGAGCTCGGCATGACGCCTGAAAAGCCGTTCCGGAAGTCCGCCCGTATCGTTGGGGACGTTATCGGTAAATACCACCCGCACGGCGACTCCGCGGTTTATGAAACAATGGTGCGCATGGCACAGGATTTCAGCTACCGCCATCCAATCGTTAACGGGCACGGAAACTTCGGTTCCGTGGACGGGGACGGAGCAGCGGCGATGCGTTATACCGAAGCAAAAATGTCTAAAATATCGCTTGAAATGGTCCGCGATATTAACAAAGACACAATTGATTATCAGGAAAACTATGACGGTAACGAGCGGGAGCCTGTAGTTCTGCCGGCGCGTTTCCCGAACCTGCTGGTTAACGGTACGTCCGGAATTGCGGTGGGTATGGCTACCAATATCCCGCCGCACCGTCTTGAAGAAGTTATTGACGGGGTACTCGCCCTGAGTGAAGATCCTGATATTACGGTAGAAGAGCTGATGGAATATATCCCTGGTCCGGATTTCCCAACAGCTGCTTCCATTCTAGGCCGCTCGGGTATCCGCAAGGCTTACCAGACAGGCAAAGGATCAATTATTATCCGTTCGCACGCCTACATTGAAGAAGATAAAAAAGGCAAGGAAACAATCATCGTAGATGAGCTGCCATACCAGGTGAATAAAGCCCGGCTGGTGGAGCGTATTGCAGAGCTGGTTCGCGATAAAAAAATCGACGGTATTACTGATCTTCGCGACGAATCAGACCGTAATGGCATGCGGGTCGTTGTGGAAGTACGAAGAGATGCCAACGCCAACGTTATTTTAAATAACCTATACAAGCAAACGGCGCTGCAGACGAGCTTTGGTATTAACATGCTGGCTCTTGTGAACGGCCAGCCGAAGGTGCTTAACCTCAAAGAATGTCTGTATCACTATCTCGAGCATCAAAAAGTAGTTATCAAGCGACGGACTGCTTTTGAACTTCGAAAAGCAGAGGCCCGTGCCCACATTGTTGAAGGTCTGCGGGTGGCGCTTGACCATCTGGATGCGGTGATTGAGCTGATCCGGGGATCGGAAACAACGGAGATCGCAAGAAATGGTCTGATGGACAACTATGATTTGAGTGAAGATCAGGCACAGGCTATTCTTGATATGCGACTGCAGCGTTTAACCGGCCTTGAAAGAGACAAAATTGAACAGGAGTACCGGGAGCTGATGGAGCGCATCCGGGAGCTGAAAGAAATTTTGGCTAACGAAGAGCGGGTGCTCGAAATTATCCGGGAAGAGCTTACCGAAGTGAAGGAGAAATTCGGTGACGACCGTCGGACACGTCTGGAAGCCGGAGAGAATTCCATCGAAGATGAAGACCTTATTCCGCGGCAGGACGTAGTAGTCACTATTTCGCACCAGGGCTACATTAAACGTATGCCGATTGATACGTACAGGAGCCAGCGCCGCGGTGGACGGGGCGTACAGGGAATGGGGACGAATGAGGATGACTTTGTAGAGCATCTGCTGACGACCAATTCCCACCAGACGATTCTTTTCTTTACCAACAAAGGGAAAGTATATCGTTTGAAAGCTTATGAAATTCCTGAATTAAGCCGTACGGCTAAAGGGATTCCGTTAATTAATTTGCTTCAGATCGATAAAGGTGAATATATCAGCACGGTAATTCCGATCGAGGAATTTTCAGAAAACGCCTATCTATTCTTCCTGACGAAAAAAGGAATTTCGAAAAGAACTGTGCTGTCGGCCTTTTCAAACATCCGCAAGGGCGGCCTGTTCGCTATTAACGTCCGGGAGGACGATGAGCTTCACGGCGTGCGTCTCACCTCCGGCGACGATTCCTTAATTATCGGCACAAAGCAGGGAATGTCCATTCACTTTGATGAAGAGGACGTGCGCTCGATGGGGCGGACGGCTTCCGGAGTTAAAGCCATTTCCCTTCGCGAAGATGACGAAGTAGTAGGTATGGATATTTCAGTAGAGAATGAAATGATACTAATGGTAACAAACAAAGGATACGGGAAGCTTACCTCAATTGAAGAATTCAGTAAGCAGAACCGGGGCGGCAAAGGGTTAAAAGCGATTAAACTGACAAGCCGCACAGGGGAACTCGCAGCGATGCGTTCGGTGCCATTGGACATCGACCTGATGGTGATGACCATTCAGGGAGTGGTGATCCGTATGCAGGTAGGCGATGTTTCGAGACTCGGGCGGTACGCCCAGGGTGTACGTCTCATCCGTCTTGATAAAGGCGAGGCTGTTTCTACAGTGGCGCCCGTAATTGAACATGAAGCCATCGAAGAAGAAAACGTTCCAGCAGAATCAGAGGAAGAATAGTTTGAAGCCCAGCCGTATTTTAAACGGCTGGGCTTTCAGATTGTTGAGAAACAAAATAAAAGCGTCATGTTTGTTCGTGGATCGTTCGATCCACGTTCTTTTTTGGCTGGT